>JAYOEB010000120.1:0-7640 GCA_038116775.1 Opitutia bacterium | reverse complement strand
CTTTTACGGGCCTGCTGAAAACGGAAAAGATTCCTTCGTGAATAAAAAATCGTCTTGGGAATAAGTTCTTGTTTTCACCACCGTATATTTTTGTCAAAAAAACCCATGAGACTCTTTCCGCTGGTCATTGGAGCTTCCGCCCTTTTCATTGCCGGTTGCGCCGCGTACTTCAGTGTTCGTGGCATTGCCCTTACCTTCGGTGCCGTCAGTTCCTTCACCGTCCCCATCATCATCATGGCCTCCAGTTTGGAAATTGGGAAACTGGTAGCGGCGTCCTTTCTTTATCGTCATTGGAAAACCTGCAACCGCAGTCTCCGGTCCTATCTGCTGCTGGCGGTCGCATTGCTCATATGCATCACCTCCGCCGGCATTTACGGCTATCTTTCGCAAGCTTTCGAAGAAACTCTGAGCCAAGTGGAAGGCTATGAGAAGGAAATCGTCAGCTTGCAGAGACAGCAGGGGGAGTTCGACCGATTGGTTCAAGCCTATCAAAGTTCGGGACAAAAGGGCTCGGCTCTCCGGGAAGAAAGGCAAGGCGAGGAAAGGGTCAGGCTGGAAAAATACATCGAGGAACGCAGAAAGGACATAGCCTCGGCGGAGCAGTCCAAGGCCAGATTGGCCGAGGAAACCGATCAAATGATTCTGGGGGAGCGGGAAAGAAGGGAGAAGGAGAAGAAAAGACTGGAGGAAGTCATTGAAATTCGCCGTGAGGATATTGCCAAGTTGGAGGATTCGCGAAAGGATGCAAAGGTCGAGGTCGATCAGAGGATTTCCAAGGAGTTGCAAAAGGAGGAATCACTTAACCAACGACTTGCGGAGCTGGACGCGGCCGTCAAAGTATACCGGGATCAGGGCCCGGGAGGCTTTCTCAAGGAGGATGGGTTTAAGAAAGCGGCCGAATTGCTCAAGACGCAAGCCGAGGAGCGAGAGGGGCTGCGGGCCTCCTTATCCGAAATCAGCCAGTCCGTGCAGAAGGCTAGGGATGATTTGCAAAAAAGACACTCCTCGCTGGATGCCAGAATTGAAACCATTCAAAATGAGATTCTGGATGCGAATCAGAAAATCACCGCCTTGACGACCGGAGGCGCGGAGCAGGCCGACAACGTCCGCACCGCATTGGAAAATCTGCAAAAAGCGAGATTCTCGGTAGATGAAAGGATAAAGTCGCTGGAGTCGGAGATTGCCGAGGCCAGTAAGAAAATAACCGCTATGAGCGAGGTCTCCTCGGCTTTCGGCCCGGATAGTTCGGCGGAACTCGAGCAAAGGAAAAGTGAGCTGCTTGCCAAAAAAGAGCAGGCGGAAAGACGAATTTTGGAATTGCAGGGCAAGATACGGGCGACCGACATCGGATCCTTCAAATTCGTGGCCCGGGCCTTCGACTCCGAGGTGGCGGCTGCGGAAGCCACGGAGAACCCGCACCTGATCAAAGAAGCTTTGGATCGGGCCGTGAACCGAGTGGTCAAATGGTTTATTCTGATCCTGGTTGCGGTTTTTGATCCCCTTGCCGTGACCTTGGTCATCGCCTTCAATGCGGCGTGGATGCGCCGGGGGGGCGCAGACGGTGAGGATGATCCGCAGGGGAAGGTTTCCGGCGACGAACCGAAGGGTAGCGCGGCGAATCCAATTTTTGTTTTGATTGCCCTGGGAATTTTGATTTTCGCGGCATACGAGATACTCCCGGACGGTAATTTTTCGAAAAAGGAAAAATCGGCTTCGGCCAAAGCTTCTTTGGTTGGAGACTTTGCCTCGAGGGGGATGAATGAGCGGATTTTGTCATACCTGCCGGAACAGGCTTTCGGAGTTTGCAGCTTCTCCAACCTTCGAATGGTCGAGGAAGTCGGACTGTCCAGGATTATTTCCGATGGTCTTGTCCAACGGGTACCTTTTTTGAAGGACATGGTGTGGAATCCCCAGGCTTGTGGAATAATGGCCGATGGGAAAGCCGGCTACTTCATGCAACTTCCAGGTCCGAATCATCGAGAGCAAAGGGCGGGCGACGTCCTTTTCGGGCTGATTCTTCCGATCGGCGACGACGAGAGAGTCAAGAATTTCATTCTCAGTCGACTCGATCTGAAGTCCCTGCGGCCAAATTGGAAAGTTCGCGAAAATGAATTTCCCTCCTTTCATTCGATTCATCATCATTCCTCGCACGTATCCGTCGGCTTGGATGAAAATTGTTTGATTTTCCTGACTTCTTGGTGGACGGATCAAGCGGATCCTCGTTTTCTGGACTCCGAGATGCAGGCCCTTTTTCAGAATGGGCAGGAACCCAATCACCTGCAACCGGGTCTGGTCGCCAAGCTAAGGAGCGAAGATTTCGACGTCGCGGTCACTCTCTTGGGCAGGAATTTCTTCTATCCCTTTGAAAAATCGGTTGAGGAAACGGAGATCCTCGGATTGTTTGAGGATTTTTTAAACTTTGAAGTTCATTTGATGGCAAAGGCCGGAGTGGAGGGGATTACGGTTTCCGGGGAGTATGATTATGAAAAGGAAGTTTTGGACGCTGGGTTCGGCCTAAGGGTGGCAAGCTTGATGGAAAATGCGAGAACGGGAACAAATGCTTCGGGATTGTCTACGGTCTTCGGTGAATTCGTTGAAATCTTCGTTCAGCGCTTGGACTTTCAAAGCGTAGTCGGAACTCTGGAAAGAATTGATCCGGAACAATCCCGCGGATTCGAAGCTTTCTCGAATTGGCGCTGCGCCGATCGCATTCAAGCATCGCGCACCGGGAGCTTCTCCATCCAGAGCGATTGCGAGGAGTCCGGTGGGGCGGCGTTGCGATTATTGGTGGATTTGTTCGTCGAAGCCCTGAATCCATTCCGGGGAACGAGCCAATGATCCACAAGGCGAGAGCAATCGCTTGTTTTGGCGCTTGTCTCCTTCTTGCCGTAATTTTGTTCTTTCCCGCTTGCTCCCAAAAGGGAGTGGATGGGAGTGGTTCTCTGTCCAAGCCCGAGACAAGTGAGGATAAGGAACTGAAATCGCAGATTGCCCGAAAAGGCGTTTCAGGCGGCCCTCAAAATCCTTCTTCCCGAAGCAAGCCGGATGCCGATCCACAAAGTCGACGACCCTCCCCGCAAGCGGAGCAGAAATCCCCCGGCTTGAGGAAGGCGATGGATGGCAAGCCCATGAATCAACCCTCGGAAGCGTTTGCAAAGCGTCCCCGGGAAAGTTCGCCTGCAGAGCAATCCCCAAAGCCTGCTTCCCTATCTCGAAAACAGGATCGGGATGAAATTGCCGATGGAGGGGCAAATAAAGTCGAGCCGCCGAAAGCGAAGAACGAGCAAAGCTCCAGGATTGCCCAAGAAAAGCCACAAAATCCACAAACGGCGAAAGGCGAAGAAAGCCAAATGCAGAAAGCTTCCAAGGAAGTCGCTGCTTCCCCTGAGGGGTCGTCTTTGGGAAAGAAGAAGTCTGCCACTGTGGAGATCAATGCCATTCCCAACGGCAAAGGGATTTCTCCGGTCGATTCTTCATTGCCTCCTCAAATGGCGAAAAAAGAGCTTGAGTCAAAGGACTTGGACAAGGCAAGGAAACGCAAACCCAGGCCGGAGAGGAATGCGAATGAAAAAGAAAAGCAAAAACCCCAGCCTTCCAAATCCCCCGCAGCCGGCGAAGTCGCCCAGTCGTTGCAATTCTCGCCCCATCAACCGAAAGCCTCGCCCGCTTTGGGTCTTCAGCACGTCAAGGAATCCATAGGGCTTGAAGTCTCGGCTGCGGATGCGGAGCCCATGCATCGCGCGTCTCCACAGACGAAGGATTCACCTGCATTGGTTGTTCTGCCCGTTGAAGACTTTTCGCAAATCGAGGCCCCCGGGGGATTTCAATTGGCTTGGGACCGAGATTCTCTTGAAGATCTTACCGAAGAGGAACTCAGGGTGTTGGAAGTCGAGTTCGAGCGAAACCGTCCCGTTTCTTCCCCATCCGACAAGAAGGAGAAATTGCAATCAGCATCCGAACAAGGAGAGTCGGCGCGAAGATTTGAAGCCTTGAGGGAGTTTTTGAAAAACCGAATCCAAATGGGAGCGGATTCCGGGAATGGAGGAAATCAGAATGTTTTTCAGCGGGCCGAAGGATGGAATCGAGACCGGGGAGCGAAGTGGGAGGATGATCCCACGGCAGACGATCCGACCGTTCGCTTTCAGGAAGCCTTGCGGTGGATCAGGCAAAATGGCAGGCAAGGGCAATGAGGATTTTCAAAAGATGAGGAATTCCCTGCCTAAGCCCGTCGTCATTCTCGTATTACTGGCCCTGGTGGTGCTTGCGATGGGACAACTGGTGGCCTTTCTCCTCGACTTCGGAAGCTTCTTTGAATTCATTCCCCGAAATTTGCCGTAAGGGAAGACGGGCTATTGGAAGAGAAAGACCAATCGAAGATAATACTTGAGGTCCAACTCCTCGTTGAGTTCGCCTGGAGTGGAGTTGTAACTTCCCGACAGTCCCGAACGCAGGTTCCAGTGAGCTTCACTGTCGATCGGAAAGATTACGGCCGTATCCTGAGTAATGAGAAATTTGTCGAAATTCGCCAGGCTGGGTACGTAGGAAAGGTCACTTTCCAAAGATAGGGAATTCTTGATGTAATGGACGTATTCAAGTCCGAGATCAATGGCCGGGTCCGTCATGTCCTGATGATTGGAGGCACTGGTCTTCTCATACCTGAATGCCAGACCGGAGCGGACCGAAACCTCGTAATCGATCTCTTCGATCCAAGAATATTTCAATCCCACGGCGGAGGTTGCCCGCAGATCGATTTCTTCGATTTCGTCTTTTTCCAAATCGGCCTTGGCATACCAAGCCAAGGCATCAAAGAAACGGGAGTCGTATTCGATTCCGAGCTTGGTCTCATCCTCAACCGGCGTACTCTTCTGATCGGCTTTGTTGTAGGATAAGTATAAGTCATACCCCCGGAACTCGTTGCTCAGCGAACTGTCCATGCGGATTCCCAGTCCGAAGTTGTCGCTGTTTCCCGATGAACCCGTGAGGTCGAAGCCCACGGAGTGTTTCCATTTCAAAAGCAAGGCCTCGGCTTTTTCCCGAGCCGAAAGGATAAGGGGATCATCGGATTCATCGGTCCACAATTGCCTGACTCCGGAGAGCGTGAATTCTTCGTTTTGGTCGTCAATGGTGAAATTGCCGTCGAGGCCGAACCGGGCTCTTCCCTTGAAGGTTCGATTGTCCTCCATCCTAAAGGAGATTTCTTCCTCGTTGAAAATTGACGAAATTTTCGTTTTCGGAATTTTGATCTCTCCGGCGAAATCCGTGGCCAAGGTCAGGTTTCCGTCATCCAGGCCCAGGATCTCTCCCTGCAAAACGGATCCGTCCCAAATTCTAACTTCGTCCGACCAGAGAGAGGGAAGAAATCCGAGCATGAAGACGGCAAAGAAATGCAATGACTTGATCATTCTTGCGTAAGGAATTCAGCCCGGCGGCCAGGACATCTTTCGGCCGCCCAAAAGGTGCACGTGCAGATGCGGAACCGTCTCGCCCCCGTCTTGTCCGTTGTTTACGACGATGCGAAATCCATCCTCCAAGTTTTCCTTTCTGGCGATCTCTCCGGCAATGAGAAGAAGCTTGCCCAACAACGCCTGATCTTCCTCCTTGGCCGCGGCGATTCTTGGAATCCGTTTTTTCGGTATGATCAGGGCGTGAAAGGGCGCCTGGGGTTCAATGTCGCGGATGGCTATGCAATGATCATCTTCGAGGATGATTTCGGCGGGGATGTCGCGGGAGATGATTTTTTCAAAGATCGTGGACATTTCGGGTGATGGGAAAGTTATTTTGCCGACCAAATGCGCAGGGAAGAAAGATAAAAGTCTTCGAGCGCGGCCTCGTCCTTGAGGTTGACCTCCAGCAAACCGGTGTTTTTTTCCAGGCTTTGAATGACTCGGGCAAATTTTCCCGAGAGTTTGCCGATCCCGCCCGCTGATTCTCCAGTCCTTGCCACCAAGGTGCGGGTCAAGTTCGAAACTTCGCGGAGAAATTCCGACCTGACCCTCTTGCGGGCTCCGGTTTCCAATGCATCCATCTCCTTGTCCTCCATAAGGTTCGCGGATTCCCTGATGACTGCCTTGGATTCGACTTCCGCTTTTTCACGAATCATCTTCAGTAAGCCTGCGGTCAGGCCATAGGCGGCGAAGAGAGGGGAAATTCGGTCTTTGGCCAAAGCCGTCCGGTCCAAGAGCGTGCAAATCCAATGCTCGTATTTCCTTTTCCAATCCAACCATTCGGGGTCCTCTCTCTCTCGATGGGCGCCACCCAGCCTAACTGACAGGCAACGGCTTCTGATGGTGGGCAGCATAGAGTTCGGCCGGTTCGTGAGCAGGAGAAGAAAAGTTTCCGGAGGAGGTTCCTCCAGGGTTTTGAGGAAAGCGTTTGCCGCTTCCTTGCGCATGCGATCGGCTTCATGAATCAGGGCGACCTTGGCTCCGCCCTGATTCGAAGTTCGGTGCAGGTCCGAAATCAGCTCCCGGGTACGGTCTACCGCAATAATCCGCATTTTCCCCGTGGGCCGCAGATGAAAAAGATCGGGGTGCTCGCGGACGCCGTCTTCCATCCGCAGGATTTTTCTGGAGAGCCGCAGGGCGTGAGCCTCAACCGTCTCCACGGGATCACCTTGAAAAATCAATCCATGATGCAAGGTACCCTCCGAGAGTCTCTGCAGTAAAGCGGCGAGATGCTTTGGTGTTTCGTCCAACTCTCTACGGGATTAGTCTTCGGCAAAGAAACGGCTGTGAATCTCATTCCAGATGAGAATTTCAATGTCATCGGCCTCACCGGTACCGTCGACGACGAAAAAACGATCCGGCAGACTTCTGGCGAGATGAAGGTAGCCCTCTCTGACCTTGCCGTAAAACTCCACGTTTTCCTGTTCCATGCGATCCGGCATGTCCGATACCCGATGCTTGATCCTTTCAAGCCCTATTTCCGCCGGTACGTCCAGAACGACGGTCAGGTCGGGGACCACCTCCCCGACGGCAAAGGAATTGATTTGGGTAATCGGATCATCCGCTATTTGACGAGCCACGCCCTGATAAACCGTGGTGGAGTCCAGAAAACGATCACAAAGCACGATCTTTCCTTCCTGAACCGATGGAAAAATCACTTCCCTGACCAATTGAGCCCGACTTGCGGCAAAAAGAAGAAGTTCGGTTTCGGGAAAGATGCTCTGGGATGAATCGGCATGCATGAGAAGATGCCGGATGTCTTCTCCGATGACGGTTCCGCCGGGTTCTCGGGTGACCACGACTTCGCGATGGTCGATTTCTTCCATTCGGTCCGCTAGTCGACGAATTTGCGTTGATTTTCCACACCCTTCGGAACCCTCGAAGGAAATTAGTATGCCGGTTTCATGACTCATAAATTCAGAAAGGGTTTGATTGCTTGAGAAGGTCGACGACTTGGCCGGTGCTTGGACTCTGGGCGGTGCGAACGTAATGACCCGAGGTGCAAGTGGCCAAGCAGAGCGAGGCAAGCGGTGAAAAGCCGCAAAGCCTGGCCGAGGTGAAGCCGGCGTTGAAGTGATCTCCGGCTCCCGTGGTGATCCTCGGGTTTTCGGTGAAGGGACCCTCCGACCACCATTCTCCATCCTTGGTGGCGCAGGCGGCGGAGTCGACTGGGTGGACCACGACGCAGGAGATTTC
>JAYOEB010000119.1:0-7644 GCA_038116775.1 Opitutia bacterium | reverse complement strand
CCTGCTCGAGCAGTGCTTTCTTGCGTTTGATCGCATCCGCCACAGCCAATGGATTATATCCATCCACACGCTCAGAGTGCATCGAGTCTGGATTTACTCCAGCACCCACACGGGCAAGGAAATCGAATGCCATGGTTTCTCCGGCAGTCTGTCCACCCATACCGTAGAAATTATTCATGAAGTTAAAAATGATAGGCAAGCCACCCTTCATCGAATCATCCCACAACTCCCTGAACTGGCGCATGGATGCAAAATTCATCGCCTCCCAGGTTGGTCCACAACCCATGGATGCATCCCCAACATTGGAGATCACGATACCGGACTTGCGGTTGCACTTTTTAAACAAAGCAGCACCCATGGCAATATCAGCGGATCCACCCACAATCGCATTGTTGGGAAGAATCCCAAAAGGGGTAAAGAATGCGTGCATCGAACCACCCAGACCACGGTTGAATCCATTGGCCCGGCCAAACACTTCGGCAAGGGCACCATAAAGTAGAAAGTTGCGGGCAAGGTCCTTGACCGTGTCGGCTCCTTCTTTTTCCACCACCCGGAAACAATCCCCATCGAGGAAGTTTTTCATCACTTCCATCAAGGTATCCTCATCGAGCTTACGGATGGAGGACATACCCTTCGCTAAAATTTCACCGTGTGAACGGTGTGAGCCAAGGATATGGTCGTCCACTCCAAGAAGAAAAGCCTGTCCGACTGCCGAGGCTTCCTGTCCGATGGATAAGTGAGCCGGTCCCTTGTGGTCATACTCGATTCCCTCGTAGGAACCCTGAGTCTTGATACTCTGGAGCATGCTCTCGAATTCACGGATGAGCAACATATCCTCATAGATTCCAATCAGTGCTTCCGCACCGTAGGTCTCCACTTCATTTTTGATATCATTGCTATATTGATTGAGAGGAACTTCCTTGAAGGGGATGGTTCCCGCTTTGCGCTCCTCTGCTGGTTCTACAATTTGTGACTTAGGCATAACGAATGGGTGTTAAAGGTAAGAATTGGGTTTTAAAATTTGGATTCCAGATTAGCGGACCGCCATGAATACATCCTTGATAATTTCCGATGTGGTTGGGTGTGGGAATACAATCTCTTCGATCTCTTCCTCCCGGAGTTCAGTCTCAAGCATAGCGGTGGCACCGAAGATCATTTCGGAACAGGCACCTCCGACCATATGGACCCCGAGCAAGCGGTTGGTTTCTTTTTCCAACACCACTTTGCAAAGACCGGCCTCATCTGGGTTTTCGGCAATGTAGCGGGCATTGATCGCCATAGGAATACGGCCGGAACGGGTCTTGATGCCACGCTCCTCTGCTTCCTCCTTGGTCAGACCAACTACGGCAACCTCTGGGCTAGTGTATACCACCGCTGGCATGGCGTCGTAGCGCATACGGTCCGAACGACCGGTGATATTATTGACCACCACCTCAGCCATACGGCTGGCTGCGTGAGCCAACCAGGCACGTCCGGTGACATCACCCGCTGCCCAGACACCTGGCAGGTTGGTGGCTCCTTTGTCATCCACCTTGATTCCACGAGGAGAGAACTCGAGTCCGATATCCTCAAAGCCAAGATCAGAAACATTGGGGCGACGACCGGTCGCTACCAATACAAGATCACCCTCGATTTCCTTGCTTCCAGATCCATCATTATATGTAACGGTGGACTTGCCAATTTCCTCCACCTTGGATCCCAATTGGAATTCCACTCCCTTCTTTTCCAGTTCGGTTCGAAGAGTGGCAGCAATTTCTGAATCCAAATTCGGGCAGATCTCAGGCATCGCTTCCAGCACAGTAACCGGCACATCAACCGATGCATACATGCAGGCAAACTCGCATCCGATCACTCCACCACCAACAACGATTAAACGCTTGGGCAGGGACTCGCGGTTCAAAATACCGGTGGAATCAACCACATGGTCCTGATCAATTCCTGGAATGGGAGGAACCGCAGGCGAAGATCCGGTACAGATTAAAATATTATCAGCCTCATGCTCTTCCCCATTGATCACGATCTTACGGTTTTGCTGAAGCACAGCCTCGCCCTCGACCACATCGACCTTGTACTTCTTCATCAATCCGGCGATGCCATCACGCATCTTATCCATCACTCCATTTTTGTGAGCATGAGCCTTGGGGAAATCAAAGCTCAATCCATCCACACTCACTCCAAAAACGGAGCCGTGCTTGGCATGGTGATAAGTCTTGGCGGCTTGAAGCAGAGTCTTGGAAGGCACACATCCTTCATTGAGGCAGACACCTCCGAGCTTTTTCTTTTCCACCAGCAAGGTCTTAAGACCCGCACCAGCGGCTTTCTTGGCAGCGACGTACCCAGCAGGTCCGGCTCCGATAACGGCAAAATCGTATTTCATTTCTTCTGTTTTAGAACGGTTTTTTTGAGAGAGTTATTAAAATTAGACTCCGGGGTTGTTTTCCAAACGCTCGATCAGAGACTGCAGAAAACGGGCGGCCGGGGCTCCGTCGACCGCTTGGTGGTCGATGGTCAAACTGAGAGGAAGGGTGTCGACGTATTCAACCGATCCATCCTCCTTACGTTTGGGCTTAAGCACGATGCCGCCCACGCCGAGGATGGCAACCTCGGGCGCATTCAAGACCGGAGTAAAGGTTTCGACGCCCAACATTCCCAAATTGGTAAGAGTAAAGGACCCACCGGATAAATCGTCCGGTGAGACGGTTCCCTCACGGCAGGCACCCGCGAGGTTTTTCACCTCCGAGGAAATCTTCTCGATGGACATATCCGACGCATCCCTGATGACGGGGACCAGCAATCCTTTGGGAGTATCGACCGCAACCCCCAGATGTACCTTTTCGAAGGTGGCGATGCGGTCACCCAGAAAATGAGCGTTCATCTCCGGATGATCCTTGAGGGTCTGGGCGATGGCGTGGGCAATGACGTCGTTGAGGGAAACCTTCGATTGCCCGCCATCGAGGCGTTCCCTGCGGTACGCATTGGCCTTCGATAGTTCGAAAGATGCATGCAGGGTAAGTTGGGCGGTGGTGCCAAGGGACTGGATCATACGCTCGGCGATCACCTTGCGTATGCCTTTGACGGTGGTGATTTCCGCCCCCTCGACCGCTCCCGGAACCTTGAGGTCCTGGGACCGCACCATTCCGGCAAGACCGGTTCCACGGGCCGGACTCTCCAAATCCCCTGAAAGCGAACGGGCCCGAGCCGTGGCGGACAAACGGGGACGACCGCTGACCGCCGCCTCCACGTCACGCTCGATCACCCGACCGTTGGGACCGCTCCCCGGCAGGGACTCGGGATCAATGCCATGCTTGTGGGCCAATCGACGGGCCCGCGGACTTACCCCGGAACCGGCCGTCAGGGCTCCGCTTGAACCCGCCGAGACTACGGGAGCGACAGGAGCCGAGGAGGCAGCCTGAGCCTGAGGAACGGGATCGTTTGCGGAGGATGCATCCTCCGCAGGAGCCGCAACTGGGGAACTGGCTTGGCCCTCGGGCCGAAATTCCTCCACTTCCTCTCCCTCGTCCCCTACCACGGCGACGTTGGCCAAAACCGGAACGTCGTCATCCGCATCCCAAAACAAAGCCAAAACCTTTCCCGATGCGGTCGATTCGAGATCGAAGCTTGCCTTGTCGGTTTCAATGACGGCGAGGACGTCGCCTTCCGCGACCTCGTCGCCGACCTTTACTTTCCATTCGGTAAGAATGCAGCTCTCGACCGATTGTCCTTGTCGAGGCATGATGATTGCTGTGGCCATAAGTTTTTCTTTCTACTCGTTTTCAGTTCATTTAACTCAGGCGGACCTTGATTCCGCGCTTTCGTAAGGATTTGCAAAAGTCCTGGGACAAATTCTTGTCCGATATCAAAAGGTCGACTCCGTTCCAATCTCCAAAACGGGCAAAGCAGACTTTTTCCGCCTTTCCCGAATCCGCCAGTAGAATTACCTTGCCGGCTTGTTTGGCCACGACGTCGTTGGAATACGCTTCGTTTGGATCGGTGGTGGTCAAGCCATGCTCCAACGACATGCCCATGGTTCCCATGAAGGCCTTGTCCACCCGCACTTGCTCCAGAACCGCAGAGGTAAGCGGACCGACCATCGTCTGACTGATGCGGCGCAATTCTCCTCCCGTGAGAATTACCCTCGGGCCGGAATCCGCCAATTCGATCGCCGCCTGAAGCGAATTGGTAACCAAAGTCAGATCGGACCGATCCCTGAGCAATCTCGCCAAAAAAAGAGTGGTGCTTCCGCCATTTAGATAAATGGCTTCTTCAGGCTCGATCAACTTGTAGGCCTCTTCGGCTATTCTCTGTTTCTCGGGAGCCGACAAATGGGTTTTGTTCTCAAAGACCGCCTCTTCCAGTCGACTTTCGGTGGAAACGGCCCCACCGTGCACCCGACGCACCTTTCCTTCTTCCTCCAGAATTTCCAAATCCCGGCGGATGGTAGCCACCGAGACTTTGAGCGATTTGCGCAAATCCTCCACGCGGGCAACCCCGCCATCCCTGATCATGGCGCGTATTCTCTCCCTCCTTTGCGGAGCGAGGACTGGCTGAGCTTCACGAATCATTTTGATCGTTTGCGATGGATTTTGATCGTTTTTGAAGGAAAGGCAACCCTTGTTTCGAATTTGCGGCCAGGAAAAATCAAGACCTTTCCAGCAATAACTCTTCGAAAGCCAATCGTTCGTCCGCCGAAACCTCGGACCAAATCCGACTCAGGGCAAGTTTCGGGTCCTTCCACCCGTTTTCCCTGCATGCATGCGCCAAAGCGAGCCGGGCTCCCTTGGCAAGATGCGCGGGCCGGATCGCCGCCTCACCGGCGATGCGCATCGCCCCCACCAGGCGATCATCCCAGCCCAGTTTTCGGACAGGGTCCCTCGTGACGCGCTCCACGGGATCGGCCAAAAAGGGATTGAGCATCCTCGCCACAGCCGCCCGGGCCTGCATCTCCATTCCCGAAGGAGTGAAAAGCTCATCCTCCAACCTGTCGAATCTTTTTAGCAAACCCTTCCCGGCTTCCTCCACATAGGCCTGCAACCCGGCATCCACCAGTTCGGGAAAGTCACGCAGTTGACTCATGTGGCGAAGACCCGCATCCAAAGCGTAGTAGCCAAGCGCGGCATGAGTGGCGTTTTGACCGAGAAACTTGGCCAAGGCGAAGGGTTCGAGGTCGGCCTTTTCGATCAACGAACTCAAGCCTCGCTCAAAAGAAGGCGGTTTTCGTTCCTCGACGTAAATCCGGTCAAAGCTTTCCACCAGGATGGCCCTTTCCGCGTAGGCGTTCAAGGGACTTAGCTTCTCATCCTCGATTCTTCCCGAATCCATCACCACCGAGCACATCTTTCCGATCACGGTCTCCGAAAAGACGACTTTTCCACCCAACCCGTCCGGCAGGTGCCGAAGACACGCTTGCTCAAGACGTCGGGCGGCCCGGGCGTCGTTTTCGGCGGCATAGACAACGGCTGGAGAAAGAATCTTCCGATCCTTTTTTTGGGAAAGACCCTCAGCCAGCAAACGGGCCACGGACGCTCTGCCTTCATCATAGAGCTGATAACTGGGAAGGGCCGTGCACAGTTCGGACGCCTCCGCGACCGCCTCCACCAAACGCTCCCGATCTTCCCCTACAAGGGGATTGAGAATCTCCAAGCCCTCGATCCGTTCGACCCGTATTCGGTCCGACTCCGCGACGTTGAGGAAATAAGCGCCCCCCGATGACCGCACGGCTCCGACCAGTACCGGTTCGATCTCGGAAACCACCAAGCGGTCAAACTTTCCGGATTTCAGGACTTTGGGCAGAAACAACCCGCCTTGTATGGCCCCAAAGCCAAACCCGACGAAGGTACCGCTCACCCGATCAGGAGGCAGTCATGACCTCATGGGCCAGGCTCAACATCTCGGCAGGGGCTTTTTCCGGGCTTAGGGAATCCTGCAGCCTTGCATCACCCCTGGGGGAAAAGATTTCCCCGAACTGATCGTAAAAATCATTCTTTTCGCGAGCGCAGGAAAAGTGAGACTGGGCCCAGTCGCTGAGGTATCCCATTTGGCCGAATTTCTGCAAGGTGGAATGAGCGTGCAGAATTCGGGCGCCCCTTAGAAAGACGTGATGCACCGCCGATAGTTCCTCGGTCTCGAAGCTATCGACCAGTTTTTGCCCCGGACTGTTCATTTCCGTCCCTCCGATCAGGGGAAGATCGAGTTCCTCGCTCAGGGCGACGACCTCCTGCAGATTCTTGAGTTTCTGGTCCGGCGAGCCCGGGGTGTAGTTTCGGTCGGGTATGACGTTGAAGGCAACGACTCCGGTGGACATGCCCACTTCCAGCAACTCGCGGATTGCCTGCTCACCCTCCGAACAACCGTCCAACCAAGTCAAGGTGGGCAAGGCTCCGCACTTGAGCGCGAATTCGTTCATTTCGGCCATTTTCGGAAAAGAGCCCGAATCCGGCTGGACGTATCCGACCCCCCCCGTCTTCATGGTCTTGGCGCGGATCAAGTCGGTCATGCCCCGTCCGTCAGGCAAATCCTGGAGATCCCCTGGGGAAACTCCCAATTTCTCAGACCAGAAGGCCCTGAGAGCGGACTCTTCCGGAAATTGGGCGGCCGCCTTGCGGGCAAAGGCAAGACAGAGATGACGCTCGGTGGCGTTGCCTTTGGGGGTAAGCGGCAAGACGTCCCGGTCGTAATCAAGAGCCAGCGGATTGAGGAATCGATTGACCCGTTCCAAGAGGGAACGGTTTCTTTGTTCGGAGGTATTTCTCATCCCATCCAGAAAATCCTTGGCGTCACGAGGTATATCGGTGGTGGTGAACCCAATGCCCATGTGATAACTGATACCGGGCTCACCGGGGGAATTGATAACCCGGTCGGAGAATTCGGGGACGAACACCCGCGATTCCAGCCCGACGCATGCCTTCAGATCGAGCCTTCGGCTGGCCTCCCAAAATTCATCCAATCCGTCCAAGACGTCGAAGTCGACGATCCCCGCGGCTTCCAGCCCGGCTCTCTTGGCTTCCAAGGCAAAGGCGCTTGGGGAAAATCCTTTGTAGTTAAAGGAATAAAAGGTATGGGCATGAAGATTCAACAAGGTCGTCGTGGCAGGGAAACCATTGGCTTGGCAGGCGTTTTCAAGGGCTTGCTCGCGGACTTGCGAGTCAAAGTCGTTCAAGGCGGTATCGGACATCGGTTGAATTACTGGATGAATTAAGGGTAGAAAGAATTTGAATTGCCTTGCTCCTTAGCTTTCGTCCTCTCCGAATCCAAACTTTTCGGCGAGAGCGAGGCAATCCTCCAAGGAGCGCAAACCATCCGTGCAGGTCGGGTCAGACATGCAGGCGGTGGCGGCGCAGGTTCCGGTCTTGAGGCATTTTTCAAGGGACCAGCCCTCGTGAACCCCATAGAGGACACCGGCGCAGAAGGCATCCCCTGCCCCAGCCGCTCCCTTGATGTAACCCTTGGGCAAAGCGAGGGAACCCTGCAATAGTTTTTCGCCATCGGCCCGCAAGGCATAGGAGCCTTCGGGAAAGTGAATGGCCACCAGATCGGAGACGCCCAGTTCGAATAACTTTTCACAGGCCCGAGCAATTCCATCCTCCAGCAACTTGCCGTCCTCGCGGACCTTTACGCCGGTTACCTTGCTTGCCTCCACCTCGTTCA
>JAYOEB010000118.1:0-7667 GCA_038116775.1 Opitutia bacterium | reverse complement strand
TGGAACCGTCGGAGAAAACGGTGGATTCATTGAAAGAAGCCTGGGAAAGATTGGAGTTGGAAAGGTTGACCCCGGTCAGGTTGACCCCGCTGAAGTCGACGGTTCCGAACTGGATGTTGGAGAGGTTGGCGTTGGTGTGAGCCAAGTTGACGCCGTTGACGCCATCTGAAAATATGGTGGTATTGTCGAAAATGGCGGCGCTCAGATCTTGTCCCGACAAGTTTTGCCCAGAAATGTCTTGTCCCGAGTAATTTTGGGCAGAGGAAAAATTAGTGAAAGCAAAAAAGGATACAAGCCCAAGCTTTAGGGAAAGGGAGAACGAATTTTTCATAACTGAGAGGGAAGGAAATGAGAGACTAATTAAAGGCAATTAGCAAAACATGTTAATTTCTTACAAATAATCACTTGCAGTTGCAATTTTTAAAACAAGATTGTGCTTAAGATAGAACTTTATTTGTATGGATATGCATTTATTTGTTATATTTTAGGGCAAAAATAATTATTTAAAATAACGATCAATCTGCTTGCGATCTGAAAAATTGCTTGGATATTGGTATCGATGATTCTCTCAAAGTTTTTTCTCCTTATCGGCGTCGCTTTATTTTTATTTCTTAAAGTATTGGAATCAAAGGACTTGGAGATGTGGATCAGTTCCTTTCAAGATCAGGTTTACTATGAGAAAATGGCCGCTTTGTACGGAGAAAGTAGAAAAAAAGATTTCAATCTATCCGTCAGCGCTTATGGATTTCGCGAAATGCCTGACAAATTGGGCGTTGCCCTTAGAACGGGTCAGGGGATTCCGGATCTCGTTCAGTTGGATGAGACTTTCTTCGGGGTTTTTCTGAATGGCCCGAGCCCTTTCTTGAATTTGAGAGATAGGGCAAAGAATGCCAATCTACTGGAAGATCTCCATCCAAGGAGGCTTGAGGTCTTTACGTTCAAGGACGAATTATTGGGACTCCCCCAGTCCCTGAGCGCGATGATGCTTTATTATCGCAAGGATTTGTTTGATGAATTCGGAATCGAAGCCGAAGATATCGAGACTTGGGAAGGTTTTCGAAAAGTCGGACAAAAATTGATGGAGGATCGCGGACAGCGCATGCTTGCCTTGGACGGCACCTTGTTCGACGTTTTTCTTCGCCAAAGAGGGAGTGATCTTTTTGGCAAGAAGGGAAATTTTCTTCCCGACGAGAAGAAGGCCCTTTCCATATTGACTGAATTTGCCGAGATGTCGCAGGCTCAAATTGCGGTAATGCCGGACCGTGGTTCCGTTTTCGATCCTGTGTTTTTTAGCGGTGATCTTGAAAGCGGTGAAGTTTTGTGCGTGATCGGGGCGGACTGGTATGGCTTGGACCTCTTTCCGCAATTCGCTCCCGGCATGAGCGGTATGTGGGGAATGATGCCATTGCCGGCCTGGAAAAATGAAAATGGTTCCCTCGGACCACGAACCGCAACCTTTGCGGGCCAAGGCTTGCTGATTTGCAAGGCAAGCGAGCAAAAGGAGGAGGCTTGGGAGTTCATCGAGTTCGTGATGAGCAACAAGGAGGCAAACGCCGAAAGATTCTTGCAGGGAAACAGCTTTCCGGCCTATCAGCCCGCTTGGAAGGATCCTAGGCTGTTGGGCGAGCATCAATACTTTCGGCAGTCGATGGGCAAGCTCTTGGTCGAGTTGGCCAAGGAGATTCCGCCGGTGAGGGTGGACCCGCGCAGGCCACAGGCAATATTTCTGATGCAGGAGAATTATTTTGGCGCCGTCATGTCAGGGATTCTTACCCCACTGGAAGCCATGGAACAGTACAGGGAAGCGATGCAAACTGGGTGGGGTAACGTCAGGTAAGTTTTTTTCATGGTTTCCCGCAGACTTTCGATTTCCAGTAATTCGTTGATCGTCTTGCTGGGGCCCTTTGTCGGCTTTTGGCTCTTTTTTTGGATGATGCCGCTGATATTCGGAGTTGATTTGTCTATGCGCAGCGATCTTTTGGTGGAAAAGTCCTTGAAGGTCAGGTCGGTCCACGCCGAAGTTTCGGATGGTGCCTACGTGGGATTCGATAATTATCGCAAAGCGTATCGGGACGAAAAATTCTGGAGGTCGTTGAAAAACTCCATCCAATACGTCTTGGGGACTGTTTTGCTTACGCTTCCGCTGGCCTTGGCCCTGGCCATTCGTCTGATAGGATTGCCGAGGAAGGCCCAGGGTCTTTTGCTTTTTTTACTGATGATTCCCGGACTTGCCATGCCTAGCGTTCTCTCCACGCTCTTTTATCTTTTTTTCCACGGTCGAGAAGGTTTTCTCAATCAATACCTGATCCTACCTTTGGGTTTGGAACCTGTAAATTGGATGATGGATCCCAGCTTCATCATGCCCTGTATGATTTTTCAATCGGTCTGGCGCTGGACTGGATTGGTGACCCTCTTTTTTCTCTGCGGTTTGGAGGGCATACCACGGTGGCAACTGGAAGTGGCCAAAATGGAGGGTCTCGGCGGATGGTCGAAACTGCGGATTCTCTGGATGCCGGGCATTGGGCACCTGATTCTATTTGCGGCCATTTTTCTTACCGTGGATGGCTTTGCCTCCTTCTCCGGAGCTTACGTTTTGCTGGGAGGTTCGGGGGGAATCCTGGACTCGGGTCTATTGTTCGTCACTTATCTCTACCAAGTGGCTTTTCCGGGGGGAAGCGGACGCTTTGATTTTCCCACCGCCACCGCGATGTCTTTGATGGTCATGCCTTTTTTGGCGACTTTGCTCTACGGAATTCTGAGGATTCGTAGACATCGTCTCGGAAAATGAAGAAATTCCTTTCGGTTTGCTTTCTGAGCGGCGTGATCTGCCTGGCGACTTATCCTTTCGTTTGGATGTTCTTATCCTGCTTCAAGACGAATCGGGAAATCTATCGGCCCGGCCAACTGTTGCCCGGTTCCTTCGATGGGTCTTCCTTCCGCCTTTTGCTGGATGCTTCCTACCTTCCCTTCATGAAGATCTTTTCCAATTCGTTGCTTGCATCCATCGGGCAAGCTACCTTGGCGACTCTGGTCTCCGCAGGCGCGGGCTTTTGCTTGGCCAAGTACAGATTCAGGGGAAACTCCCTGATTTTCGGATTGGCCGTCCTCATCATTTTGATGCCAAAGCAAACTTTCGCCGTTCCTCTTTTCGAGTGGATGTCTTGGCTGGGTTTGCGGGGTTCTCTTTGGTCTTTGCTTTTGCCCGGCGCGGTCTCGGGAATGGGCGTGGTGTTCTTTTATCAGATTTTTCGTCATTTCCCCGAAGAGTGGATCGAATTGTCCAGGATGGAAGGACTGAGCCCACTCCGGACTTTTTGGGTGATTTTTCCTCTGGTTCTTCCGGGGGTCCTCGCTTTCTTCCTTTTGTATTTCGTTCTGTGCTTTCAGGAGCATTTGCTGCCCATGCTTTTATTGGACGATGAGAACGCAACTCTGCCTCTCGCCTTGGCAAAACTCAAGGACAGCAGTCACCGAATTCCCGAATCCGTGGGAATGGCGGCTTCCACGCTTTCCATTGTCCCCCTGCTACTGGTTTTCGCGATGGCCTTCCGCAAGCTTAGGAGCGCCCTTCGCTTGGTTAGCTTGAGTTGATTCTTTCCCCGTTTTGGGGATCAAACCAGTGGGCCTTTTCCCAGTTGAGGACAAAGCCCACGGATCTCGAAGCCGTGGCTTCGAAAGCAAGCGAAGTTTTCAAGGCAAGCAAACTCCGGCCGGTTCGAATATGTAGAATTTTGCTTTCACCCAAGTCGTCGACCCAAGCAATTTCTCCGCGGGCAGATTCTTTGGATTCCGGATGATCCGCGGGGTAAGGGCTTAGGTCTTCGGCGCGGATGCCCAGCACGACTTGCGAGCGGTTTCCGAAATCGAGGCTTGGGGGAATAGTCAAGCTTAGGTCCTGATGAATGAATTGAGAGCCCAAGCCTTCGGAAAATTTAATTTCACCGGGCATTAGGTTGATCGGTGGAGCCCCGAAAAAAGAAGCTACGAACTGATTTGCGGGCCGATCGTAAATTTCGCGGGGGGTTCCGACCTGTTCGATCTTTCCATCCCGCATCACCGCGATTCTTTGTCCGAGGATCATCGCCTCGATTTGATCGTGGGTGACGAACAGGGTGGTCTTGCCATCCTCACGATGGATGTTCTTCAATTCCGTCCGCATGGAGTTTCGAAGATGGGCGTCCAAGTTGCTCAATGGTTCGTCAAGGAGGTGAATGGAGGGATTTTTGGCGAGCAGGCGCCCCAGGGCCACCCGTTGCCTCTGCCCTCCAGACAGTTGGTCGGGCTTACGGTCGAGCAGGGCGGTGATGTTCAGTCTTGCGGCCACGGATTCCACCCGCTGCTTGATTTCGCATCGCTGCAGTTTTTGGGTCTGAAGCCCGAAGGCGATGTTTTCAAAGACTGAAAGATGGGGAAAGAGGGCATAATTTTGAAAGACCATGCCGATGTTTCGATCCTTGGGTTCGACTTCATTGACCTCTTTCTCATCGATGAGGACGCAACCGGCGGTGGCATCGTCCAACCCCGCCAAAATTCGAAGCAAGGTCGATTTTCCACAACCGGAAGGACCGACGATTGCCATAAATTCGCCATCCCGCACGGCAAGGTTGATTTTATCCAAGGCGCAAACTCCATTCTCAAACACTTTACTCAGTTCGCTTAATCGAATGCTAGGCATAAGGAAAGCATCATGAACCATTCCCTTGCTTGGGTAAAGCCAAGAGCATGCGCTTAATCGCTTGAGGCTTTGCCGGGGTTGAGTAGAATGGAAGTCATGGCTCGGGTCGGTCCATTCTTCGTGTTTGCAGTCTTTGCGTTTTTTGCGGTTTCGAGTTGTAGGCAAGCGAAGAGAAGTGAAAATCTGCAAAAGCTTGATTCCAAAGGATCGAGGCTTGAGGAATTGGTTGCGTCCTGCACGGTTTGCCATTGAAGGAAGCCCAGCGGGGACCGATTCTCAATGGAATGGAACCCTGGTACCTGGCCGATCAAATCAATAAGTTCAGGCACGGAATCCGAGGCTTGAATCCCGATAACCGCTCCGAACACCTAATGGGCGTGGGGATCCGCAAAAATCTCACGGACCTGGAGGTCGTTCAGTTAGCCGACTGGTTTTCGAGCCTGCCGCCGCAACCGGCGATTCGAACGGTCAAGGGCGACCCGGAGCGCGGAAAAGAATCGTACGAGAAGCGCTGCGCTTCCTGCCACGGCCTCCAAGGGGAGGGCAACCCGGGACTCGTCTCTCCTTCCTTGACCAAACTGGAGGGGTGGTACTTTTACCAGCAAATGAGAAAGTTCAGGGAGGGAGAACGGGGATACGACTCCCGAGACGAGGGTGGACGGGTGATGGCGGCGGCGGCCAAGGAGCTTGCGGATTACGACATCCGCAATCTGGTTGCCTACTGCGTCGAGAATTTCGGTCTTGAAGAGGCGGAGCCTTTGAAAACCTATCCCGCCACCCGATCAAAAAAACCCTTTTGAGCTAATCTCCGTATTTTCGCCTCAAGGCATCCAGTCGTTCCGGAGTTCCCACGTCGTCCCATTCGCCTCCGATGAGAAGACCGGCGACTTGATTTTCTCGAATCGCCTCCTTGAGCCTGGGAACGATGGAAAACTTTTCCACTTTTGCCCCCTTTAGAATCGAAGGGTGATAAAGGGCGATTCCCGCATAGAGAAGGCTTGGGTTTTCTGATTCCATGACCCGCTCCCCCTTGAGCTCAAAGTCTCCCTTGGCTCGCCAATCCGGTTTTTGCACGAGGAGAAGCATCGCCTGATCACCGGAATCCAGAACCTTGGGAATCGTGGAAAAGTCCAAGTCCGACCATACGTCTCCATTGACCAACATAAAGGTCTCTTCGCCAAGGAGAGGAAGAGCCTTGGTCATTCCTCCCCCGGTTTCGAGAGGGTCGGGGCCCTCGTCGGAATAAGCGATGGAAATTCCCCAGCTCGAACCATTTCCAAGAAACTCGGGAATTTTCGAACCGAGATGGCCCAAGTTGATCACCACCTCGGATATCCCGCAGGCGGCGATTTTTTCCAGGTGATGAACAATCAGGGGCTTGCCTCCCACCGATACCAGAGGTTTGGGCGTATGATCGGTCAGGGGACGTAGTCGTTTGCCGTAACCGGCGGCTAGAATCATGGCTTTCATACAGGTCGGATGATTTTGGCTTGGTCGACGATTGGCCGGAGTTCATCCAGATCGGAATATTTTTCAATCACCTGCGCGACGTAAGCCAAGACCCTGGGGACTTCCTTCAGATAGGAGGCTTTCCCGTCCCTGATTTTCAAACGGTGAAAAATACCCAGACATTTCAGGTGCCTTTGCAAACCGCACAAGTCGAACCATTGCAGGAAGCTGGCCAGGTCGGTCGAGGGATCAAGCAAGTCTGCCTCGATCATTCGAACCCTGAATTCGCCAACCTTTTCCTCCACCCAATCGTTTTCAAAATCGAGGTAGCAATCCCGGAGCAGGGAAACGAGGTCGTAGGCGACCGGTCCATGCATCGCGCCTTGAAAATCAATGATTCCTAATTTTCCCTGATCGGTGAGCAATAAGTTGCGGCAGTGAAAGTCTCGGTGCATGAAGGATTTGGGGATTTGATCAACCAAGTCAATCAACTTGGAAACCGCCTGGTCGAATCGTTCCTTCGAATCTTCCGGGAGGCACCAGTCGCGGAAGATTTCCAATTCCTTGCGCTGCCAGGATGGGTCGAAGGTGGGAAGGAAGGCTTTGGAATCCGAAAGTCTTTGCTGGAAGCCCAGGATTTCCTCCAAGGCTTGGTTGTAAAGAGATGTCGGATCTTGCCGAAGAATTGCATCCTGGAGGTGAAGGGTTCCGAAGTCGGACAAAACCATGAAACCCAAATCGAGGTCATATTCGAGGATTTGGGGGACTCGTACCCCCCGATCTCCCATCCATCGGCCGATCCGAACGAAGGGAGCGGAATCCTCCAGTTCGGGGGGGGCATCCATGGCGATGAGGGAACCTTCGTCGCTTTTCAGGCGGAAGTACCTGCGGAAACTGGCGTCCGCGGAGGCCACGCTAAGTTGGGCCGGGCGGAAGGAAGGGTGCTTCTCCAACCACTCCGTCAACAACTCGTATCTATCATCCGCCACCAAAGTCACGGAACAGTTCTGGAAAACCCTCGAATGAGGGTCAAAGCAAAAATGCGCTTTCTTCGGCGAATCGCCGGAAGATTTCCTTAGGCGAGAATGTCTTTGATTACCTTGGGATGATCGACGCCGGTCAGCCTTTGATCCAAGCCGAGGTATCGATAGGTGAAGCGTTCGTGGTCGATTCCGAGGGTCTGCAGGATGGTGGCGTTCAAATCGTTTACGTGCACCGGGTTTTCGAGAATGTTGTAGGAGTAGTCGTCGGTTCTTCCGTACTCGATGCCTGGCTTGAATCCGCCACCCGCCACCCAGGTCGAGAAACAGCGCCCGTGGTGGTCGCGGCCATGGCTGTCCTTGGTCAGTTTTCCCTGTGAGTAAACCGTACGACCGAATTCGCCTCCAAAAACGACCACCGTGTCCTTGAGCAAACCTCGTTGCTTGAGGTCCTTGACCAGAGCGGCGGCCGGTTGGTCCACGTCCTTGCACTGGTTGCGGATTGCGTTGGGTAGGTTGCCGTGCTGGTCCCAACCTCTATGAAAGAGCTGGACGAAGGGAAC
>JAYOEB010000117.1:0-7676 GCA_038116775.1 Opitutia bacterium | reverse complement strand
CTCTTTCGAGAATTTTTTTACGGAATTCAAATATTTCGTCGAATGCAGGGAAGGAAAATCAATGGCCAACCGCAGGGGAGTGACGCATCACTCGATCGGTTAGCGTTTTGCCTATCGAGGGTGAAAAAGGAAGTTGCTTCTGGCCGAATCCACCGAGTGCATCAGTGGGTCTAATTGACTTTGCGTCAGTTGCTTATAGAGGGGCATTTCCGGCGGTCTTGAGGGCTAAACTCTGGTTTTCGTGATATAGGATTATTCGTCCTTTAACCTAACGAACAAAACTATGTACAGTCCAAGGGTGGTCTTTGAATCATTTGTCTCACGCACAGGCATGCTGCTTTCCGGCATGCTTCTTTTCGGATCTTGTCTGGGGGCTAACCCGGTCGTCTATGAGGCAAAGGATCCGTCCAACTCCAAGAAATTGGTTTTCGTCGCCAGTGATCATGAATATCGTGCGGAAGAGACACTGCCGGCTTTGGCCCGAATACTATCCGTTCGTCATGGCTTTGACTGCGTTCTGCTCTTTGGGCTTAACGGAGAGGGAGAGATAGAGGCGGGAGCGTCCGACCTCCCCGGTCTTGAAACTCTCGAGGATGCGGATGGAATGGTTATGTTCACTCGATTTCTCGCTCTGCCTCCCGAGCAGATGAAGCACGTCGACGACTACTTGGCAAGGGGAGGACCCGTGGTAGGACTTCGTACCTCCACGCATGCGTTTAAATACGACAAAGATCGGGCCAACGATCCTTATGCGAAATACGATTTCCGTTATTCAGGCAACGATTACAAGGGTGGTTTTGGAGAGCAAATTCTCGGTCAGTCCTGGGTCGGTCATTATGGTCAAAACCATCGGCAAAGCACTCGCATCGATTTGATTCCTGAGAAAAAGAAGCATCCGATTTTGCGGGGAGTAAGCGCGGTTCACGTGATGGCTGGCGGCTACAATGCGGAGCCCAAGCCTGATTGGAACGTCCTGACCATGGCTCAACCCCTTATGACCATGGATCCGGATGGAAAGAACGATCCGCAAAAGCCTCCCAAGGCAAGTGAGTGGACCCGCGAATACACTGCCAAAAATGGAAAGAAGGGCAGGGTGTTCACCTCTCTTTACGGAGCCTCTTGGGACCTGCTCAATCCCGGATACCGGCGACTTCTCATAAACGGCATATATTGGTCGGTGGGGTTGGAGAATAGGATCCAAGCAGATTCCAATATAGAATTCGTCGGGGCGTTCAATCCCAGCAAATTCCAAAACAAAGGTGAGGTGAAGGGAGTGAAGCCCTCCATGTATGCCGATCTGAATAGCCCGATTCCTGCAGATCCCAATGCAGCGCTCAAGAAAGTAGAGGCAGTGACGGCGAGCAATCAAAATATCAGAAAGAAGGCCCGCTTTCTTAGAATTGAAATTCCCGGGGATAATAAAATTCTAACTCTTAATGAAGTGGAGATCATCAGTGGTGGCAAAAATATCGCGCCTAATGGTAAGCCCAAGCAATCGAGCGTGGGTGCGGGCGGAGTTGCTTCGCGGGCAATCGACGGCAATAAGAACCCCGATTACAATAAAGGAGGGCAAACCCACACCGATGGTTTCGGATCGACCGATCCTTGGTGGGAAATCGATCTGGGCGGCGAATGCAACGTCGATGAGGTCGAAATTTGGAACCGCAAAGGCTTTGAATCGAGGCTCGATGGATTCACCATTCAATTATTGGACTCCAACCGGAGGCAAATTTACAAAAGTGGAAAAACCAAGGGAGCTCAGCGGATCAAATTTAGCCTTCGGTTTAGAACCTTGGTTGAATTCTTTCTCTATGATGGCAAGCCGGAGCCTGAAGTAAAAAAGCCGGTAGCAACGACGGCGGAAGTTCCGGCGGATTACAAAGATGAACTTCCCTTTACCTTTAGCAAGGGTGACAGGGTTGCGGTTTTAGGGAATGGCTTGGCGGACCGGATGCAGCATGATGGATGGATGGAAACCCTGCTGCAAAGCCAGTTGATCGGACAAAACGTAGTTTTCCGCAATATGAGCCTTTCCGGCGACCGGCCCAATAATTATCCGCGCAGCAAGGGTTTTATGGCGATGAACGATTACCTGCGTCACGTAAAGGCGGACGTGGTCTTTGCCATGTTCGGCTACAACGAATCCTTTGCTGGTCAGAGGGGAGCCAACGCATTCAAGGCACAACTCTTGGATTTCGTGAAAAAGACACGGGGATCGAAAGCCAATGGCAAGACTTTCCCTAGGATTGTCTTGTTTTCACCAATTGCATTTCAGGACCTGAAAACCCGCAACCTGCCTCGAGGAAAAGTCCATAACCGCAATCTCGCCTTGTATGCGGAAGCCATTGCGGATGCCGCTAGGCAGAGCGGGGTTCAGTTCGTCGACTTGTTCAATCCGACCTTGGCTCTTTTTCAGGAGAGTTCGCAGATTCTGACCATCAACGGAGCCCACCTCAATGAAGAGGGCAATCGCCGCCTTGCGGAGATCATCGCGCAGGCGCTCCTCAACAAGGAAGCGAAGGCAACGGCTTCCTTGGAAAGCCTGAGGCAGGCAGTGCTCGACAAGAATTGGCATTGGTTCAACCGTTACCGGGCAACGGATGGTAACGATATTTGGGGTTCCCGTTCCAAGTTGCGTTTCGTCGATGACCAGTCGAACGCGGAAGTTTTGATGCATGAACTGCTCATGCTTGACGTCATGACCGCCAATCGGGATCAGCGCATTTGGAAGTTGGCTGCCGGTAAGGACGTCAAAGTTGACGACGGCAACGTTCCCGCACCCATCAAGGTGGTTTCCAACGTGGGCGGAGGAAGCATAAGTTCCAGTGCGATCAAGGAGGGGTCGACCAAGTATTTAAGTCCTCGGCAAAGCATGAACCGCCTGGCGGTTCGCGATGATTTCGAGATCAATCTGTTTGCAGATGAGAAACGTTTTCCCGAATTGATCAACCCGGTGCAAATGCAAGTGGACGCAAAGGGCAGACTGTGGGCGGCCGTCTGGCCAACCTACCCAATGTGGGAGCCGATGCAGTCCATGAACGACGCCTTGGTGATACTGCCCGATGAAAATAAGGATGGCAAGGCGGACCGGGTGATTGAGTTCGCCAAAGTGCACAACCCCGTGGGCTTTGAATTTTGGAATGGCGGTGTGCTGGTGACATCCGGTCCGGACCTTCTCTTTCTTAGGGATAACGACGGAGACGACAAGGCCGATGAACGCTATGTGATCCTGCAGGGATTGGGTACGTCGGATACCCACCACTCCGCGAATAATTTGATCTACGGACCAGACGGCGGAATTTACTGGCAAAGCGGGGTTTTTCTTCAGCACAACCACGAGCATCCCTGGGGGCCCAGTCTAAATACCTCTGCCTCTGCGATGTACCGTTTCGACCCCCGTCGTCATACCATTGCCTTTCACGCCAGCAACAGTCCGAATCCTCATGGAATTGCCTTTGATTACTGGGGATATCACTATGCAACCGATGGAACCGGTGGTCGGGCCTATCAAGTCCTGCCCCATGGAAATTCTTGGAAAATGCGCTCCCTGCTTGGCAAGGAAGTACGCCCGGTGCCCGCATGCGAGATCATTTCCAGCGAGAATTTTCCTGATGCCATGCAGGGGGATTTTCTGATCTGCAATACGATTGGTTTTCTTGGTCTTAAACAATACAAACTTCACCGGGATGGTGACTTTGTCATGATCAAAAAGTCCGGAACCTGGGAGAACGGCCAGGAGGTTTCCTCCAAGTCCAAATTCGGCGAAGTGTGGGGAACTCCCAGTGGGCAAAAACTGAGCGTAATCAAGGACTTGGCCGATGGGTCGCAAATTCAGGAGGAATCCGTTGGCTTCATGTTGAGTGGCGACAAGAATTTCCGTCCGACGGATGCGATCTTTGGCGAGGATGGAGCCCTTTACGTTTCCGACTGGCAGAATGCAATCATCGGACACATGCAGCACAACGTCCGGGATCCGAACCGGGACGACAGGCATGGCCGGATTTTCCGTATCGTAAACAAAAAGAAGCCTTTGCAAAAGCCTGTGGCCATCGACGGGCAACCGATTGAGAAACTATTGGCCAACTTAAAGCATCCCGTCGACGGCGTCCGCCATCGTACGCGAGTTGAATTGAGCGAGCGCGACTCCTCCGAAGTAATCAAGGCCACTCAGGAGTGGATGAAGCAATTCGACCCCCAAAGAAAAGAGGACGCCCATCATTTTCTCGAAGCTCTTTGGCTACATCAACAACATAACCAAAGAAACGGCCGTTTGCTCAACCAAATGCTCAAGTCCCGCCATCCGCATGCCCGCATGGCGGCCTTGAACGTGCAGCAGCATTGGTACAATGCGGATCCGGCCAAGGGATCGCAAGTAGTGGAGAAAGAGGAGCAAGCCATGGAGGAAGTGGCCGTTAAGTCGGGCGTCGTATCCGACACGTCTGACTTGACTACGGTAAGAATCGGCACGATTCCCGAAAAAATGAAGTATGACGTCGCCGAGTTTACCGTAAAGGCGGGCAAGGACATCAAGCTGATTTTTACAAACTCCGACTTCATGCCTCATAACGTCGTGCTGGTCAATCCTCTTAAGGCGAACGAAGTGGGGCAAGCTGCAATCAATCTGGGCGCAGCCGGGTTCGACGTTGGATTTGTGCCGGAGAATAAGGAAATTTTGTGGGCGAGTAAATTGATTGATCATAAGCAAGAAGAAGTCATTGAGTTCAAGGCGCCGGCAGTTCCCGGCGATTATGAATACGTCTGTACCTTTCCCGGTCACCATTTTGTGATGCGTGGAGTGATGAAGGTTCGCTGAAATCCATCCTTTTTCCAGAAGCCGAAAAAGACCATGTTCGTGAATCGACGAAATAGGTGGAGAATCAAAAGTCTCGCAAAGCCCTGTAAAAAGATTTGAAAAAGGGAAACTCGATGCCATGAAGCTAGTTCTCCTTCTATTCGCCTTTTCCTTGTGTTCTTTCCCGCAGGCCAATGGTCGGGATCATCCGAACCTGATTTTCGTCCTCGCGGATGATTTGGGGATCGGAGACCTTAGCCCTACCAATCCGGACTGCAAAATCAAGACTCCCTTCCTTCGGAAAATGGCGGAGGAGGGGATTACCTTTATGGACGCTCATTCATCGAGCGCAGTTTGCACCCCGACAAGATATGGCGTCCTCACCGGCCGTTACAATTGGCGTTCCAAGTTGGCCCGGGGGGTTCTTAGCGGAACCAGCGAGCATTTGATTCCCGCGGAGCGGGCCACCGTCGCTCATCTTCTCAAGAAGGCAGGCTATCATACCCAGATGATAGGCAAGTGGCATCTTGGATGGGATTGGGCCAAAGCGGACAAAAGCAAGGGGGGATGGCAGAACATCGATTTTTCAAAGCCCGTTAAGAACGGACCCGACGTCAATGGATTCGTCAATTACTATGGTCATTGCGGTTCGCTCGACATGCCCCCCTACGTTTGGGTGGACTCGGGGAAAATCACCGCCGCGCCCGATCGTGAGGAAGGAGTGTCCAAGGGAGAAGACCGATATGGTTGGTACCGGAAAGGTCCCATTGCTCCCGATTTTCAAATCGATGAGGTTTTGCCTCATCTATTCAAAAAAAGCATCGCTTACGTCAAGCGGCGGGCCAAGAGCCCCGATCCTTTCTTTCTCTACTTGCCCCTTCCCGCTCCTCATACGCCGATCGTCCCCGTGCCTCCCTACAAGGATGCCAGCGGCATGAATGCCTACGCCGACTTTGTCATGCAAGTGGATGCCCACATGGGAGAATTGCTTGCAGCGCTCAGAGAAGCGGGGGTCGATGACAACACCTTGGTTTTCTTTACCAGCGACAACGGTTGTTCACCGGAGGGAAACTTTGGAAAGCTCAAGGAATTCGGACATGACCCAAGCGCTGGTTTCCGGGGTCACAAGGCGGACATCTACGAGGGTGGGCACCGCGTGCCGTTCATCGTTCGTTGGCCCCTTGGCATTAAGGCTGGCCAGAAAAGTCATGCCTTGACCTGTCTCACTGATCTTTACGATACGATGCGCGAAATCACCGGGCAACCCAAGATCGACGAAGGAGGAGAGGATTCCTTCAGTCTCGTTCCGGCCTTTGAGGGCGCAACGAAGACCACTCGTTCCACTCTTGTCAGTCATTCCATTAGTGGGGCTTTCTCCATTCGTCGCGGAGATTGGAAACTTTGCCTTTCCGCTGGAAGCGGGGGATGGAGCGAGCCCAGGGAGGATGATGCCAAAAGAAAGGGCTTGCCCCCCATTCAGTTGTTTAACTTGAGGGCAGACAAGGGCGAGAAGACCAACCTTCAGGCGACCCACCAGAGGAAGGTTTCCGAACTCATCAAGACCCTTGCGAGGGAAGTCGAGAATGGGAGAAGTTCTAAGGGTAATCCAGTTCCTAACGACCGTGAGGTCTCCTTCCTTCCATCTGGGTTCGCCATGCCCGAACCCAATTGAATCCAAGCCAGTGAGGATTTGAAAAGTCATTCAGTTGCAGTGTTTGCTTTTTTATTCGTTTCCTCCCTTTTTCCCGAAACCTAGCGCATTGAAACACCTGCGGAATGGACCAAGGACATCCTTGCGAGCCAAGGAACAGCCCTCGAAGACGAATTGGTTTCGCCTTCGGAGAAGTTCGAAAACCTCAAGACGAAACGGTAGCAATTCAAGTGCAGGAAAAGCCTTGCCTCGCTCACCCCGTCCCTGGCTCCGATTTGAGAAAATAGGCAGAAAATGCTTGAGAAATCGATGAACGAATCCATCTAATCTGTCTAAAGCCAATCCTTCTGTTTCAACTTATAAACCATATGAAAAAATCACTTGTCTTATTTCTGGTCGGGCATCTTTTGTTTTCGGCTGTTTTTTCTTGTCTGGCCAAAAAAGAGACCGGTTCCTGGCTTTTAAAAAGCACGGGTGACTGGAAAAAGCATGCTCGGATGATCGAAGGACTGTCCATCGATAAGGGCGTACTTGCTCCTAATGGCGCGAGTGGAGTTTACCGCAGTAAGCTGGTAAGCTTTTCTTCCAAGAGGGCAGCCAAATCGATTGATCTTTCCTGTTCTCCGATATGGGAGAACTGGGAAGCGACTCCCCAGAAAGTAGCGCCCCGTGGTCTGGGAGACGCACCCATCTTTTTGGTCAAGGGACCCAAGGATTACTGGCTTTTCGGCCGGAAAAAAGGATCACCCAAAAAACCCGCCGGTTTCAAGTCCAAGAAAGTAAAACTGAAAGGATATGACGTCGAATTGCTCACTACTCCAGATCCTACTCTCTATGTGGCGCCGGGCGGGTTGAAGAAATCAGCGGGTGGTTACCATGCCTGGCAGAGCAGGGACATGAAAAACTGGGTGCACCATGGCTCCGTGACCTCATCCCATGCAAAGTGGTCCACCACTGCCGAATTCGTCGATGGGAAGGCTTACATCTACTACGACTTCCCCAACGACCAGGACCCTCACGTGTACGTTGATGACGATTTAACCGATGGCATGCCCGGCAAAGATATGGGGCTCGCCTTTAACGATCCATCGGACGGTTCGGATTGCGCTATCATACGGAGCTTGGACGGTAAGTTTCATTTGATCTATGAAGACTGGAGTCCGATTAATGCTGGAGCTCATTCCTGGGATTCTCCTCTTGCCGGACATGCGGTCAGCGATACCGGTGTTGGTG
>JAYOEB010000116.1:0-7721 GCA_038116775.1 Opitutia bacterium | reverse complement strand
CTTAGGATGAGGTCGAAATTAATTTTCTTCTTTTGTCTTCGATTCGGAAGACTCTTCATCCTTCGCGTCTGCATCTTTCGAAGAATCAGATGCCTCGCCTGACGAATCGATTTTTTCACTTGCTTCTTCAGTAGTGTCTTCTCGAACAGTATCCCCATTCTCAGATTCAGCTGATTTTTCCTCAGTTTCGTCATTCTCGCTTCCCCCTTCTTCCTTAATGGATTCGGGTTGCTTGGAGGAAGATTCGTCCTTGGAATCAATTGATTCTTTTTCGCTTTCTTCGGGAGATTTCGCCATTTCCTTGTCTGATGGGGCTTTCTCCTCATCCAGCTTCTTTTCAGCAGCAGCCTTTTTGGAAGACTTTTTCTTTTTGGCCTTTTTCTTACTCGCCTCCTCTACGAACTCTATGAGAGCCATATCGGCGGCATCTCCGAGACGAGGTAAGGCCAATTTGTAGATGCGGGTGTAACCTCCATTTCGATTTTCGAACTGTTGCACCAATTCGTCGAACAATTTCGCCACTGCTTTTTTGTTACGCAGTCTGGCGATGGCAAGCCTGCGAAAGTGAACTTTTTGGGCAGCATCATCAGCTCCATGGGCTTTTTTAGCCAGGGTGATGACTTTTTCAATGAATGGCCTCAAGGCTCGCGCTTTGGCGATCGTGGTCTTGATCCTACCATTCTCGATTAGCGAACAAGACAAATTCGCAATCAGGGAAGATCTATGAGCTGTCTTGACTCCAAGTTGGTGATTGTGTTTGCGATGTCTCATTTTTTGCTAAAGACCTTTTTTAATTCGCGGTGGCTTCAAGCAACCTACTTTCAAATTTCATTCCCAGCGATAATCCCAATTGTTCGAGCTTTGCCTTGATTTCGTTAAGGGACTTCTTCCCGAAGTTTCTATACTTCAACATCTCGGGCTCTGATTTCGTCGCCAATTCTCCTACCGTTGTGATGTTGGCATTGTTCAAGCAATTGGCTGCTCGAACGGAAAGTTCGATTTCGTTGACGCTCATGCTGAGCAAATTACGAAGACGATTTTGTTCTTCACTTACCTCCTTGGACTGACTCTCAAACTCGATTTGTTCTTCGCTTATTTGGTCGAAAACGTCCAAATGATGACGGAGAATGGCCGCAGACTGCTTGAGGGCGTCTTCCGGGGTTATGCGTCCGTCGGTATTAACTTCAAGAATAAGCTTATCAAAATCGGTCATTTGCCCAACGCGGGTATTCTGCACCTCGTATTTCACCAACTTGACGGGGCTGTAAAGGGCGTCGACGTTAATCATGCCGATGGGTTGATCATCGCTTTTGCTGTCCTCTCCCAGGCAAAAACCTCTACCGACCGTGACGAGCATTTCCGCGACGACCCTTTGCTTGCGATCGGTGGTAAGAATAATTTGCTCCGGGTTTACGATCTCAATGCCTTCTGCCGGAGAAATGTCGGCTGCGGTAACCTCTCCCTCTTTCTCAACGTCAATGGTGAGAGTTACCGGTTCGGCTTTGTGGCTGATGATTAGGATTTTCTTGAGATTTAGGACGATGTCGGTTATGTCCTCGACGACTCCTTCGATGCTTTGGAACTCGTGCTGCACGCCGTCCATTTTCAAGGATGATATCGCCGCTCCTTCTATGGAACTGAGCAAAACTCTGCGAAAGGCATTGCCTATGGTATGTCCGTATCCTGATTCAAAGGGATCGGCTATAAATTTAGCGTACTTTTCAGTCGCGGTCTCTTCTTCTTTGATGAGGCGATTGGGTAATTCGAACTTTCCGAGTCTCTTGGCCATGATAAATTAAGTTTTGGTGGATGAGGGTTATGAAAATATTATCGACTGTAAAACTCAACGACTAGTTGAACGTTTACGCTTTGTTCGAGTTCTTCTAATTGAGGAGTCCGACTGACCGTTCCCTGCAAGGAATCCGTATTGATTTCCAACCATGGTGGGGATGGATGGTATTGTGAGCCTTCAAGATTCCGTGTGGCAAGTTGTCTGGACGAAGTCTTTTCGCGAACGCCGATTTCATCTCCGTCGGAAACTTGAAAGCTTGGAATGTCAGTCTTTATGCCATTAACCAAAATATGCCCATGATTGACGAACTGACGGGCTGCCTGTCGGGTCTTTGCAAACCCGAGGCGGTAAACGACGTTATCCAACCTTGTCTCAAGCATGGTGAGGAACACCTCACCGGTGACACCTTGCTTGCGCTTGGCCCGTTCGAACATGTTGCGAAATTGCTTTTCCGTAAGACCATACATCATGCGAAGCTTTTGTTTTTCAATCAAACCTTCACCGTAGTCGCTTACTTTTCTGCGAAAACTGGGACCGTGTTGGCCGGGAGGATAAGTTCTTCTCTCGAAAGATTTATTTGCGGGAAATATCGCCATTCCAAAACGGCGATTAACTCTAGTCGTGGGACCTGTGTATCGTGACATAGTATAAAATTATTTATCGAATTAAAATTAAACCCTTCTCCTTTTGGGAGGGCGACAGCCATTATGGGGCACGGGAGTAACGTCAACGATCGTAGAGACGATGAAACCAAGACTTTGAAGGGCTCGTATGGCCGAATCGCGACCCATGCCCGGACCCTTGACCTTCACCAGCACCTCCTTCATTCCGTGAGACATGGCTACGCGTCCAGCGTCTTGGGTAACGACTTGGGCGGCATACGCCGTTGATTTTCTGGATCCGCGAAAGTTACACTTACCAGAGCTTGACCAAGAAATTATGTTGCCGCTCATGTCTGAGAAGGAAACCTTGGTGTTATTGAAAGTGGCGACTATGAAGCAAATCCCAGAAGTAATGTTCTTACTTCCCTTGGCTTTCCTAACCTTTACTTGCTCAATATTCGCACCGAGCAGATCAGCGGCGGTCTCTTCCTTTTTTTCAGCTGTTTTTGGCTTTTCCTCTTTTTGAGCAACCGCCGTGTCCGCAGATTCCGGATTTACCGAATCAACTGGCTTGTCTTCTGTCTTTTCTAGATTCTCTTTGTCTTCTTCACTCATAAGAATAGGGTTCGATTGATTTAACTCTTACGCACGACGCCGACGGTCTTTCTGCCCCCCTTGCGGGTTCTGGCATTAGTGATCGTTCTTTGACCTCGAACAGGTAGTCCTCGCTGGTGACGAAGTCCGCGATAACAACGAATGCTCTGCAAGCGTTTTAAATTGTTTGTTATGTTTCTACGCAAATCTCCTTCCACCATGATTTTTTGATCGATGATGTAGTTACTTATGAGACTGAGTTCCTGCTCGTTAAGATCAGTAGTACGACGATTAGGATCTATGTTCGTTGCCTCTAGGATAGCTTTCGCCCTCGTCGGGCCTATCCCGTAAATATAACGCAATGAAAACTCAATTTTCTTACGATTAGGTATGTCTACTCCGAGCAATCTAGCCATGATGATATTTTTTCGTTGTTAAAAATTTGTGGGTCACAAAATTGTACCGTCCTTGAGGGCAAAACCCACAAGTCCGAGGATGAATAAAAGAACCGAAATCCAAATCAAAGGTCGCCACTCTGCCTCGAATGCCCGAAGCTCAAGAGTTTCAATGCGTTGATTCGAACTGTTCGAGCGCCCACGGATTCGGCCTTTTCTCAAAAAACCGTCGTAATGTCTCTGCAGCAAAAAGGTTTCCACTTGTCTCATGGTGTCCAAGACGACTCCAACGATAATTAACATGCCAGTCCCACCAAAAAAGGTCGCCACGTTGTAGGAAACGTTTGCCACATTGAAAATAAGGTCGGGAAAGACTGCGATCACCGTCAGAAAAATGGCGCCGGCGAGCGTAAGCCTCGTCATGGTGAAATCCAGAAAGCGCGCGGTCGGATCTCCCGGGCGAACGCCTGGAACGTAACCGCCGTTCTTCTTTAAGTCATCTGCGATTTGCACGGGCTTGAACATGATGGAAACCCAAAAATAGCTGAAGACCAAGATAAGACCTCCATACACCAAGTAATAAAACCATCCGCGGCTCTCGAAGACTTGAGCTAGCAATATCGCCCAATTTTCTGACTCACTGGGAGAATCGGCGATGGCCGCTCCGAGCGTTCTGAGCAATTGGGCAGGGAACATAAGGATTGCGCTTGCAAAAATTACGGGCATGACACCCGCATAATTTACCTTAAGGGGCAGAAAGGAGCTTTGGCCTCCAAACACTTTTCTGCCAACCATTCTTTTGGCGTATTGTACCGGTATCTTTCGCTGGGCTTGTGTGACCGCGATGATTCCGCCTACGACGACTAGGAAAAGACCAATCATAATCAAGGCCTTGACGATAACCATGTTGTCTCCGGCCGGCGCTTCAAAGATCAACGCGTAGGCATCCGCTAAAGCTTTCGGCAAATCGGCCAGAATTCCAACGGTGATCAGAAGAGAAATTCCATTGCCTATCCCTCGCTGAGTTATTTGTTCTCCAAGCCACATGAGAATGAGAGAACCAGTGGTCAGGAAAACGATAGAATTGAAAAGAAAGAGGGTGGGGGAAGCGGCTACGACGATATTTCCCAAGGGTTGCCCATTCAGTCCGGGTTCGGTAGGATTAAAGCCTTGAATCAAGCTGCCCGGACTGTCGCGCAATGCAACCGCCAACAAGCCTCCTTGAATGAGACAGATAAAAATCGTCAAATATCGGGTGTATTGAGAAATTTTTTGCCTCCCTGGTTCTCCCTCTTGCTGAAGTCTTGCAAGCTGGGGCCAAACCGCACCCATCAATTGCATGATGATTGAGGCGCTGATGTAAGGCATAATGCCTAGGGCAAAGAGCGCCCCATTCAAAAGGGCGCCACCCGTAAACATATTGTAAAACCCGAGTATGTCATTGCCCTCGGCTTCACTACGCGTTTGCTCGCGAAGCTCGAAGAATTCCTTAATTGGGGTGGGATCCACTCCCGGTAAAGGTATGTTGGCTCCCACTCTGGCAATAAAAAGCAAAGCTAAGGTAAAGAAGATCTTTTGCCTTAACTCAGGAATTTTAAGCGAGTTTGTAAATGCCGAGAGCATAAGCCGAAGTATTAAACTTGTTCGATGCTTCCACCGGCCGCTTCGATCTTTTCACGAGCCCCCCTGGATCATTGAAAACTGGATACTTTGTAAACCTTGTCAAAGGAACCGTTGCCCAATAACTTGACGGCAGTGGAATTTGACCTCACCAAACCTGCGTTTTTAAGAGTTTCCAAGTTAATTTGCTCGCCTGAAACTTTTGCCAAGTCCGAAAGATTAACGATTGCACAAGGAGACTGAAATCTCTTTCGGTTGAAACCTCGCTGGGGAAGTTTTCGGAAAAGCGGCATCTGGCCGCCCTCAAAGCCGGGGCGCAAAGAATATCCTGATCGGGCGCCAGCTCCCTTGTGTCCTCGACAACAAGTTTTGCCGTGTCCGTTTCCCTCACCTCTACCAACCCGTTTTTTCGGACGGTTTGAGCCAGCTGGTATGTTCTCTTCTTTCATGATTCAAAAAATCCTAAATTAGTTATCGGATGGTGGCGTCGAACTTTTGGCAGCAACTTCGCGCGTGAAGGCCGGACCCGTCACTTCCTCTCCTCTGGCAACGGAAATTTGAGCGGCGGTCCTAAGTTGTGACAAGCCATCCATGGTGGCGGAAACGACGGATAATTGATTGTTCGAGCCAAGTGATTTTGAAAGTACGTTCTTAACACCCGCCGCCTCCAAAACGGCGCGAACTCCTCCTCCTGCAATGATTCCAGTGCCGGGGCGCGCTGGTCTGAGCAGCACTTTTCCCCCATCGTAGTTTCCTAAGATTGGATGGGGAATGGTATCTCCGGATATGGAAACTGACTTCATGGCCTTTTTAGCTTGGTCGGTCCCTTTGCGAATGGCATCCGGAACCATTTGAGCCTTACCATAGCCAAAGCCAACGTTTCCTTTCTGATCACCAACGACGACCAAGGCGGCAAAGCTGAACCTCCTTCCTCCTTTGACTACTTTGGCGCATCGATTGATGTGCACCACTTTTTCAAAGAGTTCCGATTCATCTTCAAGGACTACGCTTTGCCCTTGGCTTTTATGTTTTTTTGCTTCGCTCATTTTTAAAAAACCAATCCTCCTTCGCGCAAGGATTCGGCAAATGCCTTGACGCATCCATGATATTTCCTGCCGGCGCGATCGAAGACTATGGAAGAGACTCCTCCCTCTTTCAGCTTAATCGAAAAATCCGCGCCGATCTTTGAGGCTCCTGCGACGTTAGGCAGCAGACTCGTATGGTTTTTGTCGTTGGTGGATACGGAAAAAAGGGTGCGGGCGGACAGGTCGTCGATACATTGCGCATGAATGTTCTTATTCGAGAAGCAGACGGTTACTCGGGGCCTTTCGGGGGTTCCGCTGACCTTCTTCCTTATTCTCCACCTTCTTTTCTGCGCGAGTTGTTTTTTCTTGAAGAGTTTCATAATCATTAAGCCGACTTTTTGCCCTCCTTGCGTCTGACGTATTGACCTAAGATCCTAACGCCTTTGCCTTTATAGGGTTCGACTGGGTAGTATTTCTTAATCTCAGCGGCAAGCTGGCCGACTTTCTGTTTGTCCGGTCCCTCGACGAGAATCTTGACGTTGTCGGAAACGGTTACGATTATACCGTCGGGAATCGGATGCTCTACCGGATGAGAATAACCTAATTCGAGATCAATTATATTTCCTTTGACCGTTGCCCGAAAACCAACGCCTTCAATCAAGAGATTTTTGGAAAAAGGTTCGGTTACGCCCTTGACCATATTTGCTATGATCGAACGCGTGGTTCCATAAATTGCGTTGGCCGCCCGAGATGAGTTGACTGGTTTGACGAGAACTTGGCTTTCCACGATTTCTACGACTGCCAATGAAGAAAAGTCTTTTTGCAATACGCCTTTCGGACCTTTAACCGTAACCGACGATCCTTCGACGGTTACTTCAACCCCGGATGGGATGTCTATGGGTACTTTACCTATTCTGCTCATGATTTTTTCCTAAAATTGGCTACCAAACGCTGCAAAGAATTTCACCCCCAAGCTTGTTCTTGCGGGCAGCTTGGTCGTCCATTATTCCACTCGGGGTGCTCAAAATCGATATGCCCAATCCACCTAGGGTCTGAGGAATATCGCGATAACCGCAGTACGACCTGCGACCAGGCTTGCTGATTCTGCTAATGCCTCTGATGGCAGGCTCACCATTTACATACTTGAGACGAACATCAATTTTCTTGATTCCATTGTCATTTGTATGCTCCGTGAGATCTTCGACAAAGCCTCTTTCTTTGAGAATTTTGGCGATCCCGAAACGAAGTTTCGAATGCGGATAAGAACAGGTGGATTTGCCGGCGCTACCGGCGTTTCTGATAACGGTGATGAAATCACCTATGGAATCATGAACGGACATAAGAGGAGGGGGTTTGCATTACCAAGATGCTTTAATGACGCCTGGCACCTTACCCTGAAGGGCAAGCTCGCGAAAAGTGATTCTGGAGAGACCGAATTTCCGGATAACCGCACGAGGTCTGCCCGTGAGGGAACAACGATTGACCAAACGAACGGCAGACGAATTTCTGGGTAGTTTGGCAAGCTTTCCTTGGGCCTTGTAAAATTCTTCCTCAACTGTATCTGGATTTGAAAGAATGGCTTTTAGTTCAGCACGCTTGGCGGCATATTTAGATACCATTCGCTGCCTCTTCTTGTTTCGATGAATGACTGATTTTTTTGCCATAATAAAATTGAATGATGATTGGCTGGGAT
>JAYOEB010000115.1:2538-7760 GCA_038116775.1 Opitutia bacterium | reverse complement strand
AACCGTAACCGTAATATCCGGAATAATAGTATCCCGGGGTTTTTTTCTGGGGCAGATCATTTAGTACCACGCCTAGAATATTGGCCCCGGTTTCTTCAATGTTTTCAACCAGTGTCTTAGCTACTTTTCTCGAAACTTTTCCGTATCTGGTAACAAACAACACTTCTTCGACTCTTCTGGCGATCGCTAGAGAATCAGGAAATAGACCAATGGGAGGGCTATCTATGATAACCACCTCTGCAAGAGTTCTCAAATGGTTGATTACAAGCTCAAATTCCGAGCTTTCGAGCAACTCGGTCGCGGCCCTGGTCTTCCCTCCAGACGGCAATAAGGAAAGATTGGCATGTATTGGGTGCAATGCTTCGGAAGTAAGTTTCTGCAAGTTCTCTTGACCTTTTTTTGCTTCATTAATTAAGGTAAGTAGTCCCTTTTCGTTCTTAATTTCACAGAATTTATGGAGCCCCGGCCTCCTGAGGTCAAAATCTATTAGGATGGTTTTCCTGCCATGATTTGCGCAACTAAAGGCAAGGTTTGCAGAAATAAGACTTTTGCCTTCGCTTGGGATAGCAGAGGTAACGAGAATGACTTTGGGGTAATCCGAATTGGAATTCATTTGTATGCGACTGTACATACTCCTAAAAGATTCCGTCAATCCATCGTCCAAATCGTTACCGACGATTAACGGTCTTTTATTTTCCTCTATCTGAGATATTTGTGGGATTCCTCCTATCAGATCCTTTCCGATGAAAACATCCACGTCCCAAGGAGACTTAACTCGGTTGTCGATGAACTCAAGCAATATCGGAACCAAGACAAATACCGCTAAAAAGATGGTTACACCCTTCTTCTTGATGACATTTTTGTCGGGTGAATATGGCGATGAAGGCAAGGAAGCAAAGTTTTCCTTATGCAGAGGATCATCTTGTTCGGATGGTAAGGACTGTTCGATTTTAACGTCATTTAGGCGTCTGTGAATCTGATCGGTACTAGCACGAACCACACTGAGTTCTCTGGTGTAATTATCAAGTTGCTCCTCGATTTCGCTTAATTCGTTAGATTGAGTCTGAACCGCCTGCATGGCTTTGGTGAACTCCTCCTCCTGATGCTGAAGTTCCACTAACTTGTCTCGAAAATCGTCAATCGCTGACTGGACCTCCAAGGTCAGAGCTTTCTTAACGTCTTTGACTTGTTTTGCATTCTCTTTCATTTTTGGATGATTTTCGAGGTAGCCGGAACCCAACTCTTGAAAGTCTCTTCTGGCCTTTTCCAACTCAAACAAATTGCGCCTGAGAGAAGGCACGCTCCCATACTCCTCAATTGCGTCGATTTCAAAAAACTCTTTAATGAGAGCAATGTCGGACTCGACGTCCTGAGATCTAAGCGATTCGTTTTGCGCGCCAATACTCACACGGATATTGAGTATCTGTTTTAGCAATGTCGTTATTTTTATTTGCTCTAGCTTTGAACGCGTGATTTCGGACTGATATTGGCTCTTGCGGGCGAAAATGCTATTTTTCGCGTCCTCCAAATAGGGAATGTTGTTATCCTTCTTAAACTTGGACATTTCTTGGGTAATGCGTCTTTCCTCGTCTTGTCGGTTTTCCAATAAGAGTTCCAAAAGATTTCGAGCGGATTCCACTTTTTCACTTTTTCTGGTTTTGTGGAGTTTCTCGTACTCAAGCTGTACGGTGTCGGCAATGATTTGAGCTCCCCTAGCGCTTCTGGAGTCCGCCGATATGGTGAATCTGGGGTTTCCTGCCGTAGGCGGAGTAACGCTAACGCCATAATTTATGGTGCTACCGACTCCAACCGGGATCCCATCCTGCAGGAAAGGAGCCAGTAAGATTGATTTGTATTCAGGGTTTTCACTTATTCTTTGTATGACGTTTACCCTCAATTCTTGACTGTTAATACCATCAAGGTGCTTGGAAATCAGGGTCTGTACTTGATTGTCTCGCTCGACCTTCTGGAGATTCAAGATTGCAGGGGGCGGAATAAGCCTAAAGCTTGCGGAGGATCGGTAATACTCGGGCACCTGCAGTTCCTTGTAGACAAAGCCAAGTTAAACGGGTACCGCACGGGTTAGGGCCAAAAGCCACCGGTCGCGAATGACTAGCAGGAAGTCAACGACTCCACGAACTCGATTCTTCGGCTTGCTGGCCATGGAAGACTGTGAATTTTGAAAATTCTCGTCCATCATATGAGTCTTTCTGGAACTTGAATTCGATCGCCTGGGTAAATCCAAAACCTTTTGCTTGTCCCGAATTTAACAAGGCCTTTGCTTAGAGCCTCCACGTCCACCGTGTAGGTTTCGGTCTTTACGGCATTACCATTCTCATCATGAATCGTGCGAGTGACGTATACTTTGTTAGTTCGCGCAATGTCGGAAAAACCGCCGGCTCTGGCAATAACCTCGACTATATTCATCGCCTCGACCTCCGGCGGAAATGCATAAGGTCCTTGACGGTTTACGGAACCGCTTAAAAATACGACTCGCTCGGAATAGTTTGTCACCAAGACGTTTACCCTCGGATTTCGAAAAATTAGTTCGGTTTGGTATTTTCTAACTACAAGAGCTTCAATCGACTTTGCATTAAGACCATTAACCAGAATTTCGCCAATGTAATTAAGACTTATTTTGCCCTCCCTATTAACCAATACGTCTCCCGAGCAATCTTGTTCTCCCCGCACAATAACCTTCAGCTTGTCTCCTGGGCGGATCTTGTAACCAGAGGGATCCCGCAAGACCGAAGGATCGGAATTAAAGGCAGCCTGGCCCGTAAGTGTTCCGTAAGAAATGAGAAAAAAACATAAGATCGATGAAATTAAAGAACGATGGAGCATCTTGAAAAATCAGAAATTTCCGATGATACTGGCACTGAGGACATGGCGGTCGTAAGAGGCGTTGCTTCGATCGATCAAAGAATAGTCATAGCCCCCACTTGCGGAAAAATATTTACTGATATTCTTGTTGAGGGAAAAACCCAAGCCGTAAGTATTCATGGATCTTGACTCACCAGTCAAAATTGAGGGGTTCGATGGGTCAAAGGGATAGGTATAGGTGACGTCGCTGGCGCTTATGTAGGCTGACCCCGTCAGAGTCTCCACAAATCGATGAGAAACTCCTAGCCTTAGAGACGTTGAAAACGACGAAAAACCTTGGGAGGAGGGAGAAAACGCTCTGTTGATGGTGACGTCGGAAGATGTTTTGGAGTTGTACTTGTAATTTAAGCCCACACTAAGGGAAAGATCGCTTTGATCGGGATTTTGAGCTTGGTCGAACCTGATAAGGGAATAACCGACGTTGGCGTTGCCAGACAACTTGGAAGAATAATTTCCTTGCGCTCCAAAAGAAATGGTATGGGTCTGACTGTCTATCAGATTCGGTTGCGAACTCTTACTCTTAGACTGCGAAAAGGAGTAGTTTGAATAGAAATCAAGTTTTTCGGAATATATGTAAAACGCTCTCAAATGGAGTGGAAGCGAGTAAAAATCTTGGTAAGGTCTGGGGCTCGTGGAACCCGTTTGGTATTCTTGGAGACTATAGTTGGTTCCTGCCCCTAAACCAAACTTTGGACTGTGATTGTATCTGACGTTCATTCCAACCGTAAAATAGGTGTATGAAACGAGGTCTTGTTCCAAGACGCTTGCCGAGACTTTTTGACCGACGTCGAAAACGGCATCGAACCTGATCTTGGCGTTGTTGGAAATTCTTTTGTTTTTGGAAAGAGTTTCATCAAAATCAATGCTGAAGGTAGTCACGGGAACGACGTAACTCTTGTCGTCGTTCTTAAGATATTGAGCTATCTCGATTCCTGCCGAGCCTGAAATTTGGACCAAGCTGATTTTTTTTGCCATATGAACGGCCGGAGAAAACTTTAAAATGAAATCATCTTCGCTCTTCAGCTCATTCGTTGCAATTCCAGTATTGGGGTTTCCACCGGAGCTTTTCAACGAGTTGTAATAATTGGAAGGTATTCCAAAGACCCTTGAATCGTATGTGGCAGATGCCGATGCCCCAACTCTAATCTGACCTAGGAGCGAATTGTCCCATTCGGCAAACGCAAAAATAAAGGAAAAAAGTAGAGTTGTGGTGCAAAAAATTAGGATGCGGGGCATGGGATGGTTGGTAACGCAGATCATTGAATTTCAAGAATTAAATCTTGTCAATAACATCGTTCGCATGCTTTGCATGAGTTGCTTGAAGCACTGTCAGAAAATTTTAATTCTTCTAGTGATCCTCTGCGCATGGTGCAGAGCGGGTCTTGAACTGGGTTGGTTCAAGAATCTCTGTTTCGTTGTGATGCTTTTGGTTTTGGTTGTTTTGCTTTTCCAATACCGGCAAAGTCTTTTTCGCAAAAAAGTCCTCTTTTTCCTTTTCCTATTGGTTTTCCCTGTTGGGATCTCTTACTTATCTTTGCAGAATATCTCTTTTTCCAAACCCAGCAAAGAACGAATAGCCGAGATCAAACTCGAATCCTACTTTAAGCAAAACCCCGGACTGGAAAATACTCTCTTAGTGGCAAATGCCATAAAGCAAAGTCTTCCGCTGTTGGAAAAAAATGCGGCTAAGGGCTTGGCATTGAATCTTCACTTGAGAAATGAATTTCAAGACAAATTCTCACATGACCAAGACGGCAAGCGAGTTTTTGACAAAATCTTCCAATTAATGTGGTCTTCCCCTTCTCCATTCTTGCCGACGACTAGCATAAAGGAGAATTCTCACTGGGAGAAGTTTTTGTATTTTTTGACACAATTGTCTATTGGTCTCTTGGCATATTTCATTTTCAATACTCGAAAAGACATTAGAAAATGCCTATTTTTCATTACTGTTTCTTCCGGCTTTCTTGCGCTTGCCGGAATCATACAAAAACTCAACTATGTCCCAGCCGATGATTTAAATGAGATTTGGGGCATATGGGATACACCTGAACCAAGATATTTCTACGCTAGCTTTACCTATAAAAATCATTGGTCGGCCTTTGCGATTTTGATGATCGCCTGCTCTATTGCCCTCATATCCAGAGAGTTTGCTTCGACTCACCCTTTGGTCGCTTCGAATTCAAAATCTCTAATCATTTCCCTTGGAGTCATCTGCCTAATTCTTTCAATACCCCACAGTGGTTCTAGGTCTGGGTGTATGATTATGATTATGCTTTTTGCACTCATTTTTTACAGTCTGTTAAAGAAAAATTTCCTTGAACTCAAAACCAGCTATAAGT
>JAYOEB010000115.1:0-2528 GCA_038116775.1 Opitutia bacterium | reverse complement strand
TTTCCGGACTTTTGTTGAGCAAGGAAACAACCGTCGAGATGTTGAATAATTCCCTGATGCAGATGAAAAACAAAGATTTACCGTTGAGACTCTTGCTCTGGGGTGATTTGTTGGATCAAATATCTCTGAAGACCTTTTGGGGATACGGTTACGATTCCTACGAATCTCTTAATCCACTCTTCCAATCGGCAACGGTTCGGGAAATCAGATCGGCGGGATTGGCGTACGCCCACAACCAATACGTTCCCTTGATTGGACACGGTCATTCGGACTTCCTGGAGTCGTTAAGTGAATTTGGATGGGTTGGGCACTCTCTCTTCACGCTACCCGTTTCGCTGCTCGTAATTCGAAATTTCCTGTATTCCAAGTCACCCTTGACGAGATTAGTTTCCATGGGATGCATTTGCTTTGGCTTCTACTGTTGCCTGGACTTCCCAACGAGAACTCCAGTTTGCCTGATGACGTTCTCTCTATTGGTGGGACTATCAAGCAAATACGCAATCCTGACTCAATCCCGATAAAAGTAAAATTTTCGATTGCCAAAAGCCAAACTTTGGAGTGATTGTACGATGTGCCCTTCAGGATTCATGTATTTGCTTTGCCCATCTTTTCGGCGTTGGCGGTTCTTTGCTCCCACACGAGCTTTTCTCAATCCTTGAACAAGTCTTTGATTGAGAGTTCTATTCTCATTAATATGAACTCTCTGAAAAGTGAGACTTTCGGCGAAAAATCCGTAAGGAGAGCGCTCACTCCCGAGGTACGGGACTCCGTCGAGAGTCCTATTTTCGAATTACAAAGAAATGAAGGTACGGTGACTGCCAACGCAAATCTCCAGAATGATCTCTATCTTGTTTTCGAGGGTCTGGAGTCCGATAATGCTAAGGAGGCTTTTGAACATGCCGTGCTTTACCTTGCCGAGAAAAAATTGGAGTTTAATCTTTCCGACAATCAAACCTTAGCCGCCTTGAAGTCTGCGATTACCGCTTTCGCCGAGGCTTTTCCAGAAGAAGGCGCAATAGAATCCATACCTCAAGTCGTCCTGGATGCTTTTCTTCCCGAAAAAATCGCTTCTTGGCAAGCCTCCGCCCCAACCTGGACTTATTTGCTCACTAAATCCATCCTGGAATCGGTCGAGTCGGATTATCACGGCTTGTTGTCTCGTGAAATGATTAAGTCGGTTTTTTCAAGCCTTCAAAAATTCCCCTCTTACCCCGAGATTGGCTTTTATGCGGGTTACGAACCGATTGAAGATTTCAGTTCTGCCAACGATACCATGAAATTTGACAACAGTCTGGGGAGATTCATGAAGTTCGATCCCGTGAAAACCAATCTTCTGAATTCCGCCACCCTCGCCATTTCCTCCACTGTCTTCTCCGATCCCAATATTGATGAAACCAAGATAGAATCAATGGCTGACTCGATTTCCCAATCCATATCCGAGTCCTCCTTTGAGTTCATATCCGAATTGGAGGGAAACCACGCCATATTCGCTTATGAGATTTCCAAGGTGGCTTCTCAGGCAATGGTGCTTGGGAGCGTTTCTGCGGTCAATCGCAATGAAGAACTCAGCTCGTCTGAGATGCCGGCTTACGTGTCTGAAAAAGTTTCTGAGAAAATCGCTTATCACATCATCAACGAATCCTTGACGCTTGGCCTCGAAGATGAATGGGACCTCAAGCGGTTAGCCGAATCTTCCTCCTTTGGCGCTTCAACCGGGGCTCAATTGGCTGCCGTTCTTGATAAATCAATGGAATTCACCCCAAATTGGGAAAGCTACGAAAGAAAACTCCTGGCCCGTGCTTCGGCTTCGGGCAGTAGCTTCGGAGCTATGTCTGCTCGCGCTTCTTTCCGCTCGGAGCAATACGTTGCCGAAGACGAACAGGATTTAAGCGAAAGGGTCGAACCTTTGCTCCAGAAAACACGAGATTCCCTAATCGAGATTTCGAAACACGCTTCCATGGGCTCTCTTCTCGGAAACGTCGGCTTGTCCATTAATTATCCAAATCCTTTGGACAGACTGGTTTTGATTAATTTCGCCGCACAGGGAGTTACAGAAGGAAGTATCGCTGCAATCAGCGACTATGATTATCTGAATCGACCCGACAGCACGGAAGCTTTCGACGTTGAAGTTGCCAGATCCTCATCGAATGGAGCGGCTTTCGGGGCCACCTTTCAAACAACGACTCTTACTGATTCCAACCCCCGTGATTTTTCGGCTGATGCGACGGTCATCAAAACGGTGGAAGCCGTTACTTACGGATCCACGATTGGAGCCATCACCGCAAGCAATGAGCAGGGATCTCCCGTTGCCGATGCCCTAATCTTCAAACAAGCAACCAAACAAGGTTCCATAGAGGGCTCTTTGGCAGGCTCAAGTCTGGGCATGGGCAGTTCAGAAGAAGATTTTGATGATACTAAACTCCGATCCAGATCCTCGATCATACAAGCATCGGCCAAAACAAACAACCTCGCTGCTGCGGAAGCCAGTAGCACAATGGCGACCAAAGCCATCAGAACGAGTACTACGG
>JAYOEB010000114.1:0-7872 GCA_038116775.1 Opitutia bacterium | reverse complement strand
GTAGGTTCCTACAGTGCGAACCCGTGGGGCTTTTTTGACATGCACGGCAATGTGTGGGAATGGACGGCAGATGCTTGGGGAACCTATGCGTCGGGTGCACAAACCGATCCATTCAATGAGGGGGCAACGGGCTCGACCCGTGTCAATCGGGGTGGTTCATGGTACGATACGGGCACGAGCTTGCGTTCGGCCAGCCGCGGCCCCAACAACCCCAGCAACCGCTTCTTCAACTTAGGCTTCCGTGTTGGTTTCCAGCAGCAGTAAGCCCGTGGACGGAAGGATGACGTACAGGGCGTTTGGAAATGGCGAAGCTGCGGAAGTTTTGGCCAGTGGCGGAGCCTGGCCAAACGAACCCAGCGAAGCCTGCGTTTAAATTCTGCCAACTAATGCAAATTTCGATGACTGAAAAGGGAAGGGTGAAATGGGGCTGGGGAGCTAACCACTAAATATCCTTTTTCCCTGTACTCTTTTCATCGAGAGGGCGCCAGTCCGCGACGATCCAGCGAGAACCGTTGACCGGAACAGGCAACCCCGCCGACTTCCCCCTTGATATGACGGAGCGCCGGCGTTGAGTCCTTAGCCTTCGGCGATATTGATTGCCTGCTTATTGATAATAACTTATCAATAAGAGAATGGCGGTTCTTCGGTCTTTTCAATTTTTCGTACTTTTCCTGCTGGTGGGATGGGCTTTGGCAGCCCGGTCCGGGCGGGGAGAGGAACTTCAACCCATGGAGATCTCGGCCCTTAGACTGGAGACGGCGCCCAAGAACCTAACCGCCCGCGTCCAAATCATCGATCAATCCGCGATCCGGAAATCAGGAGCCTTCGACCTGGCGGACCTCTTGCGCAAGGAGGCCAACCTGCAAGTCCGATCGACTTCGGGAAATTCGGCGAGATCGGAAATTTCCATGGGAGGATTTGGGGAGAACGGGGGACAGCGGACTTTGGTCCTGCTGGACGGGCACCGCATGAATGCCATCGATCTTTCCCAAATCAACTGGTACTCCATTCCCCTGTCCTTGGTGGAGTCGATCGAGGTGATCCGGGGGGGGCAGTCCGCGGTCTATGGAAATCATGCCGTCGGTGGAGTCATCAAGATCAATACCAGGTCTCCGCACCCGCAACCGAGAGGATCCCTCGAAGCGTCGATGGGAACCTTCGCAGCTTCCCATTTTCGGGCTTCCCATTCGCAAGCGATGGGCAAGACGGGGCTGACGGTCTTCGGGGAACTGAGCGAATCGGATGGATACCGGGCAAACGGGGACCACCAGACGGATGCGGGCGGCATGCGCTTGGACTGGGGCAGCGAGCCGGAATGCAGGGCCTATCTCTCTTGGACTTACTCGGACACCGATTTCGGGCTGCCTGGGGCCCTGAATGCCGCCGCCTTGCTCGCCGATCCCAGGCAAAGCTCCAATCCCTTCGATCGGGGTCGGGAAAGTTCTTCCCACGGACGGGCAGGGCTGAGCGTGGAGATCAACGACGATTGGGTCTTCGAAAACAGATTCGGCTACCTGGACCGCGTAGTGAAGGTCGACATGCCGAGCGCCCTTTGGAAGGCGGACACCGCCTACGAGAGCTTTTCCTGCGGTCCGCTCCTCCGCCACCAGTCGGAAGCCGCGGACTGGATGATCGGGTTGGACTGGATGAGGGATGAGGTCGAGGCGGACACCAACTTTGACGATTCTCAGCTGGAGAGAGATTCGGCCGCGTTTTTTGCCGCGACCCGGCATTCTCTGGCGGAGTCATGGAGCTGGAACGGAAATCTCCGCCTGGAGGCCTCGAGGAATTCGGGGGTCTATGGAGGGGCGTCGTTGAACCCAGTCAAAAGCGAGGAATGGGCGTGGGCAATCGGTTTGGTCCGCGAGTTGGGAGGGAGCGATCGAATCTACGGGGCGTTTCGCCGGTTTTACCGCTATCCGGCGACCGACGAAATCCTGCTGGCGTGGCCACCCCCCGGCGCTCTCAACACGGAACTGAAGCCGGAAAGCGGGCATGAGGTGGAAATCGGAATGGAGTGGAAGCTGGAGAGTTTATCGCTGGGCGGGCGAATCTTTCGACAATGGATGGACGGGGAAATCATCTACGATTCATCCTCCTGGTCCAACCTCAACCTCGAGGAATGCGGTCGTCTCGGGGTCGATCTTTCCCTGGAGTGGAAAATGACCGATGCAATCGGCGCGGGAATCGTCTATGAATTCGTGAGGGCGAAAATCGAAGAGGGTCTGTATTCGGGCTCCAGGATTCCACTGGTGCCGGATGGACTGCTGAGGACCTTTCTGGAAATGCGACCCGGGGATTCGTGGGGTTTGCGCCTTGGGGCTTCCTACGTGGGCGAAAGCTTTGCCGGCAGTGATTTTTCCAACTCCGGTCTCCAATCGAATGATTATTGGCTGTGCGACCTGAGCGCGGACTTTCAATTTTCGCCGAGGGCGACTCTTTTCGGAGGCGTGGAAAATCTACTCGACGAAGACTACCTCTCCACGGCCTTCGGTTCCGGGTATTACCCGGGCGAGGGAAGGAAGGCAAGAATCGGCCTGCGTTATTCCTTTTGATCAGCTCTGCCCCTTTGCGCAGCCGGGGCAGAGGCCGTAGAGCATGACTTCGAAGCCCTGAACCTCGAATCCCTCGGGCGCTTTAGCAGGAGGAATATCCTCCGTTGTATCCTCGAGGGCGAAAAGCTTGTCGCAGGAGCGGCAGGCGAAGTGGACCTTGTCCTGTCCGTCCGCCCATTCGTAGCGGGGCGGTTGTCCGGGATAGTCCACCCCCACGACTTGATGCGACGCGCAAAGCTTCTTGAGATGGCGGTAGGTGGTGGCGATTCCCAAACGGGGAATTTCTCTGATCGACCTTTCATGGATCTCAAGCGGGGTGAGGGGGCGCCCGGCGGAGCGGATGGCGGAAAGGACGACTTCTCCCTGTCGGGTGCTGCGCTTCACTCTTTTCTGGGCGGGATCCGGGGCAGCTCTCCCTTCTTGAGGGATTCGAGGCTGCGCATCTTCAATTCCCTGACCTCCCGCTTGATTTCGGCAAAGGTTTTCCTTTCCATCCGGTCGATGAAGAGAACCCCGTTGAGGTGATCGACTTCGTGCTGGATGCAGCGGGCGAGAAGTCCGTCGCATTCCAATTGATGCGGGTTTCCATCGAGATCCTGGTAACGCACGGAGATTCGTTCGGGACGGGCGACTTCCCCGCGGATTTCCGGAAACGAGAGGCATCCCTCTTCCTGGTAGTATTCGTCGGAAGGCAGGGGGGTGACCACCGGGTTGGCGAGGGCCATCGGCATTAGGAGGGAGGAGGAGAGGGTCTTGCCGTCGAGTATGCAGGCGATGGGGTATTCGGGGTGGTCGGGCACGTCGACCACGCAAAACATGATTGCCTTGCCCACCTGTTGGGCGGCCAGTCCGATGCCTTCCGCTTCTTCCATGGCCTCGAGCATTTGATTGGCGAAGCGGACGAGATCGGCGTCGAAGGATTCGACGGGCCGTCCTTGTTGGTGGAGAATGGATTCTCCGTACTGGGTGATTCGAAGCGTCATGGCCGGAATTTTCTCAATTTTTATTCTTTGCGTCGGTTGGGAAAGCAATATGCTGGTCGGCGTGGTGAGTAAGTGAATAAGTTGCCGTTGCCATGGCAATGCTTGTCTAAGATAAAAGAGAAAAATTTCGAAATTGGAAACATATAACAAGAAGAAACTGGGAAACGTCGTCTTTCTTCCCATTGCGGTGGTCTGCGGAGTTCTTGGCTTTGGTTCCCCGGTTTTTTTCGCCACGGTTTCGGAGAGCGCCTTGGAAGACGTCGGCGAGGGCACCAAGTCGATGGAGGAGGAAGTGGTCCGCCAACTTCGTCAGAACAACCTGGGACCGGCGGAAATGCTCCTGCCTCTGACCAAGCTCGACAGGCGTTCTGAGTTTGCCGAAGTGATCGAAAGGAAAAAACTCGATCATCCCGAGCTTACGATTTCGGGGGGCGGCAGCATCTTCGACATGCTCACCTTCAACGAATACTTCGGCGGCTTGGACAAGTACAACCTATCGAAGGGTCGCTTCGAGGCCTTCTTCGTCTACAATCGGGCCACCACCCGCGGAGACCTTTGGGACAATCTCGGCGAAAACAGTTCCAACGACAACGTACTGGCGTTGCTCGACGCCATCCCCAAGGAGGGAAGACCGGGAAATTTCTGGACCCAGTTGCTTGCCGAACCGATGGTTTCCCAGTTTCCCGGAGTGAAGGTGGCGAATTTGGTCGGTTTCCCCTATTTCCCCAACCGCAGGATCGTTCTTTCGGTCGGCTTGCGCAGTCCGTCCGACCTCGAAGGCAACCTGAGCGAGGCGGAGATCAGGGATTTGTGCCTCGCCGATGCCCGCAGGGGATTGGCGGAATTCAAGGGCGGGGAGTCCTGGTTTCAAGTTCTCCGATCCAAGGACGACGCGGAGGTCTCGAAGTTGGATGGAAATCAAAGTTTTCCACCGCTCGATCCGACCGATTTTTCCGAGCGGACCGGAATGGTCAAGATGGGACCGACGGACGAAGGGGGATACGCGGTGATCGTCGGGGGCATCGTCAACTCCGAGGGCAAGCTTGAAAATCACGGCCGCTGGCTGCCTTACCCCATTCTCATTCCCATGATGGTCGGAACCGCGATGTCCCTGGAAAAGGAATACTACACTTCGGACACTGCCTTTGAGATCGGTCGCCTCTGTCAGAAAATGCTGCAGGGAGACTTCGAAGCCAAGGAGAGGATCCGGGCTTTCTTTTGGGCCGCTCATCAACTGGCCCGAAAGATGAACCTGATCCAGATGGCGGAACTGACCCAGAGTTGTCCGACCCTGCAGAGCATCTTCGACCTCTCCGCCCTCATACGCATGAGAAACCGTCCCCTTTCCGAAGCGATCGGCAAGATCAAGGCTGCGGAGCGCGAGCTTGGTTTTCTGCCGGTGAACGAACGGACTCAAGCGCGGGAGGAATTGCGCCTGCTGATCGAGGAAAAGCGAGTGGTCGAGAATGACTTTGAGAGGGAACTGCAGATCATATACGCCGCCACCCTGTTGTCCGCGGACCCCAGCGGAATCTATCGCTTCGTCAAGAATTATCCCGTCTTCAAAAAGGACGGGGATTTGGAGGCCGCGGTTTCCGCTCTCGATGACCTGAAGATCGCCATGTCCTACGGCAAGGGTTCGCTGCAGCACCTGCTCGACCAGGGCAAACCCATTCACTCCGATGGTCCCTTTCTCAAGAGCGTCAGCGCCTTCTTTCCCGTTTTCGGTGGTGGCTTGCTGACTTTTTTGGCTCACAGTCAGGTGGATGTCGCCCTTCTTCTCAAGATGCTCCTGATTGGGGCCAGCTTTTATTTTCTCATCCTTTTTATTGGCGGTATCCTGCCTAGTCCCAGTTACAGAAGATCCCGGGGGAATTTGTTTCTCCGTTGGGTCGTGCAACTTTCCGGAGCATCGCTCCTGTTGTTGTTTTCGATCCTGGTTCTCGAGCCCACTCTTCTGCAAAGCCCAAGGGGACAGGTGTCGGTAGCCGGGTTTGATTTTGCGCTTGCGAATCTGCTCGCCTACGCCAATGAGGAATCTATGGCGGATCAAAACCTAACCGAAGTCACGGCCATCATAGCAGGAGCCTTTCTGCTTATACAGGTGGTCATATTCATGATATGTCTCTCCCGGGTCTCCGAAGTGAAGCAAGAGGAGGGTAGCGCAAAGCTGAGATTGTCTTTGTTGGACAATGAGGAAAATCTCTTCGATCTGGGTCTTTACGTCGGCTTGGGAGGAACCGTGCTTTCACTGATTCTTCTCCTGGTGCTGGACGTCAAGCAGGATGCCTTGATCGGGGCCTATACCTCGACGCTGTTCGGCATTCTCTTCGTCGCCGCTCTGAAGATTTTCATCGTCCGGCCGTTCCGCAACGACCTGCTCAAGCAAATGGACGAGAGAAGATATGAATCGTAGTCTGCTACTGGTAGTCTGCGACTTCCTGCTTCTCAGCATCCTGGCCCTCGCTCGCTTTGACGTTCCGGAGGGGGCGGTCATCGCCCAGGACGACGAGAAGGTCGTGTCCAAGGAAGTGATCGAAAGAATCTCCGATGGCGAGAACTACGACGACGTGGTGGCGGAGTTGGAGGCCACCAACGAAACCCTGCTCGAAAACCTCAGCAGCGACAAGGATGAGCTCTTGGAGGAGAAGATGAAGCTGGAGGAGCAAATCGCGGAGCGACAGCGCGAATTGGAGCGCAAGGAAAAGGAGATCGCCTCACGCGATCAGGTGATCGCCGGCAACGAAGAGGCGATCAAGGCCGCCAGGGAGGAAGCCGCCGAACTTGAGGCCCAAAGGAAGGAGATTGAGGAAAAGCGGGAGGAACTGCTCAAGAACAACGCCGCTTCCCAAAAGGAACTGGAGTTGCTCGCCAAGAACTTGGCCGAAGCCAGGAAAAAGTCCGAGGAACTCGCGGCCTTGAAGGAAAAAACCCAAAAGGAAGCCGAGACCGCCAAGGTGGAATTGGCCGCCACCATCGAAAAGGCAAAGGCCGAAGAGCGGGCCGCGGCCGAAGCCAAGGCCCAATTGCAGGAGGAAAAGAAACGGGCGGATGCCCTGGCCGCCACCACCGCCCAACTCGACAAGAAGATCGAAAACCTCAATCAGGGTCTCGAGGGAGTGGGCAAGGACCTCAAGGTAGTCGGGCAGGGACTGGCCGGGGTGGGGGACAAAATCACCACGGTCAGCCAGGAAATGAAAGGCGTGAAGGACAAGGTGGACGGCGTGGGCAGCCAGGTCGAGAGCATTCAGAAGGAAGTGGAGGAAACCGCGGCCGTCCAAGAGGAAAATTTCCGCAAGTTGAACGAGCGGCAAACCCGTTCCCTCAACGAAATCTTCACGAGATACGAGGAAAGCAAGATCAAGCTGGAGTTTAGCTTCAGGCACAAGGGCGGATTTCTCGGGGCCGAAAAGGAGGAAACCTACGAGATGGACACCATCATCATGGTGGACGGTTCCTTTGCCTACTCCCTAGTTCATGCCAAGGAAAGCCCCTTCCGACTCAGCCCCCGGCCGCGATCTCTGATCTCGGTGAGTGGGGTCATCAAAAGCCCCAAACTCAAGGAGCCGATTGCGGTCAAGGAAGTCGCCTTTATGGACGATCCGAGGATTTTGATCGTTCCACTCTACGTCAACCCCAGCGAGTTGCGCAAGACGACCTCCTTGGAATTTTTCAACGCCCCCCAAAATCCACACCTGTTCTCGGAGGCCGTGGTGATCGATTCCAAGCAAGGAAAATTCGGACAAACCGATTTCGTCCGGGATGAAAAGGACTCCAGGTACATCAAGGTCAGCCACAGTCACTTTGCCTTCATCACCGGCGCCTTCGATCCCGGAAAAGGGGATTTGGTCTTTTCGCAAAAGGGAGAATTGCTTGGGATCATGGTCAACAACGACTATGCCTTTCACGTAAAGAATCTGGGTGCCCGCATCCATTCCGGTTCGCGGACGGTTTTGGGCAATTCCTTTGCTTCCGAAAAGACCAATTCCCTCCTTTCCGGCTTGGAGAAAAAATTATTTGGCTTGAACAAAAAGTTTCGATAAGTCTAGGGCTTTCGAAATTCCTTCCCTTGCGTGCCTGACTCCAACCCAACGGATTCCCCCGCGGAATCGACCAACTCCTTCTCCTTGTCTGCGTTCATTAGAGAACGAGGGGTCCTCTCCGGTCTTTTGGAGATTCCCAAGGATCATTTTCCATGGTCTTTGACCACGGTTCTCATCGTCTTGGCATACTTGTTGAGCTTTTGGGTTCGCCTGGAATGGATTGATTTCGCCCAGATGAGTTACACCAACGACACGGGCGAGGTAATCCACGCCGACCCCGAAATGGTGAGG
>JAYOEB010000113.1:5893-7920 GCA_038116775.1 Opitutia bacterium | reverse complement strand
TCCTCAAACGCTCCACTAGGGCCGACGCGCCCAGATTGTTAAACCCCATTCTATTCACCAGCGCATGCTTTTCCGGGTATCGAAAAAGTCGTGGCTTGTCATTTCCTGGCTGAGGTATCGGGGTGACCGTACCAACTTCCACATGTCCGAATCCAAGTGATGAGGAAACGCCCGAAAACATGCCGTTTTTGTCGAGACCCGCCGCCAATCCCAAAATATTGGGGAAAGAGATTCCAAACAAAGAAACAGGGTTTGATTTTACGTGAAGCAACCTCGAAAAAGTTTTTCTGAAGATAGGAATGCGCTCAGCGAAACCAAGGACGCAAGAGGCAAGGTCATGCGCTTTTTCCGGCTCAAGCTTAAAAAGAAAGTTTCTTAGGAGAATTTGATATAGAAAGTCCGTCACCGTTATGAATTTACGTATAAAAATCAAACGAGAACAAACAGATGGCAATATATTTATTTTTACAAGAAAGTTGACAGATCAAAAAAAGAACGATTAAGGCAAACCAATGAAGAAAACAGGACCTAGCTTAGATTGGTGCATTGTTCGCCTAGGTGAGGATGACAATTGGTGGGTGGACTCAATTAGCGATGCCGAGAATTGGGACGTTCATGATTTGGGTATTATCGATCCCAAGCAATTTCTCTACATTAGCGAGCTGATTGATTCGATGACCGAGTTTGGGCTGGATTCCCAATTGGTGGATGAAGCCTTTTTCACCTTTGAGATTGCCGAGGAACTCGAAGCCGGAAAAATCAAGTTGGTGAGAGTTAGGGATTCTTTGCTCAAGGCTGAGGACATGCTGTTCGCCTTGCCCGACGTTCTTGATGAAGAAAAGGGTCCATATGCTGATTTTCTCAATCACATTTCTAAAGTTAGGGTTTCAATGCTTAATGAACTGATTGACTTTACTGAACCTTACTCTCAGGAAGAGATGGAAGAAGTTCTGGCTGAAAAGGAAAACAATGACTTTCTAGAAGCTAAGCGCAGCCACTTTAGCGAAGAATTAATCTCAATTTTAGAATATGTACCAGATGGGTTTGCGATCGATTCGGACCTAGATGAAGATACTGAGGACGCTTCCGAAGAGGAGGATTATTCTGACTTGGAAACGGAGTTGGTCGAAGTTTCGGAGAAAGATGAAAAGTTATTGCCGGACGAAGACCTCAAATGGGAGGAGGAAGAGCGCGAAGAGACGACGCCCTATGAGGGTGGCGCTCCGGATGAAGAGGAATGACGTTTAGAGTCGAGAAGCGACTCTTTCGGCAAAATAAGTGAGAATGAGGTCTGCGCCTGCTCGCTTAATGGAATGCAGCGACTCCAAGGCACAGGCATCGAGATCAAGCCAACCAAGGGAAGCTGCTGCCCAAAGTCTCGAATATTCACCCGATACTTGGTAGGCGGCTACGGGGAGATCGTGAGCGTTTTTGGCCAAGCTGATTATGTCCAGATAGGGTTCGGCTGGCTTTATCATGAGAATATCCGCGCCTTCAGCGGCATCAAGACTAAGTTCCCTCGCTGCCTCCCGACGGTTGCGTGGGTTCAGTTGATATGAAGATTTGTCAATAGGGTTCCCCTTCGAAGATCCAATTGCATCCCGAAAGGGTCCGTAATAGGAGGAGCAAAATTTTGCGGAGTAGGCCATTATGCCGGTCTTTTGATGCCCGGCGGAATCCAAGTGTCCTCGGATTGCGGAAACCCGGCCGTCCATCATGTCGGAAGGAGCGACGAGGTCATAGCCGGCATCAGCAGCCAAGACCGAAGCTTCGGCAAGAATTTCGACCGTGGGATCATTGTCTACGGAATTATCATCATCAAGAATGCCGTCGTGGCCGTGAGTGGTGTACGGATCCAAGGCCAAGTCCGCAATAAGCAGAGTATCCTCTTGCCTTTCCTTGATCAATCTTCCCGCTGTGTAGCATAAGGAATGGGGGTTAAGGATTTCTGAGCCACTCTCGTCCTTTAAGGATGACCTTACGCATGGAAAGATGGCAAAGCTTCCAAGCCCGAGACCCAGCCATTT
>JAYOEB010000113.1:0-5883 GCA_038116775.1 Opitutia bacterium | reverse complement strand
GATAACGACCAACGAAAGATGCCGGGCATGGAGGCAATCTCAGAGGTTGGCTCGGATTCTTCGGTTACAAATAGAGGAAAGATTAAATCATCAACCGAAATGGAAAACTCCGAAATCATTTCTCGAAGTATTTCGTTTCCTCTCAAGCGACGGGGGCGATGAACAAAGTCATATGGCATGATGGTAGGGGTTAAGATATGTTCGACAAGCAGACAATTTATGAAAGGATAAGTAAATGACGAAGTTTTTTCGAAAGCGATAATATTTGCAAATAGATCTCAATCATGGAAATCGAAACGATTATTGCTTTTGCGCTCCTCTTTTTCGCATTGATTTCGTTCTTTCTTGAAAAAGTGAGCTTGGACACAACCTCGCTAAGCGTGTTGGCGATCATTTTAGTGATATCCAGCTTGGGGTTACTGAATAATTGGCCGTCCACCAAGGAAATCCTCTTCGTTTTCACAAACGAAGCCCCCCTTACAATTGCAGCAATGTTTGTGATAAGCTCCGCCCTTAACAAAAGTAAAGTGCTGGAGAGCATATCGCAATATCTCGAAGGATTTTGCGGGTTTGGGTACAGAAGGTTCATGCTGGCCCTTTTGTCGCTGGTCGCCTTGGTTTCTGCATTTATAAACAACACGCCCGTGGTCGTTGTCTTGCTTCCCGTGGTGATGGCGCTTTCGAAATCCTTGAAAATGCCGTCTTCCAAAATGCTGATACCCGTTTCCTATGCATCGATTTTTGGCGGATGCTGTACTCTTTTGGGTACGAGTACGAATATTATCGCGAGCGGAATTATGGGGTCTAACGAACTTTACCCAGACATGCAGGGGATGTCCATGTTTGAGCTTTCCAAAATAGGCGTGCCCCTAATGATTGTATCTCTTGCCCTTTTGGTTCTTTTCGGAAGAAAGCTATTGCCGGAAAGGGAGGCGCTCAGCAGCATTATTTCCGAGATAGAGAGAAAAGAGTTTTTGACGGAGGCCAGGATTGCCAAGAATTCTCAGATGGTGGGCAAGTCTTTGTCGGAATCGGGCGTGACCAAATTAGCCGGGACTCGGCTCATTGACGTCGTGAGGGACAAAAAATCCGTTCTTTCCATTGGTGATGAACTAAGGCTTTTGCCAAACGATAAGCTCATTTTATCTTGCAAGCCAGACGGGATCGTCGAGGCAAATGAAATAGAAGGCCTTGACATCTTCAATCCGGAAGAACTGGGCATCGAACACCTCTCCTCGAAGGAAGGCATAATGGTGGAAGCCGTAGTTGGATCCACCTCATCGATGCTCCAAAAAACGCTCCAAGAGGTCAATTTCAGAACACGCTATAATCTAACCATATTGGCGATACACAGAAAAGGGAAAAACCTGCGGTTGCAGATGGACGGCATACGCCTCCAATCAAGCGACACCCTGCTAATCCTTGGCACCAAAGAATCGATTAACGAGCTTAGGAAAGAAGGCGATCTCATTCTTTTGGATCAGCCTTCGATTTCGATAGAGAATCGCAAAAGCAAAGCCCCGTTGGTTTTATCGACCCTCTTTGGTATCGTCGCCTTGTCGAGTTTCGGACTTTTGCCCATTTCAACAGCCGCATTATGCGGCGTGGCTATCCTAGTGATCACAAGGTGCCTCAAGCCTTCGGAGGCATACAAGGCGGTGGAATGGAATATTTTGATCCTAATCTATGGAATGCTTGCCTTGGGGGTAACCCTGAGGAAAACGGAGGCATCGCACTTAATCGCCTCCTTGGTTGAGAGGGCGTCGATGCACGCCTTTGAGGCGGACTTTAAAATCATAGGCGTTCTGATCGTAATTTATCTTCTGACTTCGTTGCTCACGGAGATCTTGTCCAATAACGCCACTATCGTGATTATGGGACCCATCTCCCTGGAAATAGCCCGACAGATGGAATTGGCGGCCCATGACGCAAGGGCCTACGTACTTGGGGCATGCATTGCGGCTTCCGCCAGTTTCCTGACCCCCATCGGCTATCAGACCAACACCTTCGTTTATTCCGTCGGAGGGTATAGGTTTACCGATTTTCTTAAAGCGGGTATTGTTTTCAACCTGGTTTATTTTTCAGGGACCGTATTCTTGATATCTTGGATATGGGGCTGGCTTTGAAAAAAAATAACCGGGACTAATACAAAAGTATCCTCCTCGGGCTCTAAAAGAAAAAAGCATTTCACCCAAAATCCTTCATCAAGGACAAGAAATCGTTCCACAGCGGACCAATTGCCGCGAAAGTTATTCACAAGCCGAGCGATCATTTAATTCACAGGCAGGCTAAATTTTGGCAAATGGAGGCCTGTAAGATGAAAAATATTTTCATAAATCTATGAATACTAATGTAAAAAAGAAAATGAAGAATTCTACTTATCGGATAAAAACTTTTTTTCACAATCGAAAATCAATAAGAATGACAACCCAATACCCCCTTGACGGAAACCCCCTCAGCGGGCAAAATGGAAAGATTCTCCAGTTCACTTTCACAAGCAATGCCAAACCAATTGAAATTTCCCCGCACCAATAAGAAAAACTTATAGGGTTTTTTACAAACTGGCGCTACTTCATCTAAATCTTTTTTTATGTCAGACGAAAAAAATTCTCAATCAGACAACAATTACGATGCATCCAAAATACAAAAACTCGAAGGTCTCGAGGGTGTGCGCAAGAGACCCGATATGTACATTGGGGACACGAATGAAAGGGGGTTGCATCATTGCGTTTTCGAAATAGTCGACAACTCAATTGATGAAGCTCTTGCCGGACATTGTTCCGAAATTAAAGTTGAATTGCACGGTGACGGCTCTTGCTCCATACAAGACAACGGTAGAGGAATTCCGGTGGACGTTCACCAAAAGCATAAGATTCCAGCCTTGGAGTTAGTGCTGACCAACCTGCATGCCGGTGGAAAATTTGGAAAAGGAGCCTATCAGGTATCGGGGGGACTTCCTGGGGTTGGAGCGAAAGGCGTGAATGCAGTCTCAGAGTGGTTTACTGCCGAAGTGAAAAAAGATGGAAAGATCCATCAAATGGAGTTTTCCCGGGGAATAACCACCCAAAAACTCAGAATAATCGGAGACTGCAAATCGAGTGGCACGAAGATCACTTTCTTGCCTGACGAGCAAATTTTTACGGAAACCAGGGAATTCAAGTTTGATCTTCTCGCCAAGAGATTGAGGGAATTGGCTTTCTTAAACCCGGGAGTACGCATTCTTCTCGCGGATGAAAGGGAAGACCGATCACAAGAGTTCTTGTTTGAGGATGGAATCAAGGAATACGTATCATATCTTAACCAAAACAAAAATTGTTTGATCGATTCTCCAATTGCGTTTGCCGGAGACGCCCCCGCAGAAAGTGGTGAAGGTGATATTTTGCTAGAGGTCGCCATGACCTACAACGATTCGTTCTCGGATCAACTTTACGCGTATGCGAATTCAATTCACAACGTCGAGGGCGGAACCCATCTTTCTGGATTTAGAACGGCCTTGACTAGGGTCATCAACAACTATGCGAGGCAAAACGATTTACTGAAGGAAAAAGAAATTTCTTTGACTGGAGACGATGTGCGAGAGGGACTAACGGCGGTTATTTCGGTCAAGGTTCCGGAACCGAGATTCGAAGGGCAAACCAAAACAAAATTATCGAATCGTGAAGTTGACGGCATTGTTCAAAAAATTGTCGGGGAAAGACTAAAGCATTACTTCGAGCTTAACCCAGATGAAGCAAAAATCATAATCAACAAGGTCATTCACGCCGCTAGGGCTAGAGAAGCGGCGAGGAAGGCTCGGGAAACCGTTAGAAAAGGGGCGCTGTCGGGCGGGGGGCTGCCTGGCAAGCTGGCGGATTGCGCCGAGAAGGACCCCTCCAAAAGCGAATTGTACATCGTAGAGGGCGATTCCGCGGGAGGGTCCGCCAAACAAGGCAGGGATCGATTGACCCAAGCCATTCTTCCTCTCCGCGGAAAGTTGCTCAACGTCGAGAAGGCTCGACTGGACAAGGTGTTGAACAACGCTGAAATTAGAAGCTTGATAACCGCCGTAGGAACGGGGATCGGCGACCATGAGGGCGACGGATCGTTTGATGCGGACAAGGCTCGTTATCATAAGATCATCATTATGACGGACGCCGACGTCGACGGCGCTCACATAAGAACTTTGCTCCTTACCTTTATCTTCAGGCAGATGAAGGGTTTGATTGAAAAAGGCTACGTTTACGTGGCTCGCCCTCCCCTCTACAAGATAAAACGTCGAAAGACGGAGCAATACGTTCAGGACGACGCCGAACTGAGCAAGATACTCATTGACCTAGGCTGCGAGGACATCGTACTGGAGAGGATAAGCGACGCCAAGTCGTTCGATGCGGTCGCAGTAAAAAAATTAACCGATTTGTTTCTTAAAATTGAAACGGTCGGATCCAATCTCGGAAGGTATGGCTGTACGCTGACTCGATACCTTCGGCAATTTGATCCTGATTCGCAAAAACTGCCAAGGTATCTTGCGCGTATCCGTACCGGAAACGAGGAGGAACTCAGGTTCTTCAAAGACCTTGAGGCAAAGTCAGGATTCATTAATTCCCAAGGGATTGACGAAGAAGAATCTGGAGGTGTGATTTCTCGACAATTCGAGCAGGGGGGCAATTTGCTTACCCAAAGAATTTCCATACATGAAATTTATGAATCCATGGAGTTGGAAAAACTTTTGTCCTCTTCCTTTGAAATGGGAGCGAATCTCAAGCTCTTCACCGCCGAGGCAGGTGATTCTGACTTTCGCTTGAATTTGGTCAATGATGCCGAGGGAAAGCACCTTGACATTGCCAGCATTTCGGATTTTCTGGAAAACATCAGAAAACTGGGCAGAAAAGGGCTTCAGATTCAGAGATACAAAGGCTTGGGGGAGATGAATCCCAAGCAACTCTATGAAACCACCATGGACCCCGAGACCAGGAGCCTCATAAAAGTGGAAATATCGGATGCCATTGCGGCAGACAACATGTTTACCATGCTGATGGGCGAAGAAGTGGCGCCTCGGAGAGCCTTTATCGAAGATAATGCGTTGAACGTTTCCTTTATCGACGCTTGATTGAGCCATGAACGAAGAAAACAAAGGACTTATAACTGGTAATATCAGTGAAATCATGCAATCGGCCTACATCGATTACTCGATGTCGGTCATCGTAAGCAGGGCTTTGCCCGACGTTAGGGATGGCTTCAAGCCCGTCCAGAGAAGGGTGCTTTACGCCATGCTGCGAGAAGGCCTTCTTCACAACAGAGCTTACGACAAATGCGCTGGAGTTGTGGGAGAGGTGCTAAAGAACTATCATCCCCATGGGGACGGGTCGGTATACGACACCTTGGTGAGGATGGCCCAGCCTTGGGTGATGAGGTATCCCTTAGTCGATGGGCAGGGAAACTTTGGTTCCGTAGATGGAGATTCAGCCGCCGCCTACAGGTACACGGAGTGCCGCTTGACGAAAATTTCCGAAGAATTGCTGAAGGACATAGACGAAGACACCGTTGACTTCATACCCAACTACAAGGAGAGCTCCACCGAACCATCGGTTCTTCCCGCAGCCCTTCCCACCCTTTTGATGAATGGTTCCACGGGGATTGCCGTTGGCATGGCCACGAACATACCACCGCACAACCTAGGAGAGTTGATTGATGCGGTATGCGCCTTGATCGACAACCCTTCCATCACCATTGATGAAATCATGGAAATTCTCCCCGGGCCGGATTTTCCCACAGGAGGAAGCATAGCAGGCAGAGCGGGGATTACTTCCTACATGAACACCGGTAGAGGCATCGTACGCATGAGGGGAACCATGCATGTGGAAGAACTCCCATCGGGAAAACAGCAGATTATCATTACTGAAATTC
>JAYOEB010000112.1:1128-8115 GCA_038116775.1 Opitutia bacterium | reverse complement strand
GGGATATCCAGACCGCTTTCGATGATGGTGGTGCAGACGAGGAGGTCGTGTTTTCCGGCGACGAATTCCGTCATGACTTTTTCGAGATCGCCCTCCTTCATTTGCCCGTGACCCACTGCAATCCGCAAGTCGGGAAACTGATTGCCCAGTTTTCTGGCCACCGAATCAATGGTCTTCACTCGATTGTAAAGATAGAAGATCTGGCCTCCTCTGCGGATTTCAGTTTGAATGGCCCTTTCGAGGATTTGGGGAGAAAAGTTCATCACTTCCGTACGGATCGGACGCCGGTTGACCGGGGCGGTCTCGATCGAGCTCAAGTCCCGGGCTCCCACCATAGCGAAATAAAGGGTGCGCGGGATTGGGGTGGCGCTCAAGGTGAGCACGTCCACGTTTTCCCGTAGTTTTTTAATGGCTTCTTTGTGCTGCACCCCAAATCTCTGCTCTTCGTCGACGACCAAAAGACCGAGATCCTTGAACTTGAGATCGGAACTGAGAAGCCGGTGGGTTCCGATCAGCAAGTCGATGGTTCCCTCGGCGACTCCCTTTACGATTTTCCTTTGTTCGCCGCTCGTGCGAAAGCGACTCAGCATTTCCACCTGCACTGGATAATCGGACATGCGTTCCCGGAAATGATTGAAATGTTGCTGACTGAGAATGGTGGTGGGGGCAAGCACGGCAACCTGTTTGCCATCCATAACCGCCTTGAAGGCCGCCCGCAAGGCGACCTCGGTCTTGCCAAAACCGACGTCGCCGCAAATGAGACGGTCCATGGGTTCCTCACGCTCCATGTCCTCCTTGACCTGATGAATCGCTTTGATCTGGTCTGGGGTTTCCGCATACGGAAAGGAATCCTCGAATTCCTTTTGCCACTGATCGTCCGGGGAGAACGCGAAGCCGCGCTTACTTTCCCTCGTTGCCTGCAACCGTAGCAAGTCGGCGGCCAAGTCGAGGGCGGCGCTTTCAGCGGCCTGCCTGGTCTTTGCCCATAATTTTCCTCCCAGTTTGGCCAGTTTCGGCTTGGCCTTCCGAAGACCCACGTAACGGGAAAGCAAATGGGATTCCTGCAGGGGCAGGTGCAGCATGAGACCGTCGGCGAATTCAAGGGTAATGGCCTCTTCTTGGGTTCCGTCGTTGTCAATCTTCCCCAGAGAGTTGAAAAGGCAGATTCCGTGTTGATGATGAACGATGTAGTCACCGGCAACGAGTTCGCTGAAGTCAAGGGCCTGATCCACGTTCTTACGCTGAACCCGAGCCTTGTGAGAACGAAGCGGGCGTCTGCTTCTTTCACGACCAAGGATTTCTCTTGCGGTTGCCAGAGAGAGTCCGCTTGTTTCTTTGGTTAAGAAACTCGAAAAATACTCCTGAGCATCCCGTTTTTCGACGTTGAAGCCATCTCTGAGGCCAACCTCGATGAAGCGGGGGGAAAGTCTTCGGAGCGACGATTCCTCTCGGAGGAGATCAAGGATGCGTTTTTTTTCGTTTTCGGCTCCGGCGGCTATGATGATTTCCTGTCCCAAGTCTTGCTTTTCCAGCAGTTCGAAAAGATAGTTTATGCGATATCTTCCCTCCTGACTGTTGATCGGGTCCTTGATGCCGACCTTCAGGTTCTGGCTTGAGGCTTGGGCATTGATCGGCCGAGAGCTCTTTTTTTCAAAAATTCCAGCCCCGGCATCGATCTCACTGATTCCAATGAACTTTTGGTTCTTGTCGTCGCCTTCCCATGCCAAGCCAATGGAAGCCTTTTTGAATTTTCTTTGTTCGCTCTCGTGAAAGGCAAGAGGAAAATCGGAAACGAGTTTTTCAGGCTCGATGAAGGCCCAGCAAAGGTCGTCTGCAAGGTAAGAGAAAAAGGCGCCTTCCCGAACCTGTTCTTGTTCCGCGTCCGCGGGAGACAAGGTAATCGAGTCGATTGATTCCTTGGTTCTTTGAGTAGTGGGGTCAAAGGTGCGAATCTCTTCCACCTGGTTCCCAAAGAAGTCGATCCGGTATGGAATGCCGGCGTTGACCGGGTACACGTCCACCAGTCCGCCCCGCAGAGCGTATTGCCCGGGTTCCTCGCAGAGAACCTCGGAAGAATAATCGAGTTGAAACTGGAGCTTCTCCTTGAATTTTTCGAAGTCCAGATTCATTCCCTTGCTTACGAGCAGTTCCTTGGCTTTTTTGACTTCGAGGGGAGGGCAGGGGGCAAGGAGGGAGTCGGGAGTGCTGGCGATGATCAGCTTGCTGCCCTCCGTCGATCGTTCGTTCATCAGGGCGGAGAGCAAGCTGAGTTTGTTGCAGTTTTTCTCGAAAGCGTCGGGGTGGGAAGAGAGGGGATTCTCTTCCAAAAGATGAAAGTGGTACCTTGCCTTTCCTTTGTCGTGAAGCTCGCAGAGCGCGGTGACGTCTTCGGCCAGAGTCTCCATTTCCGAAAGAACGGAGCCAACGAGGATCAGAACGGAGAATCCTTTCTCCGCCCACCTTTCGTGAATGAATGCGGCGTGGCAGGCGGTTGGCAAGCTTGGGTGAAAAATGCCATCTTGGGCTTCGGGAAGGAGTAGTCTCTTCAAGGGGAACGGTTATTTCTCAAGCTTCCTTATGGCCTCGACCGCGGCATTGGATTCGGCTTCCTTCTTGGACCTTCCTTCACCTCGGGCGATCGTTTCTTCTCCGATGCAAACCTCTATGAGGAACGATTTTGCATGATCGGGACCGGTTTGCTTGAGAAGATCGTATCGAATCCTTTGCTTTTTCTCCTTCGCCTGAACGATTTCCTGCAACTTACCTTTGGGATTAAGGGGACGACTGCGGTTCCGAAGCCTAAGGTTCAAGTCGCCTATCCAGTTGAGAATGCAACTTCGAGTCACTTCAAATCCTCCATCCAGATAGATGGCCCCCACGACCGATTCGACAGCGTCTTCGATTGTGGAAGACCTTTGATTGCCCTTGTTTCTGATTTCCGCAGGACTCATTTTGATGCACTCCTCGAGCCCCATCCGCAGACCCAATTGGGCAAGGTGCGAACCGCGTGCGAAAAAGGATCTTTTTCTGCTCAGGGAACCTTCGTTCTCTTCCGGAAACAAGGAGAATAATTCCGAAGACAAGACTGCGCCAAGTATCGAGTCGCCGAGAAATTCCAATCTTTGATTGTTGGGAGCCTGATTGTCATTCAGGTTGGACGACGGATGAGTCAAGGCAAGTTCGAGTAGCTTCTTGTCTTTAAAGAAGTAGCCCAATCTTTTCTCCAAACCGGCTATTGAGGCTGAGGAATAACTCGAGTTTTTTTTTTGCATCCTCCCAATCTTCAGGCCACTGCGTAATTTGGAGAGCAGGCTCATGTGTTTTCGCCGATGCTCAGGAACCTGTCTCTGACTTCTCTTGCGAGGGCGGCGTAGGCGGAGGCTCCCGGGCCGTTGAAATCGTATTCGAAGATTGTTTTTCCGAAACTTGGAGATTCGCTAAGTCTTACGGTTCTTGGAATTATGCTTTTAAAAAGAAGATCCTGATAGTGTTGATGCACTTCCTGCCAAACTTCATAGGACAACTTGGTTCGGTTGTCGTACATGGTCATGACGATGCCTCCAATCGCCAGATTGGCGTTGAGTTTCGAATTCTTGAGCTGATCGATGACGCCCATAATCTGACTGAGTCCCTCCAACGCAAGGTACTCGGCTTGCAAGGTCACGATGAGGAAGTCGGCGGCGCAGAGCGAGTTCATCGACAGCAAGCCCAAGGTGGGCGGGCAATCAATGAGAATGACTTCGAGTTGCTTGTTGGCCTTTAGGGATTGCAGGGAGCCTTGCAGCTTGACGAGGTAGTTTGGTTGAGAGCTCAATTCGAGTTCAGCCGCGGCCAAATCAAGTTCGGAGGGGACAAGCCATAAGTTTTTTCTGGCTCCAATGACCCGACTGGAAAGGTCTTCTCCATTTAAAAGGGGTTCGTAGACGCCGGCTCCGGGATTTTTTTCGAAACCCAATGCGCTGGTTGCATTCGCTTGCGGATCCATATCCACGATGAGGGTGGGAATGCCCATTCTTGCAAGCGCATCCCCTAAATTGACAGTGGTGGTGGTCTTACCAACTCCACCTTTTTGATTGGCTATGGCGAATGACTTTGCTGGCATCGTGGGCTAAGACTAAGCTTACAACTTAAGCTGTCGAGTTGGAAAAGGGAATTCGATGAGTACCTCCTTGTCTTCCTTGGTCAGTTTGGCCCCGTGACTGATTTTCGGAAAGTCAGGGATTTCCTTTTCCCGACCAGCGGATTCGAGTAAGAACCACCGGATCGATTCTATGCCTGCATAAAGAGCAAGCGGAGAAGCCCCCCCAAGTCTGGGGTTCACTTCGACGATTTTGCGCTCTCCATCTTGAGGGACAATGACCTGGGCGAGGCAATGGCCGCGAAGACCGGAAATTCTTTCCAATCCACGCATGATTTTTTCCTCAAGGCCGGAGTCGTGAAAGACTTCGGTCTGATGAGATTCTCCGTTGATTGTTTTGTTTCTCCACCGGAGCAGCATGCCATGGCATTTCCCATTGCGATCGATCCAGGTTTCGGCGCTGCACTCGGGACCCTTGAGGTAAGGTTGGAAGATCGGAAACCGCAGGGTTTTTCCCCATTGGTCGGCTTCCTCGCGTTTCAAGCCCAAGCCGATTTTTCGGGATCCCGAGCCGTACCTTTCCTTCACCACCAATTTCGAGGCTTCGATGTCATCCGCTCTTACGGCCGTTTCGATGGGTTGTATGGGGAGATTAGCCTCCCAATCCCTGCAAAGGGAAAGTTTATCCAAGCATACCTCGAGGGCATGAGCGGACGAAATCATTACCTCGATGCCGATTTTCTTGAGTTGATCCGCATGGTTGGCCCAAAAAGCAAGTTCGCCGTCACGAGTTGGAACGACGTGGGTGATTTGATGTTTTCGGCAAAATCCGATCAGGTCGGAAAGATTCCAGCGGTCGGTCGGTGGAGTTTTCAGAAACAACTCGGTTTTGCCGGCTGCCTGGCATCCGGGGTTGCTGTCCGCCCCGATGACTTTGGAGCGGGAATCGTAAAGCTTTGCCTGCTCTCGAACCGCTTTATAAAGGGCAAGCTTTGCCGATAGGCTTGTGAAAAGGAGGACGGGGGCGGTCATCGATTGCCTTGCTCCTCGAGGTAGTCCGATCTTTTGCAGGCACCCAAGACGGCATCCACCCAGCGTTCTTCGATTTTGATGCGTTTGGGGATCACTCCAATTCTTGAAAACCCGCAACTTTCCAGTCCGTCGACGTGAAGCTTACGATGGGCGTAGGCCTCGGTGGTGAGTTCGTTCAACTGCAGATGATCAAAAGCCAACCGCTTGATCAGGAGCATGAAGATTTTCATTTCGAAAAGATAGAGTTCTCCGTCGGCGCTTCGTTCGGTTTCCAACAGAAAGGAAACTTCCGCCTTTTCCTTCTCCCATTCGAGGTGGACGAGTCCGCCGTATCCTATGAGACTTTCCTTTTGCGTGAAGCGAACCAGCAGGGGGTTGGGTTTGCGATTTTCATATTCCTTGAATACTTTCTCCTCAAAATACTTGTTTTGCTCTTCTTCCGTAAGCGGTTTGGTCTGCCTCAAGGCGTCGATTTGATCGTTTCTCCAATTCATTATCTTGATCGCGTCGGAGGCTTGGATGGAAGAAATCGCATAATCACCCGAACAAAATTCAGTGCCGCTGAGGATGGAGTATGCCATCTTAGCAAATTCTCGTGAAATCGGCGAGGGCAGAGATTACGCGTAGCTGCTCGTCCTCGCGAAGATCGGGAAAAATCGGAATGCTCAAGCAATGCTTCGAAAATTTCTCTGCTCCCGGAAGCGAAATTTCGCCCATTTGCTCCCTGTAATAAGGATGCCGATGCAAGGGCAAGTAATGGACCTGCGTTTGAATGCCCTTGTTCTTGAGGAATTTGTAGGCCTTGTCGCGGTCACCTTCCCGATCAAAGCGTATGACGTAAAGATGCCAGGCATGTCCTTCGGAATAGGCCGGGCAGTCGAATCTTTGAGCAAATGAAGGGGTGTTTAAGGCGTCGTCGTATTTTCTGGCGATTTCCCTCCGGCGCGAAAGCGAATCCTCGATCCGCTCCAACTGGCTGATGCCAAGGGCAGCCTGAATGTCGGTCATTCGGTAGTTCCACCCCAGTTCGAGCTGTTCGTAAAACCACGGCGTTTCGTGTTGGTCGTCAAAAGGACGATGAATTCCATGCGAGCGCAATCTCCTTGCCCTGTCCGCCAATTCGCCGGAATGGGTCAGCAGAGCCCCGCCTTCTCCGCAACAAATGTGTTTTACCGGATGAAAACTAAGGCAAGAGGCATCCACGAGCTTGCAGTCGCCCGAGCGGATCCTGCGGTCGGAATCGACTGTGCCTGACCAGGAACCAAACGAGTGAGAGGCATCTTCAATGATGCGAATGCCATATTTTCGCCCGATCTCATGAAGTTCGACCAAAGGGGCGAGTCTTCCGGCAAGAGAAACGGCGCAAATAAAGATTTTTTTACTTTCCCCAGTCTTGGTCACCTCTGCAAGGATTTCCTGCAAATGATCGAGTGAAAGAATGCCGGATTTGGGTTCGACGTCGCAAAAAACAATCTTTGCCCCCAAATATCGGAAGGCATTGGCGGTCGCGGCGAAAGTAATGGACGGAACGATGGCAATGCTCTGGGCGTCTGCCCCAAGTCCGGCATAGGCGAGGTGCAGGGCAGCGGTTCCACTCGAACAACAAACCGCGAAGTCGGCCTTGAAGTATTCGGCCAACCTATCTTCAAATTCTCCAATTTTAGGTCCTTGGGTCAAGAATTCCGAACGCAGGACCTCGAGGACAGCGTTTCGGTCCGCTTCGGAAATGCTTTGTCTCGAATATGGAATCATGCCCTCAAAGTTAATCTTCGGCATCATCCCAAGTTGATTCGGTCGGCGCAATCGAATAACTTGCCTGTAAGTTGTGAATTTTATAGGAAACAGTTCTTGAAAATCATTGGTTCAGTCATCGCTCG
>JAYOEB010000112.1:0-1118 GCA_038116775.1 Opitutia bacterium | reverse complement strand
TTGGGCAGCATGCGTCTAATTTACAAAAATCTGATTCCGTACAATGGCACGCCCCTGGTTTTGCGGGCCGTTCGAAAACTCATCGATTCCGGTCTTTTTTCCCAAGTCGTGCTTTCCACCGACAGCGAATTGATCGCCCGTACCTGCATGGAGGAACAAGTCACGATCATCCGCAGGCCATCGGAACTCTCGGGCGACGAAATCCCATCGATTCCCGTTTTCCGCCATATCGTTTCGCAGTGTCCTTGCGACCTTCACCTCAACTATAACTGTAATTTCCCCGAGTGCGACGACGAAGTTTTTAAAAAGGCAATCGAGATTGCCCGCCAAAAGGGAGAGTCTCTGTCCGATCCCTTTGCGGTGTGGGCCCAAACCAAGTCCCGATTGGATGCTTACGGAGATCCGCTGAAGATCACTGCCTTTAGGTTCAAGTCCGCTCAAGTTCATCCACTGGACGTTCATAGCTTGGAAGACTTGCTCCAAGTCCACCTTGATCATCAGGATTTTTTGCCGGAATGGAAATAATTTTCAAGTTTTTGGTAAAGTTTGTCCCGGGCGGTTCGACTATATGAGTGTACATCCATGATCATGAATATCCGCAGCGTCCCATCAATCATCGCATTCGCCGCATTTGCGGCTGCCTTTTTTTGCCCGCACTCCAATGTTCTGGGCTTTCTAGACTTGAAGAAGTTCGATCCGCCTCCACCCAAGCGGGACAAATATCTCGCATTTAGCTCTCCCCCATCCCTCAGGTACGCTCCCGTTCCTCTGGAGGCTGATCGCTTGACCTTGATCAGGTTGGAGATCCCCAAAGAGAAACCCCCGGCAAAACCCGTCGAGGAAACCAATGCCTCGGACGAACCTGAATTTCCGGTCGTCACCTATTCTACGGAGCCACAAGCTCCCAGCGGTTTCCCTCCCCCCGTCATCTCGGTGTCGCCTCCACCAAGCAAACTGCCCTTGGCCGATCCTTTCGAAGGAGTCGTCGACTCGGACGTCGGCTCGACGGACGAACTGCTCGACGTCTTCGACCAGCTAAGGATTGATTCGCGAGCCGTCCGCATGAACGCCATACCCTTCATTCCACCATACACCGTTGCTCCCGACAACCTCAAGAT
>JAYOEB010000111.1:0-8205 GCA_038116775.1 Opitutia bacterium | reverse complement strand
TATGATTACTGGAGAGAGCGGTACGGGGAAAGAGCTCGTAGCCCGTTGCATTCATCGGCACAGTCACAGATCGGATGGTCCTTTCCATGCCGTCAACTGCGCCGCCATACCGGAAAACTTGATCGAGAGCGAACTTTTCGGACACGAGAAGGGATCTTTCACGGGGGCCACCGAAGCCAAGGCCGGCCAATTCGAATTGTGCAACGGAGGGACGTTGTTTTTGGACGAAATCGGAGACATGCAATTGGCTACTCAAACCAAAATTCTCCGAGCGATTCAAGAGGGAGAAATTCAAAGAGTCGGGGCCACCAAAGTCAAGAAAGTCGACGTTCGCCTTCTTGCCGCAACCCATAAAAACCTTGAATCGATGGTTCGGGAAAAAACCTTTCGCGAAGATCTGTACTATCGCCTAAACGTAGTGAGAATCGAGACGCCTCCTCTTCGCCAAAGAATGGAGGACTTGCCCGAACTCATTGATTTCATGCTTCAGAAACTCAACAAAAAGCATTCCACCAAGACCACGGAAATCTCGCAGGATGCCGTGAGCGTTCTCACCAAATACTCTTGGCCCGGAAACGTCAGGGAACTTGAGAACATCCTTCACTCCGCTTCCGTCGTTTGCAAAGGCAAGAGAATACTTACCAAGGATCTACCCGATACCCTTGGCGGATTTGACGATGATTCCCCGGCAAGGGAAAAAAATGAATTTCCCGCTGATCCATCGGAAGCGACGGAGATTTCCGTTTCAGATCCCAGCGTCGACGACTCGGTTTTGATCAAGGAGTCAATCGGCGGCTTTGGCGAAAGCGAAACCCTGGGGGCATTTGAGGAAACCGCGTTGGACGTTCCTCCCTCTTCGATTTCCCTTAAGGAAAGTTACGACATCGCCTATGCCCATACCCGCAAACTTACCGACTCGAATCTTCTGGAACTCGTTGAAAAGGAAATGATCCAGAGATCATTGACTGAAAGCGGGGGGAATCAGGTCAAGGCATCGGCGTTATTGGGAATTACCCGGGCCACCCTGCGAAAACGGATTGATGCCTACAGCATACGATATTAGCCATTCCGCACGCATGCCGTCTTGCCATCTTCGACAAATGATGCACTCTAGGACTTTTCCACTTCCCTTACATGAAATTGGATAGAATCGTTATAACCGGCATAGGCCTCACCTGTCCCCTTGGGAACGACATCGGGGAATTCCGTCGGAATTTGCTGGCCGGAAAAAGTGGGGTCACTCGCTTTCCAGTTCGCAACATGGGAGATTTGCCGGCTGGAGTCTGTGACTTTGAACAAACCAAATACCAAAAGCGTAAGGAAATCAGAATCGGCACCCGGGCGGGGAGCATTGCCATTTACTGCGCCCACGAAGCCCTCAAGGATTCGAACTTGCCGCTCGAATCGATTGATCGTTCCCGCATTGGGGTTTACCTTGGCATCACCGAACACGGAAACGTCGAAACCGAAACCGAAGTCTGCCAGTTGTTCGATCACTACGACGAAGAGGTCAAATATTGGAGCCATCACCACAACCCGAGAACCGTAGCCAACAATCCGGCTGGGGAAATAACCGTAAACCTTGGTCTCATCGGTCCCCACTACACCATCGGGGCCGCCTGCGCCGCCGGCAATGCGGGCATCATTCAAGGGGTTCAGCAACTTAGACTGGGTGAGTGTGATTACGCCTTGGCCGGCGGAGTGAGTGAAAGCATCCGAGCCTACGGAATTTTCGCAGGTTTCAAAAGTCAGGGAGCACTGGCCGCTCACGATGATCCGGCCCAAGCAAGTCGTCCCTTCGACACGGGACGCAATGGAATCGTCGTCAGCGAGGGAGGATGCATTTACGTCTTGGAACGCCTGCAGGATGCCCGGAAAAGAGGGGCTAGGATCATCGCTGAAATAGTGGGGTACCGCATAAACTCGGACGGTACGGACTACGTACTTCCAAACCCCGAGAGACAGGAGCAATGCATGAGACAGGCTCTTGAAAACGCCGGCATGCAACCAAGCGACATCGACCTCGTCAGCACGCACGCCACCTCGACTCCCCAGGGAGACGAACAGGAGTGCAAAGCCATTCGCAACGTTTTCGGAGAAAGCCAAAACACTCTGGTCAACAACACGAAAAGTTTCATCGGTCATTCGATGGGAGCCGCCGGAGCCATTGAACTGGCGGGAAATTTGCCATCGTTTGAGGATGGTCAGGTTCATGCGACCTTGAACGTCACCGATCTGGACCCAGCCTGTTCCCTCCCCGGTCTGGTCACCAATGGCCCTGTCGCGAAGGAGGGAGGCGTACGAGTCATCCTCAACAATTCCTTTGGAATGCTTGGAATCAATTCCGTTCTTATCTTGAAAAAGTTCTCTGGCTAGGCTATAGCTAAGAATACTTTCAAATGAATAAGGACAAGATTAAGCAAATCGTATTAGACATCATCGCTGAGATCGCCCCAGACGAAGACCTTTCGGAGGTCAAGCCCGAGGTTCGACTTCGCGACCAACTCGACTTGGATTCGATGGATTTTCTTGATATAGTAATGGAACTCCGCAAACAGCACGGCATCGACGTCCCTGAAGCCGAATACAGGGAGCTCGAATCTCTGGATAGTTCCGCGAATTATTTGTTGCCTAAGTTTGAATCCCAGGCGACCGCCTAGACGACCGTCTTCCCCTAAACCTTAAATCAGACAAGCGTTGTCCCCGGCTTCACCCAAGAGATCTTCGGGAGGAAGCCATCACTACGACGCCATCGTTCTAGGCGCTGGTTTGTCTGGTCTGGCCGCAGCAGTCAGGCTCGGTATGTTCGGCCTGAAGGTCTTGCTCTTGGAAAAACATTTCATCGTAGGTGGCTTGAACAGCTTTTATGCAAAAGGCGGATACAAGTTCGACGTCGGATTGCACGCCTTGACTAATTTTCCTTCATTGGGATCAGGCAAAGCCTCGCCCTTGCTTAGATTGTGCAGGCAACTGAGAATTTCACTGGATTCGCTCCAACTTCTCGAACAGTCGACCTCAAGGATCTCGTTTGGAAACTCTCATTTGCGCTTCAATAACGACTTCTCCTTTTTTGTTTCGGAAATCGAAAAGGTCTTTCCTTCCGAAAAGGATCGTTTTTTGGATTTTCTCAGGCGAATGGAAGAGTTTCCCGCTTATGCGGTTGACGCCGAGGAACTTTCGACCCGAGAAATTTTATCGAAGTCATTCCGGAATCCACTACTTGGAGAAATGCTTCTTTGCCCGACTTGCTACTATGGATCGGCCCGATCCAACGATATAGACTTTCCCACTTTCATCATGCTTTTCGACGCAATTTTCAAACAAGGGCTTGCCCGTCCGGAAAGAGGAATTCGTTCCATCTTGGATCCATTGGTCGGGAAACTGCGGGAATTGGGAGTTGAAAGAAGAATGAACGCCCCCGTGGAAGAAATCAGAACCAAAGACGACAAGGTCACGGAAATCATCCTCAAAGACGGAGAGGTTCTTACCGCCAACCACTACGTCTCGACCTGCGGAGGCCCCGAAACCGAAAAACTGCTGAAGTTGGAAGCAGGACAAAAAGTCTTCGAAACCGGTAGGTTTTCCGTCATCGAATCCATTTCCGTATTCGAGGGATCGCCCCGAGACCTCGGGTGGCGGGAAACGGTGGTTTTCTTCAATGAAGACGAATCCTTCGCCTACGAAGAACCGGAAAACGAGGTGGACTTGAAATCAGGAGTGATCTGCCTGCCGGAGAATTACACTGATCCCAATAACCCGAATGAAAAAGGCAGCAGCAAGATTAGAATCACTCACCCCGCCAAGTACGCGTCCTGGTCCCGGATGCAGGCTGATGAATACGCTATGCGAAAATCAACCTGGGAGGATCGAATACTGGAGAACGGACTTCGTTTTCTACCCGGGGGGACTTCCAATCTTGGGGATCTGAAAGCCAAAACCCTCTTCCGCGATACTTTTACTCCCCGCACCATTCGAAAGTTCACCAGTCGTGAAAACGGAGCCCTCTACGGATCACCCACCAAAAAAAGAGACGGATCGACGAAGTGGAGTAATCTATTCTTGGCCGGCACTGATCAGGGATACGTGGGAATCGTCGGGGCCATGCTTGGAGGAATTGCGGTGGCCAACAATCAAATTCTGAGAAATCTTTAGCTGGCGTGAGAAACCAGCTTCTCCTGCATCTCAGCCAGAACGAGATAGGAAAAGTAGGCCAACCGCACCGATCCTTCCCTATCGTCGAGATCAAAGTTTCCGGTCTCCAGCTCACGATCCTCTATTTTCGACAAGGGACCCATACGGATGGCAAGCCTCAGCTCGCTCAAGCCCCGAATGACGCTATCCGCTTCGCTCTCTTCGAGTTGCACGAAACCGTGCTGAAATTTTGCGTTTTTGATCACCCGAGCCAACCCGTATCTGTCCGTGGACGAATCTTCCTTAAGTCCATCCTTCCAGGCATCGGAAAAATCCTGGTCTTCGGGATTGGGGCAAAGAAACAACTCCTCCCACCGACAATCCCGCAGGGAAGCAAAGTATTCTTCGATCTTAGGTATGATACCCCGTAAGATCCGGGAATCCACCCTTAGCTGAAATTCAATCATCCTGTTCCAAGATCGTTTGCAGTTTCCACCTCTGCAGTTGATAGACGTAATTTTCCGCTTGCTCTCTTTCCCCAGTCCACAGAACGGACTTTCCCAATTCGTGAACTTCCATCATATGCTTGATGGCTCTGGTTTCATCGAAACCAAAGATTTTTCGAAAGACCATTACCACGTAATTCATCAGGTTGACCGGATCATTGAGCACGATCACCTTCCACGGTTTGCTTGCGGCAGGTTTTCGAACGGTTTTTTCATCCAGTACTGGAGAAGGCTTTGAAAGATTCATAAATGTTGAGAATACTGCAACCTAAGTCAAAAAGTTGGCTTTCAAAAGCTCATTTTAAGTTTTTTTGGAAGTTACGGGCTTGCTTGTTTCGCTTAAGTTCAATTATTTAACAGGATGCTTAAAATACCAACTTTTGTTATTGGAGGAATCTTAATTTTAACGGGCCTGACCGGTTATCTCATTCAAGATCCGGGTCTGACTCTGAAGTTAAAAGGTCCTTTGGCCAACGACGCCTCCTTCATTCTTTCCGATGGGGAGACCAATCACACCATGGACTTCATCCCCTGCCCCGAATCTGCGGGAGAAAACGTCTGGTGGATTGCCCACAAACTAAATGAAGATCATGCCCGCGTGGCGTCCCAGAAAAATTTTGCAACCGAGAACGGAGCCAACGACAACCCCCTTCAATCCTTCTGGTACGCTTCGTCGCGCGGAGAAACCATGGAAGGACTCTTACTCGAATCCGAACGCTACGACAACGCAGGCAGCGAGCAAAGCGTTTCCATCGACTGGACGAAAATCGACGTCAATTCCTCCACTTTGAGAATCATTTACAAAAACACCGCGGGAAACCCTGGTCCCGTTACCCTTTCCTCCAATAATTGGGAAAACGTCGATCTGGATCCCTTACCCGAGTCGGGATCATCCCTGAGTTTTTCCAAAAGTTGGACTGCCTTCATTCCCGGCATCATCGGACTTTTGCTCATCCTGCTCGCGCAGGCTGCGGAAATGAAGCCAAATGCCCGCAAGCACTTCATGCATGTCGCCGTATTGGTTGGTCTTCTCGGGTTTGTCATGAGCGCCAAAAGAATTGGGAGCGCGGTTGCGGAAATGAATTGGCTCAAGGGCGAACCATACGGAATCATCCACGCTTCCGCGCTAAAGCCCTTGTCGATGCTTCTTACTTCCGGCTTGCTTCTGATATTCGTAATCCTTTGCATCATGTCCTTCATCAACGCCAGAAAGGAGATGGCCGCTCAGGCAAAAGCGGAGGATGAAAGAAAGAAAAAGGTCCTCAATAAGGTAAAGAACAAGAATCAGGACGCGGATTCCAAGGATAACGACGACAAGGATAAGCCCGATTCTGCCTCTGCCGCGAACCGTAGTGATCAAAAGAGCGAACCCACTAAGGATTCGGACCATAAGAAAGACCACTCTTCGGATAAGAAAACTCCCGATTCCCCTTCCGATTCGAAAGTAGTCGAATCCAAAGCCAACGAAAACAAGGCAGCGGAGGGCGATCCAGATTCATCTCCGAAAAAAGAAAAGGATGAAAGCGAGGAACCCTCGGACAACGAGCTTAAGGATACTGCTGAAAAAGCGAATGAATCCGTGAATTCCGAATCTGCTACGGCAAATACCAGCGAAAATTCAATCGATGACGACAGCCGGAAAAATCATTCTGAGAGCGAAGACAGCGATAATGAAGGCGTTGCCGAGGATAAGCGAAAGACTCCTGCCGATGACGAAAATTCGGATTCAGGCTCAGAAAAAGAACGGGCTTGAGGTCTGATTCCGTAAGGGCGCTCGAAGCTTCCCATTCTCGCTGAAGGGCAATATCCTTATGCTCTTTGGCTAAGTTGGAGTATATTAGCCGAGACTGCTTGCTCCGCTAAGAGACTTTGCAGTTTGCTAAAAATCAGACGTGTTTGCGAGGAATTGCATTGGGTTATGAAAAAATTTCATATCGGTGTACAAGCCTTTGATTTCTTTCGATAATATTCTTGAAAATTTAACTTAAGTCTAAAGTATGAATCCATATTCGACTATTAGAATAATTTATTAACTTAAAAAAATTGTACAATGAGTAAGATAAACGTCTCCACGGGAAATGGTGAAAGCGAAAAATTTGAGGTCGATGAAATCAACGCCAAGCTGGAAAAAGGAGAGTTTACCCCCGACACTCGCGCCTGGATGCCTGGCATGAGTGGCTGGAAGCCTTTGTCAGACGGAGCCTTTTTCACCATTGGGGTTAAATGCGAGAATCAGGATGCTCCTCCACCAATCTCCGATACCGACAAACTCAAGGACAAAAGCAAGGAAGCCATCAACGAAGCTGGCAAGGCCTTGTCGAAACTTAAAGAGGTTAAGGACGTCACGGTCTACCTGCCCCATCTCAAGATCATCGATAAGATTATAGACTTTTTCAAAAAAGTCCTTACCCCAGGTTTGCTTCAGATCGTTGAGAATTGGCTTCTTAAGTTGGGTCATATTTCCGCTGTCCTCGCGACTTTGCTGTTCGTGGTTCTCGCGCTGATAGGGTCGATTAAAACTGAAAACTGGGATATGTTTCTCTACAGCCTTTTAGGAATTCCTTTGATCGCCATCGCCCAATACATTGCGGTCAAGTTTATGGGATCCGGTAAAGAATTGATTTCCCGTTCCCCTGGTAAAATCGCAACGCAGGGTTTTCTGGATGCCTTAGTCTTGATGTCGGTACTCACTGGATTTCTAACCCTGAGCGGTGGTTTCTATTACATGATCAAATACAGTGAACCGATTCTACTGGGATTCGGATGCCTGCTGGCTTTTGGCGCTCTTTACGTCGCGATCTGTGGATTTAACCCCAGCACCGTCAATATAAACTTGGGCGACAAGGAAGCCAGCGTAGGCGAAGAGGCTCTTGGTCTTCTTTCTTTCATGGTCAAGTCTTACATGCGTTCGGTTCCCTTAATCTTTGGTCTTTGGGCAACCCTTGCCTTTTTGGGAATGGCATACTCGAGCATCGACGTTCTTTTCGGCGAACATATAGAGGCTTTTTCTGCGCTTACTTTCTGTTTTTCATGTTTTGGCGGCATTTTATTTGCTTTGCTTTTGCCCTTTCTGACCTACATGTTCTTTGTTTTTTATTACTTATGGATCGATCTTTGCCGAGCCCTTCTTTCTTTGGAAACTTCCAAACCTAAGGGCAAATCGAAGTAGATACGCTCTACTTTGACTCAAAGCATTCGCACTCTTGTGGAATGGCTTGAGCCGATCATTCGATAAACTGTGGATTTCCCTAGTCTAAACCTCCAAGGCTCGAGTATCTTACGAAGAAGGGTTCAACCAAATGGGCTTGGAGTTGCTTGCCGGGAGACGGAGTAAATTACGACTTCCTGTTTCTCAGGCAGTAAGCATTTGGCTTTAAATAACAGATTATTACGTAGCGTTGGCTTTTTTGGGAGACCGTTAACGTCTAATTCAGCGGATAATTGTGGTGCTTTCCAAAGGAAATCCGGAACTTGGCAAAATGACCAAAAGGAGAGGCAACCATGTGAATTCCCGCTTATTTAAAGTGGCACACCCGGAGAGAGTCGAACTCCCAACCTCCTGATCCGT
>JAYOEB010000110.1:0-8343 GCA_038116775.1 Opitutia bacterium | reverse complement strand
CTCCACGATCCGCGCTCCATTCATGGGATCCTCATCCCCTTCAATCCATTCGAAGGCGTTCTCTTGGGAAAGGAGGGCTCGTTTTATCCGGCTTTGTTTTGCCGGTTCCAACAAAAAACAAACTCGACTCCTGTACCTTTGGGCCAAAAGAGAGAAAAAATATGCAAAGACAAAGCCCAACGCGCCGGTGAAGAATAGGATCTTCAAAATCGCCCGTCGGCCCACGAAGTTGTATTCGAAGAGCCAAACCACCAGAATGAGAATGATGCTTGCAAGGACCGCAGACAAAAGGTGCAGGAGCAGATGCCTGAGGGACAGTTTGATGATTCGTCGGTCCGATGCCCCAAGCATTTCCCCGAAGATCAAAAAGGAACAGGCGAAGAAAAGCACGTAAATCAGATGACGCTCCCTGGGTATCAACACCAAGGTCTCCATGGGAGGGGCGAAGTAGACGGGAACCACGTAGGCAACCACGCAGGCAATCAGGAAATTGACGAATAGCTTCGATCCTCTTGTAAAGTTCCAATTCACTCTAAGACAGTATGTTCAATTGAGCGGGAGAAGTCAGCCCCACATTTCAAAGCATTTTTCGAGGTTTTTTTCGCGAATGAAGGAGGAAGCTATTCCAGCTTGGTTCCGCGAGGATAAGTTTTGGTGCAAGGAATGGAGTCGGACTTTCCTGATTGCGTCGATCAAGGCCTGGGGGTTATCCGGGGGAATGATTAGGTTGTTATCGAAAGCGCTCATCAATCTTATCGCTTCGCCTTCGCCGCCGTAGATGATGAATTTTCCCGTTGCCAGGTATTCATAGAGCTTTGAGGGGACGGCACCCTTGAAATTTCGGTTCAGTTGGGCATACAGCACGTCGCTTTCCCGGTAGATTCGAATCAGGTCTTGCCAAGGAAGCGAACCGAGGAAAATAAGGTTTGAAAGATTCGCCTCCTCCTTGCGCCTCCTTACCTTGGCTAGGTTTTCTCCGGTACCGACCAAATTGAACCTCACTTCCGGGAGTTCTTGGGCGGCGGCGACTAGAACGGACAAGTTTTGAGGAATTCCGACGTTTCCAACGTAAGAAATCGTCAGGGGCTCTTCGCTTTTCTCCACTTTCGAATAAGTTTTCGCAAGGATTTGAAATTGTTCGTTGGAAATTCCGTTGGGGGCCATGCAAAGCCTTGTCTCGGAAATCTCAAACTGGTTCCTGAGGTAGTCGTATTCGGTCTGGTTGGTCACGGTAATGGTTGAAAAACAATTGATCCGTTTCCTCGCCAACTTTCGAAAGAATCGCTTGGCGGCCTTTTGAACGATTGATTGGTCGGAGAGATATTCCCAAGTCAAGTCTCTTAGGTCCAGATGAAAAGTTCCGCAAAACCGCCCCGAAAACAGGAACAAGAGAAACATCGAGGGAATGCTCACCAAAATCCGATCGTATCTTTGCTTTTTGAGCTGGCTGAGCAAACGCCTCGCCATGAGCGCCTCGCTTAGGGCCCGACCGACAAATCCGGGAAAAACCCTCGGGGCTTGGGCAATCTCGAAACGTCGCACTCCCTGCAAATCTTGGATCGAATCACCAGCGAGGGAAAACAATTCGACGAGGTATCCCTTTTTTTGAGCCACTTCGATGAAGGAAAGAATCCGGTTGCCCACCGCCAGTTCCCGCTTCAGCGGATAACTCATCACAATGGCGATCGATCTCACGACGAAAAGCTACTTTTCCCAGAAAAATTTGGTTTCCGCATGAAAGCCATCCAAGGAAACCTCGAGAACGCAGGTCTCATCCAGTCGCCCAAAGCCCGAGGCGTACGGAATTCGTCGAAGCATTCCCTTGCCTCGAATCACTTCCACGGTGGCCAACTCACGGGATTCTCTGGTTAGAAGCCATTGGTTGGCCGATGCAGTCGGAACCGCTTCGATCTCCGTATGAAAGATAAAACGAGCGATGCCGGGATGCCGGCATTGGCAGATTACCTCGTCTGCGATCAGGAATTGATTCTCGCTTAGCTCCCACCTTCTTTGATGAACCGGTTTTCCCCTTAACCGAGAAACGTAGCCATCATGCGAGCAGGAAACGGTTTTGACCGATTCACTCAGTTTGCATCTCTTGTTCAAGGGCTTCGCTCGCCTTGCCACTCGAAAGGAACTCCACACTTCGGAAGAATCAAGGCCTCCCAATTCCAAGGCGCTGTGAGAGCGAGTGGAGCGCTCGAGGAGCCTTTGCTCATTGGCCTCGTAGGTGGAGCAGCCGCCGTTGACCACAAGCCGATTTCCAAACAAGGAAAACTCGAAGGAGAGGGAGTCCGCATGGGCATGTCCCGGAACGTAGTCGGCGCCTATGGCTCCGACGTCCAACCAAGCCAAGGCCGTACTCTCCGGATTGGACAAGCGCAGATATCCCGACGCCGGAAATTCCCTCGTTTGGTTTTCGAAGGCGGGGATTTCGCATCCCAGTTCACGGGCATATTCAAGGAGGGATCCGGGATCCGTTCCAAGTTCGATCGAACAGTCGTTGAAAAAGCAAAGCCGTCCGTCCGGTTGCATCATCGCATGATACCAATTCGCCATTTGCCTGGCTTTCTTCAAGAGTTCGTCCCCAAGCTCGGAAAGAAGGGAGCTTTCCATTTCCCTACCCTTGAGAAGATTAATCAGATCGAGAAGATCCTCGAGTACGATTCCGTGGTACATGGTGCTTCTCTCAAAGTGGCCGCCATCCTCGAGAATCTGTTCGTTCAACTCCTTTCGCAGGATACCCACTCCCAACTTAAGCCACTTGTCCGCATCTCTACCTTCGAAAAACAGGCCTGCAAAAATCAAGGCCTTGGCGTTGGCGATCAAATGATTGCCGCAGAGGTGAAACTCCAGCCTCTTGCTCAACCATTCGGTTTGCAGAGCCAGACCTGCCAACAGGTCCGCTTCGATTCGATTGTCTAGCAGAGTCCATTTGATCCAATTTACGATTCGCAAGGAGGTCGGATAAGAATCCCAACCGATTCCATCAAAGGGTGGGTTCTTGGAAATCCAATCTTCCATTAGGAAAATTTTTCTTTGACGCTGGTTTTGCGAATTTTCAGCCAGAAGGTAATCAAAATAATGAAGATGGTAGCGCCACAGTTTTTCCATGCCCCTCCCTTCCCAGCCAACTTCGGAAAATTCCTTCCGAAGGTTCAGGAATGAAAAGGCGTCGGGTTCGGGAAACTTGCAAGGCTTGAGAGGAAAGGGGACGGCACTGGCCATGAGGCTCCTGGCTTTGCAAACGGGCGATGCTACCTTTTTAGGCTTGAAGAAACGAAAGTAAAGCCGGCCGTATATCTGCCTGAACTTGAGAAAGCGCAGGGTATGCCAAAACAAAAGGATCTTTTTCAAGAAAGCAGAATCTTCTCCAGGCTGCGAACGATTCTCTCCCCGCTCCTGCCATCCCATTTCGGGGGGATCTTTCCGTCCTTCCACTTTCCCGAAAAAAGCAGATCCAAGCAAGGTTTGATTTTTTCGGGATTGGTCCCCACCAATTCGTTGGTTCCCAAGCTGATGGTTTCGGGCCTTTCGGTCGAATCGCGCAAGGTCATGCATGGAATGCCCATGACGGTCGTTTCCTCGGTGATCCCTCCCGAATCGGTTATGACTGCCTTGGCGTGACGGACCAGGTAATTAAATTCCAAGTAGGGTTGCGGAGCGACCAACTTGATATTTTCAGGAATCTTTCCCAATTGCTTGATCTTCTCCGAAGATCTCGGATGCACCGGGTAAATCACAGGCAAGCCCCGCGCGCCCTCTCCGATTGCCTCCAGCAATTGGAAAAATTCCTCCGCGTGGTCGACGTTCGAAGGACGATGCAGGGTAAGCATGAGGTAATTTTTCTCCGAAAGCCCCTTCTCGTCCCAAATCCCAGGGCGAAGGAAACGACTCCGATTGGCCAGCAAGGTGTCGATCATGGTGTTACCCACGAAAAAAATTCTCTCACCCGGAATTCCCATGCCGGCAAGGTTTTGGTTTGCGGTTTCACTCGTGGTGAAAAAGAAATTACTGATTGAATCAGTGACGATGCGGTTGATTTCCTCTGGCATCGACATATCCCCGGAACGAATGCCGGCTTCGACGTGGGCGACCCGCACACCTCTCTTGCGGGCGCTGATGGCGCAGGCCATAGTCGAATTGACGTCACCCACCACGACGCAAAGGCTGGGTGGGTTTTCCTGCAGCAATTGCTCATAAGCGATCATAATCGCGGAAGTTTGTTCTGCCTGCGTTCCCGAACCTACCTCAAGATTAACCTCCGGTTCGGGAATTTCCAGCTGCTGGAAGAAGGCGGCCGACATGTTGTGGTCGTAATGCTGACCGGTATGAACCAACCGATAGGCCAAGTCGCTTGAATTCGTTCGCCTTTGGTCGATGGCCCGAATGATCGACGCAACTTTCATGAAGTTGGGCCGGGCCCCGGCAATAAGGTCTAGGAACATGTGTTTTTTTGCAAGTCGATGGCCGCCCGACTGACCTCGAAGATTTCCTCTGCGGGAATGGGGGGCGGATTCCCCAAGCGAATGGATTCGACGAAGGCCCGGACGCAAGCACGATGCCCCTTGTCCTGCTTCCACAAATTCATGGCTCGAAAACCCTTCCACCCAAAACCACGAAGCTTTCGAAAGTTATCCAGTTGTAAGATTCGACCCGAGGAAAAAACTTCCAAGCGCTCCTTGGGAAAGGACTTGCCGCCGTTGGCGAAATAATGAACGGTTCCAATCGAACCGTCCGCAAACGCCAGTTGCAGACTGACCGAATCCGAGTTGGCGGAAGGCATTGAGGTCTTGAAATATTCCTTGATTTTGGCGCCACTGAGAAAGCGCAGCAGATCAATGAAGTGACAGGCCTCTCCAACAATGCGCCCTCCACCGACCATTGGATCATGAATCCAGTGATCCTCGGGAAGAGCACCCGCATTGACGGTCATCACGAAACTCTTGGGACTTTGACAGGATGACAACAATTCCTTGATTTTTCGAATATGCGGAGAAAACCTGCGGTTAAACCCAACCATTAGGCAAGGATGCCTTTCGGTGGAGGAGAGAGAGCGGTAAAGCTCTTCCAATTCATCCAAATCCTGGCCGGTGATGCAGAGAGGCTTTTCCACAAAAACCGGCTTGCCCGCCAACATCGCCGCCTTGGCGTACTCGAAATGGGTTTCATGCCTCGAGGCCACCACGATTACCTTGGAGCTTTCGTCTTCGATCAGATTCAGGGAATTAGAAGTGGCTTTTTCAAAACCGAACTTTTTTCCGTTGAAGGCTCCGCTGGCTCCGTTTTGGGAGGAGATTCCGTACAACAGAACCCCGGTTTCGCGAAAGGCGGGGATCAAAGTTTTGGCGGCATAGTTGCCTGCGCCGACAAAGCTAAGGGAAAGCTCTCGACCTGTTCCTTCACCTCCGCTTTTAAAGCTGACCGTCTCGGTCTCATCTTTGGATGCCCCGGACGGATACTCGAGGAGAATCCCCAGAGAAGGTTCTTCGGAAAGAATCAAATCGTAGGCTTTTTGAGCCTCTTCGATGGGGAAGCGGTGGGAGATGAGAGGCTTCACCGAAAGCTTTCCCTCGGCCATCATGTCCAAAACCGCCTCAAAGTTTCTTTGCTCGGTCCAACGGACGTAGGCAATCGGGTAATCCTTTCCCTTTTCCTCGTAATTCCGATCATATCGGCCCGGACCATAGGAACAGCTGACTTGAAAGCTCAGTTCCTTTTCATAGAAATCGGCTCGGGAAAGTTCGAGACCGGCCACCCCGACCAAAACAATTCTTCCTTTTTTTCTACTGACCCTGGCCGCTTGACCAACGGGTTCATTGCTTTTGCTGGAAAGGGTTATGATCACGGCATCCGCTCCGTTTCCCCGCGAAAAATTCATCACCGCATCCTCCAAGCTCTCCGTCGTCGAGGAGTTGAGAACTTGAGCTCCCGCTTCGGAAGCAATTTTCAAGCGGGCCTCGTCGAAATCAACCGCCAATACCCGGCATCCATGAGCCCGAAGCAATTGGATGGCCATGAGCCCGACCAATCCCGCCCCCATCACCACCACACTTTCGCCCAGGGTGGGCTTGGCGAGGCGAATGCCCTGGAGGGCAACCGCGCCGAGGACCGCAAAGGCAGCTTCCTCATCCGAGACGGAGGCTGGTACGAGGGCGCACAAATTTTGAGGAACTCCCACAAATTCCGCATGCTTGCCATTGCTGACCACGCGGTCTCCAACTTGAAAACCGGTGATCTTTTCCCCCATCCTACGAATCCTTCCCACGTTGCAATAACCCAATGGCAGCGGCTGTTCCAGTTTCGCGAAAACCGATTCCAAGGTTGGGCCCAGACCATCGGTTCTCATCTTGTCCAGCACCATGCGGACCTTGTCGGGTTGCTGCCTGGCTTTTTCCAACCAACCCGCTTTCCCAAATTCAACGAGCATCCGCTCCGTTCCGGACGAAACCAAAGAATGGGAAGTCTCGACCAAGAGTTCGCAAGCGCCGACGTTGGGCGTCGGGATTTCCGAAACCTCCGTCTTTCCACTCTTCAAGGATTGCATTACCTGTTTCATATCTATGCCTGCGGTGAATTTTCCTCACTCCCTATCCTGGAGTCGAGCATTTTCAACTTCCCCCCTTCCGTCAGGGGTATGTCTTCGACTATTTTGACCTCCACCGCGAGTTCATCTCCTACCTTCCGTTGGTAAGCCGATTCGATTTTTGATCGCGTGAGGTCTGAAAAATCGGGTTTGGGCAGGATCTTGACCACTAACTTCCCAAGACGCTCCTGAAAATACTGATAGCGAAGGACGGACTCGAAGAGGTCGCCGTGCATATTAAGGGCGGCGGTTGAAATCCTGGCGCCCGAACGACCTATGACGAATTCCTTCTTCCATCGGCCGCTTACCTTGCCGATTCGGTTCCAGGATCTGCCGCATTCGCATGTAGGCGGTAGAAATTCCGCAAAGTCTCCCGTCTTGTATCGAATCAAAGGCAATGAAAAGTTGAACAGATTGGTCCCGACGATTTCGCCCCTCTCACCTGCTTCCAGGCAAGAGGACCCATCCTCCCTGATCAGTTCGACGTAAGCGTAGTCCGGCATCAGATGGTAGCTGGTGTTTTTCTCGCATTCTCCACCCAGCGCCACCCGCTCGCTCAATCCATACCAGGCGTACGTCTTGGAGCGGAGACCACGCTCGATTCGTCGACGTTGTTCGTCGCTCGCACCCTCCGAGCCAAGCAGAACCGCGCGAATCGCCGGAAGCTTCCCGGTCAGATCGTTCCGAGCGATGAACTCGGCGAAAATCTCAATCGCCGATGGGTAGCCATGAACGAACTTCGGGGCAAATCGCACAAACTCCTCAAAATACAGGCCAAGATTTTTCTCACTCATGTGAAAAGGGGAAAACTGAAGCTCGTTGTAGATTGGGTTTTCCTGCCAAAAGACATTGGGCTTCAAGCCGTGAAAAGAGACTCCCCGAAATACCGCCTTTCTATCATTGGGAGAATAATCAACCCGCTTCCACTGCCGGTGCATGAACCCCATTTCCATGGACTGCGAGGAATCATCCAGAAAGAACTTCAATTGATTTCCCGAAGTCCCCCCCGTAGTGGTTTCATAGCTGGGAATTTCATCAAAGTTCCGGGGCAAGAACCTGTCGATTTCCCTTTGCAATTCTTCCTTTTCGATGAAGGGAAAGGCATTCAGAGCCTCCAGTGGCTTGAATTTCGCAACCACTCCCTTGAGTGATTGATATGCCGGCACCTGTAGGGTAGCATGCCTCAGTAACCTGCTCAGGGCTTTTTCCTGGTAGGCCAAGATCTCTTCTCTTGCCGCGAGGTCGAACCATCTTCCCCGGTTGTACGCTTCACGATATTTTTTCCCCGCCAACCAAGAGAAGGGCAACTGGCAACACAACTTTTTCAGGGGCAGCGGAATCCTTTCGTAAAGACTTTTCTTAAGGGAGAATAACATAAAAAAACTAAGGGTTCGGCTTTGCTTGCAAGACTTCCCGGACGACGGCCGAGAGTTTCCCTATCGCCTTTTCCGTGGAAAAATTTTCCTCCGCGAAAACATGGGCTTCTTTTCCCATTTTTTCCAGAAGCGAAAAGTCGGAAAGGATTTCCCTGAGGGCTTCCCTTATGGAGGATGGATTTTGAGGTTCCAGCAAAAGTCCGTTGTCGCCGTTGCTGACCGCACTCTGGACGTTGCCCACCGCAGACACCAAAGGAACAAGGCCCGCAGCCATCGCTTCGATCATCGCGTGCGGCAAGCCCTCCCTCCAAGCGGGAAGTCAATAAACGGCCGATTTTGCCGAGGCCTCGGTCTCCACGCTGGACGGCCTGCGGGTTGATT
>JAYOEB010000109.1:6870-8358 GCA_038116775.1 Opitutia bacterium | reverse complement strand
CTGGTCTTTCCACCCATCGCATTTTCTCTTTTGTACGTCGCCCGCATACCCACAAGGTTCTTCTTAGCCACATTTGTCGTATTTGTGGTTTTGGTGAGTGTGCTCGGGTGGGACGTCTTTCAATACTATCAATATAAATCAGAGAATCCACGTTCCGAGGAGGCAGTCGTTGCCTACGAGGAAACGTCTCTCGTACCACTCAAGGATTATCAACGTAAACGCATTCTTACCTTCATCGCGCCGGAGGTGGAAGACCCGCACGGGATCGGAGCGAACTGGAACCGCATACAAGCTTTGATCGCCGTCGCCACTGGTGGAATTACCGGCAAAGGTTTGGGTAACGGAATGCAAGCAAAACTGGGTTATTTGCCTACGGCGGTCGCTCACAATGATTTCATATTCGCAGTCCTCGCGGAAGAGTCCGGACTGCTTGGAAGCTTGCTTGCCGTTTTGGCGTTTGGGTTGATAATCTTCGGTTGCCTCAAGGTAGCGGCGAAAGCGTCCGATCGTTTCGGCGCAATGATTGCCGTTGGAGTGTCCGTCCTTTTGATGACGCATATGTTCGTCAATATTGGGATGACTATCGGCATTACGCCCATCACGGGTCTCCCCCTGCCTTTTCTTAGCTATGGTGGTTCCTTTCTCGTAACTTGCTTTATGATGTTGGGAGTGGTACAAAGCGTTTATCGTCATCGAAAGGAATTTAGATGAGACGGCTTACTTTGCGTCTCTCTATCTTGTTCGCTGCGATGGATCGTGGTTTCCGCAAACCCATTCATCATGGCAAGAAACACTAAGCGCAGATCAAAATATGCAAAGCAAGGCGCGAGAGGGCGTTCCAAAACAAAGGAATCGCAACCTTCTCCGCAAAATGACGTTGGCTCTCCTCCAGTCGAACCGGAACCCATTTTAATCGACAAGAGGGAACTCAGGGACGGGGCGCTGGAAAGAGCGAAAAACCGCCCCATTTACGAAAGAATCCTCACCTTCTTTCGCAGGGAAGCCAACAAGGACTACAAAGAGTTGATCATCAACACCGAAGCCCTGGAAAGAAGGGTTGCGAGAATTGATAATGGAATTCTTCAAGGATTCGACGTCGAAAGATTGGGCGAAGATCGAATGGTCGGAGCTATCTTCAAGGGTAAGGTTCAGAATTTAGAGCCTGGCTTGAAAGCCGCTTTCGTTGACATTGGCCAGGAGAAGAACGCGTTTTTGCACTATTGGGACATGTTGCCCGGGGCAAACAACGATCCTTCGATAGAAATCGTCAGGGAGAACAAGAAAAAGTCCTCTGGCAAAAACGAAGTCAAATCAGTCAAGGATATCCCCAAGGCATTCCCCATCGGTTCGGAGATTGTGGTTCAGATTACCAAGGCTCAAATAGGCAGCAAGGGCCCGAGAACCACCACCAATCTTTCTCTTCCGGGCAGGTTTTTGGTGCTCATGCCCTACGCCGGGCAATGCGGGATTTCCAGAAAGATTGAAGAC
>JAYOEB010000109.1:5564-6860 GCA_038116775.1 Opitutia bacterium | reverse complement strand
ATTGAAGACAAGGCAGAACGGGCTCGGTTGAAGAGAATCATTGGGAACCTCTCGCTACGCGAAGGAATGGGAGTCATCATTCGAACGGCGGGTCAAAATAAACCCGAACGTTTTTTCGACCGTGACTTGAATTTGCTCAAGAAACAATGGGATGAGATCGAAGCCAAGATGAAGTCTCAGGAAAGTCCTTCGTTTCTTTATGAAGAACCCGATTTGATCGGCTTGACGGCCAGAGATTTCCTGACCGACGACATCGATCGCGTGCAGGTGGACAATAAGGAGGACTATGATCGACTGATACAAACGATCCAGTTGATTTCCCCCAAGTCAAAATCCAAAGTTTCGCATTTTGACGAGGAAATTCCGATCTTCGAACGGTTTAACGTAGAGAGGCAAATCGAGCAGACCTTCATGCGGAGGGTTTTGCTTCCCTCGGGTGGGGAAATCGTCATGGAGGAGACCGAAGCCCTGGTTTCCATAGACGTTAATACTGGCAGTCACAAAGGAGATCGAAAGGATGGAAAGAATTTCATTCTTCAGGCTAACATTGAGGCAGCCATGGAGGTTGCCCGACAGATGCGTCTAAGAAATTTGGGTGGACTTGTCATCGTCGACTTCATCGACATGAAGAACAAGAGCGATCAGCGCAAAGTTTATCAGAAAATGAAGATGGCCATGGCTGATGACAAGGCAAAGCACAACATATTGCCTATATCCCAACTTGGCATCATGCAGATTACCCGTCAAAGGCACGACGAAAGCAAATCGAGCGGGATTTACGATTCCTGTCCCTATTGCAGTGGAAGGGGTATCGTCAAGTCGCCAAGGGCAGTGAGTATCGAGATCCAGAGAAAAATCAGCAACGCGATCAGCCGATACAAGTCATCCGAACCGGTCCAAAAGGAGTTGAGCCTGAAGGTTTTTCTTCATCCAAACAATCTGCGGAGATTGCGGGGGCCTGATTCCAAGCTCATCGAACGTATGCAAAAAAACTATAACCTTAGTCTCAACTTTGAAGCGGCCGAGACCTATCACGTTGAAAACTTCAAGGTAGTTAATGAGGACACGGGTGAGGAAGTGAGATAGTTCTTCATGCCCAGAATTCTCACTGCGTTTGATAAGTGCAAGGACTCTTTGACGGCTCTGGAGTGCTGCAGAGTCGTCAAAAGAACTCTTGAGGAGATTGATCGGAGTTTGAATGTGGAGAGGGTGCCGTTGAGTGATGGGGGAGAAGGCTTCGGGACGATTCTAACCCACCCAGCCAAGGGAGAGATTCACTCGGTACAGGCCTCGGAT
>JAYOEB010000109.1:0-5550 GCA_038116775.1 Opitutia bacterium | reverse complement strand
AGCTTGGAAAGTTGCCCGAATCCGTGGCTGCTTTGTTGGATTTGCCGAGATCCGGAAAGATCGCAGTGGTTGAAATGGCGGGTATCGTCGGACTGGCGGATTTGAAAAAAGAAGAGCGAAACCCATGGAAAACATCGACCAAAGGGGTTGGGGAGGTCTTAAGATACTGCGCTTCCCTCGAGCCGGATGCGATTCTTCTAGGTATTGGGGGAAGCGCGACCAACGACCTTGGTATGGGCGCCCTCAGCGCCTTGGGTCTTGAGATTACCGACCGATCTTCTTCGAGGATTTGCTTTCCAAGTCCTGAACGTTGGTCCCGAATTTCCAAACTCAATGCCGCCGACTTGCAAAAATTGCCGCCGCTTAAAATTGCCTGCGACGTCCGCAACCCCCTGCTTGGGACAAACGGAGCAACTCATCAATACGGAGGGCAAAAAGGCTTGTCCGAGGAAGACCATAACCTTATGGAGGCGGAGCTTAAGTCAATGGTTTTACGCTTGGGAGAAATTTTGCCGCAGGCGGAGGAGACCGTGAAAGTTCCCGGCAGCGGGGCGGCGGGGGGTATTGGATATGGGTTGGGCCTGTGTTATGAAGTCTCTTTGATTTCAGGCTTTGAATTACTTCGTATTTGGTTTGATCTCGACCGGAAGGTTGGAAATTGCGACTATCTGATCACAGGGGAAGGTAAGTTCGACAAAACGTCCATGGAGGGCAAGGCACCCTTTGAGATGGCTGGAATGGCGGAAAAGTTTTCAAGAACCTCTTACCTGTTTGCGGGTTTCGTAGACGAAGAGGCTAAGAGGATTTGCCAAAAGAAATTTTCCAACCTCCACATTCATGAGTTTGGAGACCGTCGCTTGAATCTTGAGGAAAACTTGCTTGGGGGAAAAGAGCGACTGATGCTTAAGGTAAGGGAAGTTTTCAAAAACCTGCCATTATGACTCCAGGCGACGAAAAACGATTCAAGCGAATCCGTAGATTGAAGAAATTCATGCGACCTTTGCCTCGAAGGTCGAACGTACACCGATATCCTATCCTCAAATTGTTTTCTAAAACGGCTTATGAACGATCCTACCTTTGGTCATTTCGAGGCAGGTACGTGGTCCCGGCGATCTTTTGGGGAGTTTGGGTGGCCATGTTGCCCATCGTCGGGGTTCAGATGTTAGTCGTTTTCTTTCTTTCGCTCGTCTTACGGGCGAATTTGCCTGTGATCGTAGCCTTGCAGTGGATTTCGAACCCATTCACCATGGGTCCAATCTATTATGCCGATTACAAGATAGGTATGGAAGTCTTGCGTCTTTTTGGCTTTTCCTATCGGGAGAACAAGCTCCTTAGTCCCGATTACGCATGGGGTGATTTCACTTACGAGGATCTGCTCGCTTTGCTTGACACCTTTGTGGCGTTGTTCGTGGGAGGATGAGTGATCGGCATTTTTATAGGCGTCCTAGGGGTCTTTCTTTACAAGTTAACGAGCAACTTGTACAAATCCTCCAATGATGAATAAAGGCATTCTCAAACGGTCCTCGTTTTCGACGACTAACTTCCTTGCCGCCCCCTTTCTTCTGACTTTGTGCCTCTTCGCGTCTGCACCACCTAAGATCGCGTCGGCAGAGATTGCCTTGGGTATCGATCATTTGCAGAGGATCGGCTTTTCTATTCTGGAAGGTAAGAGAGTCGGTTTGTTGACGCATCCCGCCGGAAGGAATGCCAACGGAGTGAGTACCGTGGAAGCCTTGCGAGACGGCCAAAAGGTCAATCTGGTTGCTTTGTTTGGCCCTGAGCACGGGATATATGGAGATGAAAAGGCCTCCGTTCCAGTGGAGGACAAGGTGGATCACCGAACCGGCCTTCCGGTTTTTTCGCTCTATGGCAAATTCCGAAAGCCGACCGACGAGATGCTTTCGATAATTGATGTTTTGGTGGTTGATCTTCAGGATGTGGGCGTTCGCTGCTACACCTACGTAAGCTGCATGCGTTATGCCATGGAAGCTTGCTTCGAAAACGACGTCGAGGTGGTTGTCCTTGACCGTCCCAACCCCTTGGGCGGACTAAAGCTTGCCGGTCCCATGATCGATGAGCGCTGGATGAGTTACGTAGGGGCTTTCCCCATGCCCTTCGTGCACGGAATGACGATTGGCGAGTTGGCGTTGTGGGCTAAGAAAACCCCCGGAGTCCTGAAAGTGGATGATTCAACTCGAAAGCGGGGTCGGCTGACCATCGTGCCTATGCTTGGTTGGGAGCGTGAAATGACTTGGCCGCAAACCGGGCTTTCCTGGACGCCGACTTCTCCTAACATTCCAACCCTGGATTCGGTCGCGGGATATCCCATGACGGGACTGGGGGCTCAACTGGGAAAGTTTCGACACGGCATCGGAACCCAGCACCCCTTTCGGTTTTTGACCTTTGAAGGGAAGAGCGCCGAAGAACTCAAATCCGCTTTGGACGAAATCGGTCTCCACGGTCTTTCTTTTAAAATAAAGTCATTGTCGGACTCCAAGGGCAACAACCTTGATGGCGTCTACGTCGTCCTAAGCGATTGGAATGCGTGGAATCCCACCGCGTTGGCTTTTCACATGATGCGCTTGAGCGCCCTTTGGCAAACCCCCAATCCATTTGCAGAAGCAAGCGAGGCAGAGGCGACCTTATTCAACAAGCACGTGGGATCCACCGCCTGGTGGAATGCGCTGACCGAAAGGGGGTCAGCCATACAGCCCGATCGGTTCATAGGTTTATGGAACGACGAGGTCGCCGCTTTCCGCAACCAAACTAAAAGATTTTTGCTCTATTAGCGGTTGAAGTCCTCGAGCGACAACACCGATACCTGATGGGCTTTTAGAGTTTCCTCGCCGATCTCCTCATCTTCGGTGGCGATGGCGACAACAGGGCGGCCGTTAGGCTGGTTTAGGAAAGGATAAATGTAATGAATGTTGATTTCAGCCCGAAGCAAGGAATGAGTGATTTCATGCAGGGTTTCCTCGCTTTTCATTTCTGCGGCGATTACCTTTCTCTCGGTAAAGGAAATGGATTGTGATTTTAAAAGGCGAGCGAGTTCCTTGGGATAGTTTGGAATCACGCGAATAACCGAAGAATCACTGGTATCCAATACGGAGATTCCGAGAATATGAATCCCATCCGATTTAAGCATCATGATGAAATCATTCAACCAACCGACTTTGTTTTCAGCGTAGATGACGAACTGCCGGATAAGATCCTTACCGGGGTTGCGTAAAGTGGAGGAGGAAGAATTTGGGTCGCTCATGATGTGGAAGGGTAGGTAAGACAAGGTAGCGTATTCTGCCCGAGTTTTGAAGTACTAAAACGGAATGGACACTTGCCACTACCTGAAATTAGGCTAGAAGAGGAAAAGGATGATGTTAAGGTTAAGTCGTAGAAGCGGTATTTTTCTTGGGGTTTTTCTGTTTTTGCAGTCCCTTGCCGCTAATTCCGGAAGTCGCTGGATTTCCGCTGACTATTTCGAACTTGAGCAAGCGGCTCGGGAAAAAGATCTCTATGCCGCTGCTTTCCTTTCGCTCGTTCATGCCCATGGCGACAAAGGAAAGGACGTTTCCATCGAAGAGGCGCTGGAGTACGCGGAGCAAGCGGTTGCTCAAAATCATTGGTTGGGTCACTTTGCCATGGGTTACCTGGCGAGGTTCGTTCCTTACGGACCTGATCCAGAAAAAGTCCGAAAGCATTACCTGAAAGCATTTCAAGATCCCGACGGCAAGCTCATCCGCGAAGCCAGCAAAGGAGATCCTGTCGCTGCTTATGCTCTCGCCGAGATTTTCACTTCCGACGAAGTCCGACCTACGGTAATTCCCGATTTGCAGATGGCGGCCAGTTATTATGAGATCGCATCCGAGGCCGGATACGGCCCGGCCTCCGTGCAACTTGCACTTTTTAAACTTCACTCGATTGCCGATCCTGGCCTGGGAATCGAAAAAGACCTACCGGGCGGAATGGATTTGCTCATCGAATGCGCTCGGGAGAATCTGCCCTCGGCCCATCATTACTTGGGTCGTTGTTATTTCAAGGGGATTGGAGTAGAAGCCGACAACGACATGGCCTTGGTGCATTTTCAAGCGGCGGCTGACAAGGGTATGGCGATTTCCCAGTTGCTGGTTGCCGATTTCTATGCTTACGGCGTGTCTGGTCCGGTCAAGTTGGACCTTGCCAAAAGATACGCACATCTTGCCTCAACCCAAGAAAGGGACAAGGCGATGATCAAACTCGGTGAATACGAGCAACTTAATACTACCGAGCCAAAAAACGCGCCGCAGTCGCCACAAGCTGCGTCGGAATTTTCTCAGGTTGGAAATCAGTTGCCGTCGGTTCCCGCCCCTGACTTGCCGCCGGTCCCTCCGCCTCCTTTTTCCGCTCAACGGTTGCCTTCGGTTTATGAATCCACACCCTCATCCACCCAGAGCGGAGCCCTCCTTGAGAGCGTAAGCATTGAAGATAAGTCCAGCGAGACCTCCATCCTTCAACCTAGGCAAGACCCGACAGTTTCCAGAAACGCGGCCAAGAGCGCCTACTGGGGAAAGGGCGAGCAGGTCGATCTGAACAAAGCCTACTCTTTGTTTCTTTCCTCCGCCGAAGCTGGAGATGGAGAGTCCGCTCGATACCTTGGCATGATGCATATGCAGGGTAAAGGGGCTCAAAAGGACTACAGGCAAGCTTTGGACTGGTTTGAGATCGCCGCACAACGGGGAGACCAGATGGCCCTGGCCAATTTGAAAAAGCTTAAGGAAGTGTTGGGCGCGAATTAAGACGAAGCCAGTCGAGCGGGCATTGGTTCATACGTAAAAAGGAGAATCGACTCTTTTCAGATTACCTTTCTCCAATAACAGAGACATCTACCTTTCACAGGATTTTCACGAAGACCATATCATCTTGGCTATTCATCAATTGCCACTTCTTTGCTTGAAGCTCCTCTTCGCTAAGAATTCCCTTATCCTTTGATTCCGCAAATTTGTTATTTGCTCGGCGACGGCAGTGCTCTAAGAAGAGTCATTGGATGCAGCGGAGTGCTTCAACTTTTTTTCGGCTTTCTGCCACTTGTCTGCCGCCACGAAGACTAACGCTGTCAGTGCCATCACACATAAGAAGATAATCATTTCCCTATCCATGAGCTGACTATATGGATAACGAGCTAACTTGGGCAAGAAAAGTCCTTCAGAGTCTTCAATTCTCTCTCGAAGCATATCGCCGATTTTCCAATTGGGTCGTTGGGTCTTGCACCAATTGTAATCCTTCTGGGTTTGTTTCTTTCCTTGGAATGACTTTTCCCCTTCTGCGCCTCTGATGACTCGGATTTTTCTTCACATCCTGTAGGGCTTAGGTATTGCCGGATTCTGCCATCAAAGGGTAAATCTCTTATTGCCTTTGTCGGACTGACACTTTAGTGTGAAAATAATGTCTTTGCCGTGTCTATCTCTTACAGGAAAGGAAAACTTTCGACCATTTTTCCAAGTTTTTTGGGCATGTCAAAATCGTGGCGGAATTTCAAGAAGATTTGCCAAATCCGCTCAGAACCCTTTATTTTACTGG
>JAYOEB010000108.1:0-8488 GCA_038116775.1 Opitutia bacterium | reverse complement strand
ACCTTAATTCGTTTATAGACGATTCTTTAAAAAGATTTCATCGTATCTAAATATCATCTATTCTTATCAGTCGGATTCTAGTCCTTTGTTATACAAATGGGTTAAATTAAACTTATTAACCCGATATCAGAATATACTGCAGATCTGACTCTTTAATGATTATTCGAAAACAGATATAGTCGTAACTACAAATGGCGCTCCCGGTGCACGAAATTGAGCAGACTTTAAGTTTTCTTGGAAAAAATTCATCAATAGTGAAGTACAAACAAATTCGATGTGTAAGTACTTTTGAAATGAAATTTCCACATGAAACTTTTCCTGAGATTCGCACACTTTTTGATTCAATGAGGATTGGAAATTGTGAAGTCACACAACGGACCCTCCCGCCACCTCCACCAAAGTTTCAAAGTCCCTTTCGGGCAGTTTTCCCAGTAGGGATGGATCTGGGCGCGGTCATTTACCCTAATGATGCTTGGCTCGGGGCACACCGGCATCTCATTCCATATCGAGATCCGGCAAAAAGAATGAGGTTGCCGATGGATTCGAGTCTTATGCCTTTCGGCGTTCGCTTTCTCCCGGAGCGGGCCTCCGGTTCAACAAGTCAAGCGCGCCCGAGCGGGATTCCTGGCTTCGTTCGACGGCAACTCTGAGGGCGTCGCCATCACCGACCAAGGTAACTGCCCCTTTGGCCCGACTGACCGCCACGTAAAGGAGTTCTCTGGTCAGCAAGCGCGCATCTGCAGCAGGCAGAACGATCATTACCTCCTTGAATTCCGACCCTTGGCTTCTGTGAATCGAAATGGCATATCCCTGATCGTGCCGAGGAAGACGAGAACGCGCAAGCTCACGCGTGCCGTCTTCGGAACCAAAGTAGGCCCGGTTGCCGATGGTTACCCCGTCGTCGCCGTTGAACAAACCAACCGTGTAATCATTCACGCCCACCACCAAGGGACGGGCTCTGGTGTCTTGTGCCGGAAGCAAGCCATCTGCCCGCAAGTTCCAATCAGTCACCCCATAGCGCCCTTGGTTATGAGCGCAAAGGATGCGGAAATCTCCCAGTCCCTGAAGGGCGCCCTCCGCCGATTCGGCTTTGGCGAGTCGCTCGAACCCACGCCGAATAATAGCATCGATTTCCGAATCCTCCAAGTCCTTGACGAATCGAATGCCTTCGGATCCGCTTTGAGCAAGGGCCAGGGCGTCTTCCGCCTTTCCGTCTCTGATCGCATCGCATAGTTTTCCCAAAACCGCCGCCGAGGAGCTCCCTTCCCTACGGTGAACCCGTCCAAGGCATACCAAACTTCCGGCGAGGGGGTCCTCTCCTCGCGATTCGACCCCCGATTTTGAAAAGGGACTCATCAAATCCAAGTCATGAGGAGAAAAAAGGTTGCTTTTGCAAGGCTTTATCAGGCCGTTGAAAACAGCGCCTCCTTGTACAGGGGCTAATTGATCCGCATCACCGACGAGAATCAGTTTGGCCTTGTCAGGCAGAGCGTCGCACAGTTTGGCCATCAAGGGAAGATCGACCATGGAAGCCTCGTCCACCACGACAAGATCGTGAGGAAGCGGGTTTTGGCGATTCCTTCGAAAAGACACCGAAGCGATTTTCGAATCGAGCAACCGATGCAAAGTCGTGGAACGGGACGCATCCAAAAGGGTCGAAACAATTGAAGCGGGCAAATCGAGAGACCGCATCGCTTCCAAGACGGACTCTCTCATTCGAAAGGCCGCTTTGCCGGTCGGAGCGGCCAAGGCGATGCGCAGATCCGGATTTGCCTGCAAATGAACGGCAAGGATGGCCACGATCGTTCGAGTCTTGCCGGTTCCCGGTCCACCGGTGAGCAGAAGCAGATGCTTCTGCAGAGCGACGCCCACGGCCAGGGCCTGCTCTTCATCTAGCTGTCCGGCAAGCGAACTTTGGTAGAAATCGACCAAATTCCGCGAACACCGGACCGAAGAACGAGCGAGGCGTTTACCGATGACCTCCGCAACTTGCTTTTCGTATTCGAAAAACCTGCGGAAATAAAGCTTTCCATCCGGCGTATGGACAAGGGGAAGGTTTTGGTCCTCGCCCCCAACTCCGGGAAGATTGCGCCAGTCGTCGGAAATTTCCCTAACCTGAGCCTCGAGCAGATGACTGGAACCGGTTCCCGCGCTTCGGGCCAAACCCTCGGTCAACTTTGCCAACAAATCCCCGTCTCCCCCGGCTACCCGGCGCTTGAAAAAGGAGGAAACGGCAAGGGACAATGCGTTCAATTCCCAATCCATTCGGTCTGGAAAATCTCGTCTCATCTTCCTTGGACCAAATGATTTTCCAAAATTCGTACGGTTTCGAAATCCGGCAAATCAAAATAAATCCCCTGATCCGAACCGACCTTCATGCCACGAACGAAAAGATAATAGACGCCTCCGAAGTTTCTCTCGTACGAATAATCCCTTATGCGGCTTTGGAGAAAACGATGGACGGCGACGAGATAGAGGTGATACTGGAGAACGTAGTGATGGGTGAGCATTTCCTTTTCCATTTCCTTCTCCCCGAAACCTTCCGCACTGCCTCCAAGCTTGTTCGATTTCCAGTCGAGAACGTAGTATCTTCCTTCTACTCTGAACAGCAGATCCACCAAACCCTTAAGGTATCCTCTTTCCTCCATTCGGCGATAATCTTCTTGGTTCAAGCGGCCAAGATATTTCTTGAGCATCGAACCATTGGGTAGGGAGGCGGTGATTTCCGGAAGGAAACCCGAGGCCATTGGAAAGTGAAACTCCATTTCCTCCAGACGGTCTGCGGCATTCAGTCCGTTCAATGAAAATCCGGGTTGCAATTCCGTATGCATGACTTGCCCGACCATTTCGAGAATAACGGGCCCCCATTGCTTGGAATCGAGTTGGTGTTCGATCAGTTTTTCATCAACGAGATTCCCCCAATTCGAAGGATCGGAAAAATTCAGACATTCGAAAAGCTCGTGCATGAAGTTTCCGGCCTTTGCCCCTGCGGGGAATTGGAGGATCGGGGTCTTTTCCTCGCCCCAAAAGTCTTCCTGCTTATCCCGGTCCTCGCCCAAGCCATCGAGGTCGCGGCCGTCAAATCCAACTTGCCTAGACAGACCGCTGAAGGACTCCACGATCTTGGCCATGGGAATCTTGCGGTTGGGATCCCACCTGCTCGCCTGTAATGAATCCGTTGGCGCGGCCCGGTCTACGACTCTGTCCGGAACATGGAAATCAGGTTCACCGGAGGAAAAGGAGTGATATTCGGCTTGTCCGGATAATCCCTTCACCCAACTTTGAGCCTGCCTTTCGATCGTATTGGATTGCCGCAGGCATGAGTCGTCGTCTTCATCCTCGAGTTCCTGCCCAAGCCACGATCTCATCATCCTGACTTGAGCGGGAACCCGCCCCTTTGCGGAAATCCTAACCGGCGCATGATACAGATAGCATCGGGCCGCCGCTCGGGTCAAGGCGACGTAGAGCACACGGGCATCTTCCTGCTCCTCCTCCAATTTCCCGAGCGCCAGGGCATCTTCGTCTCCGAACCTCTTAAGATCGACGACCAGTCTTCCGTCGTCTCGGTGATATTTGAAGGCATCTCCCTTATTGCCCGACTGAAAGGAGAAACTGGGGAGAAAGACGATCGGATATTCCAATCCCTTGGATTTGTGAACGGTGAGAATTCGGATTGATTCGGATTGTGATTCTAGCCGTAGTTGGTATTCGTCGTTGGACTCGTCCCTTCGTTCGATCCTGGTTCTTAACCAAACGACCAAGGAGGATGGGGCAAGAGGGTTGGTCGAGGTGACCTGATGTAGGATCTCCGCAAGATGCAGAAAGTTCGTTATCCTTCTCTCTCCGTCGGGTCTTTTTAGGTTTCGGGGGATGGCCCGGGTCTTCCGGAAAAGTTCGCTTAAGGCCACGTATATGCCTTTCTGCCGCCAAGTCTCGCGGCATTCCCTGAATATGCCGACCCACTCGTCCCATTGGGCGGGTTCGTCCTGCCAGAGTTGAAAGTCCTTACTCGTCATGCCGAGTAAACCCGTAGCCATCGATCGCTTGACGGCTCGTTCGTTTCTGACGTTGACCAGTCCTTCGAGAACCCAAAGAAGTTCCTTGGCCTCGGGAGAGTCGAATAAGCTGACGTCCGTAAAGACAACTGCAGCCAATCCCCTCTTGCGGAAGTACTCCCAGACCTCGCGGGCTTCCTGGTTACTCCTGACCAACACGGCGATGTCCTTGGCTCCGACCCTATTTCCCCCGAGATTTCCCTCGGACAAGATACGGTGAATCTCGTTTGCCATATCCCTGCGGATCGCTCGTCTTGCTTCGTCCGCCTTGGGTTCGCCGTGACTTTCGCACTCTAGTTCCCGAATGACGAAAACAGCATCGCTCTCATTTTTTTCCGCATAAGCCTTTTCCTTTTCCGCTTCGCAGTCTTTGTTCGGGCAAACGGGAACGAACTGGAGTTCCTCATGAAGAAAAGGCTTTTCAGAACTGGCGAAGAAAGCGTTGACAGAATCAACCAGGGCTGGAACCGCCCGATAATTGGTATTGAGGGAATATTTGACCGCGTTGGTTTTTTTCGCAAAATCGAAATATGCCTCCAGGTCCGCCCCTCGGAAACGATAAATCGATTGCTTGGGATCCCCGATAAGGTAGAGCCAATGCCGGTTCCCTTCCCCAAAAAGTCTGCTGAAGATTTCAAACTGAACCGGGTCCGTGTCCTGAAACTCATCGATGAGAGCGGCTGCAAAGGCTTCTTGAAGACTTGATCTAAGAGCGGAACCATCCGCATCCGGCTTTGCAATCGCCTTGGCCGTCAGGCAGAGCAAATCATCGTAAAAAAGCAGGGCTCGCTTGGTCTTCCATTGCTCCATTCTTTTTTCGAGGTATCGGATGCAATCAACGCGTAAGGCTAGACCAAATTCCTCCAATAGGGACCAAAAGAGCTCGGCGTCATCCGAAAAGGAGGGTTTGTCTCTGCTGGCGAATTCTCTTTTGGGCTTTAGTTTGGAAGCCCTCATTTCGTCTAGAATCTTCATCGCCGAGGGCGAAGGTTCGTCTTGCAGGAGAGCTTGGTCGAGAATACGGGCGTTTCTTTCGAGATTGGTCTTGGGGCGGGCGTTCTTGGCGAGGCAATGGGTTACGTAATCGGCGTATTCGGCCTGACCCTCGGACCAAGCCACCCTTAAGTTCTCAAAGCCGCTTGTCAAAGAGGCAACGACGTCCTCCATAACCACCCCCTGCTCGAATCCAAGAGAGTATTCCTGGGTTTTCGGCAAGGCATTGAAAAAATCAGTCATTTCTTTCGGTTTTAGGTTAGCAGTGGAAACCGCCGCTGAAACCACCGGGTGAACCGACGCAAACTTTTCCCTCCAATATTCCTGTACCGCTTCCATGGCCATTTCCCGCGATTCCTTGTAGAGCTCGGCCTCGAAAAGCGATTGGCTCTCGAATGAATTTTCCGAAAGCACTCGGTTGCAGAAGCCGTGGATCGTACTGATGATCGCCTCATCGAAGCAGGTTATGGCCAGTTTGATCCTGCGAATGCATTCTTCTTCCTTCACATCGGTCAGCGAACGCAGTCGCGTGAAGGTTGGGTCCTCCCCCGGCTTTGGCTCGTCGAGGAGAGTTTCATGGGCATCCACCAGCAGCGAACGGATTCGGTCGCGCAACTCCTCGGTTGCCGCGCTGGTAAAAGTTACCGTAAGGATCTTTCCGACTTCCACGCCTTCCTCGGCAATCAATCGCAAAAAGATTCGAGCCAGAGCATAGGTCTTTCCCGTGCCGGCGCTCGCCTCAAGCAAGGTGACGCCTTTTTTGAGTTCGGTCTCGGCGCAATCGAATACCGTCAACCCACTCATTCGCACCCCTCCTCTTCACTACCGCTTGATTGGATGAACGGACCGTATACCTTTTTGGCCAATTCCGCGAAAACAGGATCATCAAAAGGTTCTTCCCGAAAACAAAGCCGGTTGGCGGAATCCTCCCTCTCTCCCGTATGGCGCATTCCGGAATTCCATTTCTTCTGGGCTTCGACCAGTGCCTTGCCCTCCGTATTTTCCGCACCGCCGTTCTTTCCCACTACCGTTTGCTTTTGGCGGGCGGACTCAAAGGCAAAGGAAGACTCTGGGAAAAAAGGAAGGGCCTCCCGCATTCCCCTTGCGTACAATTCGATCAGTTCCCTGATCAACTCACGGGCCGAATCCTTTGGCAACGGCTTAAGCCTGAGGCATTTCCTATCCGATGAATAAAACCTCGTCTCCATGGCTTGCCCTGCAAATGCGGAAGCGAACAAATGCCTGATCCAGCTTCTGAGTCGATCCTTTCCCTTGATCTCCTGCACGCATCGATAAAGAATCTGCCTGCGGTTAACGAAGGGACCCAACTCCCCGCGCAACCTGATTCCGTTGAATTCCTCGTCGACGACGACGAGCTTTTCCTTTTCGCCCTTCAGTTCCTCGCCCCATTGCTCTATGAACCGGTCGACCTCCCGCTTGGCTTCATTGAACCATACTTCTCCAAGACTTCCCGGAGGGAGAGCGCCCTCCGCCTTTTGCAAAGCCAAAAGATCCGAATCCTCCTCCAGTTCCAGGGCAATTCCCAACAAGCGGCGCTTGATCGCATACTTTTCGAGGTTGCCGAGATCAAGAGGTTCGGATTCATCCGGCGGTGGGTTTTCGTCCCACAAGCTGATGCCCAATCTTTTCTTGAGAAATGATTGGGACGGGTTTTCGAAGAAAAGGATAAGATCATCCATCGTCAACTCTTCCAACTCCTCTTCAAGTCCCGACATTCTTTCGACAAGAAACGGAGGAGTCTCCGCATCGGGATCAAGCAAAGACTTGGCCGCATCCAAATGGTCCGACGAAAAGGAACGCATGATTCGACCTCCCAAAAAATTTTCCTTCCCAAAGGAGTGAAGAGTCTGAAGGCGAACGAATTCGTCCCTTGCCTTCAGAGACCTTCCATCCCTCTTTCCGAAGTCAACCAACTGATCCAACCCGTCCAGCAACTCGTTGACCACAACCGATGGCGGAATCCTCTGGCTTTGGCGAATCGATTGGCCGACGTAACTAAGATAAAGGTACTCTTGGGCGCACCAGATCGTTTCGAGAAAAAGATACCGGTCGTCTTCTCTCGCCGAGCGGTCACCCGCTCTGCGGTTACCCGAAAGATCGAAACTGGGCTTTCTGGTCTGGCGAGGGAAGGCTCCCTCGTCCATCCCGACCAGACAGATCACCCTGGCGCTGACGCTCCTCATCGGGCGCAATCCGCAGAAAGTGACACCCGAAGTCATGAACTGACCTTGCGGAACACCCGCCTCCAGAACGTTGCTCAAGTGATAACGAATCACTCGCAGAGGAACGACTGATTTTCCGACAAGCAAGGAATATTCCGAAAGTAAGGCCCCGATCGCCTTTTGCACCCGAAGACGATCCATCAAGGTCTCGTTGCTCGAAGGAAAGAATCGGTTGGTGAGTTGTGTGAGAAAGCCAGCCCAGTCGGCAAGACTTTGTTCCCTTGAGGCGGTCTCCTCCGACTCGGTCAAGGCATCAATCACCCAGTTCAGCTTGGCGAAACGCTTGGCATTCTCCCCTTCGATTTCGTCGAAAGGCAGCACTTGGTCCCACATGCGTTTGTTGCCATCGGAACTCATGCAAAAACCAAGGGCCATCCGGTCCATCGCATGCCGCCAGGTATGCTCTTCGGTCTTGACCGAGCCAAAGCGTTGCCGATGCTCTCCAGTCAATCCCCAGTGAGCATGGCAGGTCCGGATCCAGCCACGAAACGCATCGATATCATCGTCATCCAGTTCAAATTTCGTCCGCAAAACCGTCGAATCCAACAGATCCATAAGTTCACGATTGGTCGCCCTGCCCTCGAAGAATTCCAAAAGGTCGAAAAAGCAATCGATCAACTGGCTCTCCCCTCTGGGCTCGCGGTCCACGATTGAAAAAGGAAAGAATTCGGGCATTCCCTTCTCCATCCCACCGAAAGTGGCGCGTATGTAAGGGGCATACCCCTCGGGATCGGGCATCATCACCACGACGTCACGCGGGCGCAGAGTCGGGTCTTCGGCAAAACGACGCAGAAGATAATCCCGCAACACTTCCGCTTCCCGCATCGCTCCGTGACAGTTGTTGATCACGATCGACTCGTCATTTCCTCCGGTTGCCTTGAAAAGACCTCGAAGGTCCAGCGTTGCAAGCGGGCGAGAAGGGAACCACCCTCAGGCTTCCGAAAGGCAAGAGGAAAGTCATGAGCATCGCGATCGATCAACAAATTAAAGAACTCGCGACCCGTACGCCCTAGCGACCCGATCAACGGATTCCCCTCCAGTTCGTTCAACTCATCCTCCGAAACCTTTCTCTGGGCTTGATTCTTTGCTCTCTTAATGGCTCTTTCCTTCCATTTTGCCAGCGTTTTTTCCGATTCCACTTCCCCCCACATGACCGGGGCTGGTTGCAAGGCATAAAAGCTCAAAGGTCGAAAGCGA
>JAYOEB010000107.1:0-8534 GCA_038116775.1 Opitutia bacterium | reverse complement strand
ATGCTAATGCTCAAGTCAAGTCGTCTCATTAACGCCTACCCTACCCCACTGCCAACATTCGAGAAAATAGGACTGGCGATATACGTGCAAGAACTAAAACTGAAGGGAAAATACGATGCTTTGATTGGTGACGCTACCACTAACGAAAACCTACAACTCTGGCGATTTGGAGAATCCAAGAAAAATTCAGGCGGTTCCAAAGATAAAAAAAGAGGGATCATGGGCCGTATCTTCGGTCAGGATTAAGACTCTCTTCATCTTGTGTTTCCTTGGAAGTAAAAGTACTCTTGAGGGAAGTCCTCAAGTCGAAGCGTTGGCTCACGAAGGTAATTTGGAAGCGCAGTTAGCGATGGCCAGTTCATTATTCTCAAATGAGAAAAAGAAACAGGCAAACTCACTCTACTGGATGAAAAAAGCGGCCGAGCAAGGTAATGCAATCGCCAATAAATACGTAGCCATAGCCTATTGGAAAGGTTTGGGCACGCCCGCAAACTCAACGAAGTCAGAAAAATGGTTTTATAAGGCGATTGCAAGTGGAGACCCCAGTTCGATGGCAATCCTCGTACAAATGCTTGAAGAAAAAGTTGAGCTCCATAGGGCGGCGGCCGTTTGTCAAATAGCGAATGACCTTCAGCCGGACCTTATTGAGATTGAATTCAAAAGACTTAGGAAGAAATATCCCAACCTAAGTTCGAATCAAGTGGAGAATGAAATGGAAAAAATAAAAGCATTGCTTTCCATCAGTCCTTTATTTGAAGAAGACAAACTCAAAGCAGAAGCAGAACCCATTAATGACCATTTTTCGAAAGATTCACAAAACTCCGAGCAAAAACTTCATAGGCTGAAAATGCTGAAGTTTGGAAAAAAAACGGATAAGCAAAGAAGGATTTACATTGGCGACCTAAGAGAGGGCATGGAAAATGGGTACGGAACATCGTACACCAAGGATGGCATGATTACCTACCAAGGGCTTTGGGTAGATGGAAAACCCAAAAAATAAAAAGGCAGACTCCGGGATGACCCCAAAGAAAACTTAATTCTGCCCCTCTTCGTCCGTCGGGTATAAAACGCTGTCTACGTACAACTTGGAAGCGAAAATACCGAGTATCAGTATAACGAACATTAAAACCGGCACCATAAAAACAGGCAGCTTGTTTTTCTTATGACCAAATTGTGGGTTATCGATAAAGTCCATCATTTCTTTAGTAACTATTCGCGCTGGTTGGGTCAATCAACAAGCATTTACTCGACTATCCAGGAATTCTTTCCTGTCAAAAGATCCTGCAAAGAACCCCTGCCATTTGCCTGAGATGCCTTGATTTGACCGACCACCGAGTCTTCGTAAGTTTCCCTACCCTCCAAATGCCTTAGAATGCCAAAGGGCGTGGGAAAAGCAGGATAAGTCATTTGGGCAAGAATGGTAGCATAGGCCGCGTTCGGATTCCTTGAGTTATGGACGATAATCTCTGACTCATTCACTTCGGCAGCGTCGACCACAGCGGGATCGAGACCCTTAAGAGAAATGGCCTTTTGCTGGTTTTCGCCAAACAAGAGCGGTTTGCCGTCTTCCAAGAACAAGACTTGGTCATTCTTGACGTCACGACCGGTGATCGGGTCAAAGGTCTTGTTATTGAAAATTACGCAATTTTGAAAAACCTCCACGAAAGAAGTCCCCTTATGGGCTTGGGCAGCCTTAAAGGTTTCAACCATATGCTTTTGATCCGTATCTGTGGTTCGGGCGATGAAGGTGGCTTCACTGCCTAGGGCAAACAACAAAGGATTGACCGGGTAATCAACGGAACCGGCAGGTGTACTTTTTGTCTTTTTGCCTACTTCCGAGGTCGGGCTGTACTGACCCTTGGTAAGACCATAAATTCGATTATTGAAAAGAAGAACGTTAATATCGAGATTTCGACGCAACAAATGAAGCAAATGATTTCCTCCAATCGAGAGTCCATCCCCGTCACCGGTGATCATCCATACCGACAAATCCGGGTTGGCTACCTTGATACCGGTGGCAACGGTGGGCGCTCTCCCATGGATGGTATGAAATCCGTAGGTGTTCATGTAGTAAGGAAAGCGGCTCGAGCATCCGATTCCACTAACCACTACGAATTTTTCCTTGGGTATGCCCAATTCGGGAAGCGTCCTTTGCACGGCGTTGAGAATTGCGTAATCTCCACATCCGGGACACCACCTGACGTCGTTCGGCGTTACAAAGTCTTTTTTGGTCAAAGCTCCATCTTCGGTAGTTGCGCTCATAATGAAAAATTTCCTCTCAAGACAGATGCCTTACGAACTCATTTTTAAGTTCGGTAACCTTAAAAGGCTTGCCCTGAACCTTGTTAAAGGGGATCACGTCCTTGAGATACCTTGCCTTTAAGATTGCGCTCAACTGCCCCAGGTTCAATTCGGGTACTATAACTTGACTGAAACCGGAAATCAAGGACTCCAAGTCGTTTGGCAAGGGATTCAGGTGCCTGAGATGGACGCAACTGATGGAGAACCCCTCATCCTGCAGAACCTTGGTTGCAGAAGAGATGGCACCGTAAGTACCTCCCCATCCAATGACCAAAAGCTCTCCCTCACTCTCTCCCTGCACTTGCAGGGGAGGAAAACTGTTTGCAATTCCGTTTACCTTCCGAGCCCGAAGGTGAGTCATTTGCTCATGGTTTTCAGGATCGTAGCTAACACCTCCATCCTCTGATTTTTCCAAACCTCCAATTCGGTGTTCCAAGCCAGGTTGCCCGGGAATAGCCTGCGTACGGGCCAAAGTTTCGGGATTTCTTTTGTATACCACCAACTCTTGTTCAGGATCGGCAAAACTGCAATCGATCTTTGCAAGTTCGGACACGTTGGGTATCCTCCAGGGTTCCGCTCCGTTGGCGACGTACAAATCACTAAGCAAAATGACGGGAGTCATGTACTGTATGGCAATGCGACTGGCCTCGACGGCGCAATCGAAACAGTCGGAAGGAGAGTGAGCGGCTATAACGGGAAGCGGACAATCACCGTGGCGGGCATATAAGCTCTGCAACAAATCGCTTTGTTCGGTCTTGGTAGGCAAACCGGTGCTCGGTCCTCCTCTTTGAACGTCGACGATAACGACCGGTAACTCGGTAATCGAAGCAAGACCGATGAACTCACTCTTCAAGCACATACCCGGACCACTGGTTGCGACCACCGACAAATCGCCTGCGAAACTGGCTCCGATCGCCATTCCCATGGCTGCGATTTCATCCTCCGCCTGTAGGGTTTTAACCCCAAACTTCTTGAGAGCTGACAGTCCTTCAAGTATTGGAGAAGCGGGCGTAATCGGATATCCGGCGTACAACAATTCTCGACCGGCAAGCTCAGCTGCGGCGACCAGTCCGTAAACGAGGGCTTCGTTTCCGGAAATCTTTCTGTATACACCGGACTCAACCGGGGCTTTTGAAACTTGGTAACGATTACGGGCCGTTTCCATAGTATCCCCCAAATTGAAACCGGCTTTTAGGGCGGTGGAATTGGCATCGGCAAGATCCGGCAGTCGATTGCCCCATTTGTCGTTGAAGAATTTGATGGTCGGCTCAAGAGGACGACCGTATACGTAATACATAAAACCCAAGGCGAAGAAATTCTTGCAACGGGCCTTGTCGGAAGGCTTGAGTGGACTGTCCTTAAGGGCATCTTTGGTCAGCCCGGTCAAATCAAGCTCAATCAAATGATATTTTTTGCGAAAGTCTTCGTCCTCCAGAGGATTTTGATCGTAACCTGCCTTGGCCAGATTCATTTTCTTAAACGAATCTATGTTGACGACCAGCATGCCGCCTTCCGGCAAATCAACGATGTTAGCCTTAAGGGCCGCGGGATTCATGGCAACCAACGCGTCGGGTTCGTCTCCGGGAGTAAGAATTTTCCGACTTCCAAACTGAAGCTGAAATCCCGACACCCCGGCAAGCGTTCCCGCAGGAGCGCGAATTTCAGCGGGAAAGTCGGGCAACGTGGCGATGTCATTGCCTGCGAAAGCACTGGAGTCGGTAAAACGCTCGCCAACGGTTTGCATGCCATCGCCGGAATCACCGGCAAAGCGAACAACCGCGGACTCGATTTCTTCGAAGGAATCAGTAGTGGGGGTCATGGATTTGGGCTTATTTCAATGTAGAAACCAATAAACACATTATTCTCTGCTATTTTCTTGAAGTAATCACAACGATAATCGACCAAATTTTATTATTTTTTTTAACTTTTGAGCAAATATGAACATTTCATAACAAATTTCTCATAATTCTGCTTGTACCAATGGAAAAGGAAAAAGGTTAAATGCGAAGGAGATACGTTTCTCATTGGACAAATTTGGATGAACGCCGTGTCGTAAGGAAGGTGGAAAAACAATCATCTTTCCGGGCTCAGGCTTGATCTGCAAATCTTCCCTTCCATCCTTGCGAAAATACAAATTACCCGAATTTTCATTCGACCGCAGATAAGCAACCGCGGACAAGACGGAAGATTGGGCATGGTCATGGAGTCCAGTGCTTTCTCCCGGCGCTGCAACGTTAAACCAAAAAGGCGGGTAAGGATTCGGATTTCCTGAAGGCGAATCAAATAAGACGATGGATGAAACCCCAAGTTTTTCTTTTCCCAGATCTCGAGCGATTCTCATGGGTATGCGAACGCTAGGCACATCCTCGACCTCCAAGTAAAGATTTTCCCAACGTCCTCCGATTTTATGTGATTTTGCCACTTTTGATTCGTTGCTGGTGAATTGAGTCATCAAATCTTCGATCCACTTCTCGGCATCTGGGCACCAAACCTCCAACAAAACCTGGTCGCACCATTCGATTCTACTAACCATGACTTCAATCCATTCTTAGAATCAAAAACCTTTGAGCAGACTCAGATCAACTCCAAGATTCTCTGCATAATGCTTGCGGTTGTAAACGGAGAAACCGCTTCTCCCGCTACCGGACTCAACTCGACGACGTCCATGCCGATGCAAGTTCGGCCATCTAGGGCAGAGGAAATCAAATCTATGGTCTGATAGTAGGACAAACCTCCCGGCACCGGGGTTCCCACCGAAGGTAGGATCGACGGATCGAGCGCATCCAAATCCAAAGTCAAATATATCCTTTGCGGAAAATTCGCCGGCAATTTAACTTGAGAGATTCCCTTTCTGACGATTTCTTCGCCATCAATTGAAAAAATTTCGTATTCTTCCCGCGCAATTCTTTCTTCCTTGTCCAAAGCCCTTACCCCAAGGCATGCGAGTTGAAAGCCCTGTTCGACCAACAGTCTCATCACACTGGCGTGCGAATGAGGATTTCCCTGATATTCCTTTCGTAGATCGGCATGGGCATCAATTTGTAAAATCCCGATCTCTTTGCCCAACGTCTGGGAAACCCCCTGAAGAGCCCCCCAAGTCAAGGAATGCTCCCCTCCGAGAACAATCGGAAATTGCTTCATTTCCAGAATGCTCGCCACACGATCACGCAGTTCGAAAAGAGCCTCCCGGTGACTTTGAAGGCAATTAATCGAGGCCTGCGTGTAAATTCCCCTTTGGCAGATCGATGTTTCCCCCGCACCCCGTTCGAGCTCTTGACTGGCTGAAATGATGGCTGCGGGGCCTCCCGCCGTGCCCACCCCATAAGATACGGTTTTTTCCAGAGGACATGGAAGGATCTGAAAGAAAGAAGAGCTTGGCTGGTTTTCGGAAGGCAGCAACTCCGAACCCAGAAATTGAGGGTTATCCGGAACACTCATGACAACCGATTCGCAAAATCGTCATACTCAAACTCCCTTATTACTCTGAGCTCGTCCGTAGTGGAGTTCCAAACGGCGATTGCGGGCAATTTGACGCCGTTGAAAGTGTTCGTCTTTACCATCGTGTAATGGGCCTGATCCAAAAAAGCGACCCGATCCCCGACTCTTAGGTCTTCCTTCAAATTGTAGGACCCATAGCTATCTGCCGTGAGGCAACTTATGCCGCCAAGCACATGGGGATGCCCGCCATCCGAAGCCTCTCCCAAGAGAGCCGGACGGTAGGGCGCTTCCAAAACGTCGGGGGTATGACAGGTGGGGCTCAAGTCCAAAAAGGCGAATTTTTGGTCCGTAGTCATGACGTCCAAGACTTCGCCGACCAAAATCCCTGCATCCCAAACCACCGCCTCGCCCGGTTCCATAATGACTTGAGAATTATATTTCTTCGAAATGCTCAGAATTAGCTCGATGAGTCCGCAAAGATCATAATCAGGTCGCGTACAATGGTGACCGCCACCCAAATTAATCCACTCGAATTTGGAAATCATCGATCCCATATCTCTCTCAATCTTGTTCCAGGTACGCAAAAGCGGGGGGAAGTTTTGTTCGCATAGGGTATGAAAATGGAGCCCCTGAAAGCAGTCGAGGTCATTTTCCGAAAGTCTGTCAATAGGCCAGCCGAGTCTGGAACCCTTGGCGCACGGGTCGTATTTGTCATCCAGCCCTTCGGAATGCAAGGGATTGATTCGAAGACCCAAGGACACTCCCTTTTTCAAAGCCTTCTCAATCAAGAAGGAAAGAGGATGATTAAAAACCAGATGATCGGAAAGTTCGCAAAGCTCGCCTAAGTCCCTTTGCAAGTATGCGGGCGAAAAAGTAGAGAGCACTTTACCTTTCTTCTTCTCTGCGAAACCCTTTTCTCTGGCAAGTCTTGCCTCCCACAAACCGGAAGCGCAGCATCCATCCAAAAACTCGTCTATCAAACTTGACAGACCAAACATCGAAAAAGCCTTTAGAGCAAGGAGCATGCGGGCCCCGGTCCGGTCGCCGATCTCTCTCAAGACCCGAAGGTTTTTCATTACCTTGATCTCGTCCACTACAAAGCACGGAGAGGGAACTCTTCTCAAATCAAAATTTGAAAAGGTTCCTGGACCAGCGCTTTGCGTGGGCAGCATTGCCTAAAATTCCAATGGTTTTTCCAAGTCATGGACCTGCCATGGCAATCCATGCTCGTTTAGCATTTCCATAAAAGGATCCGGGTTCATTTGCTCTAGATTAAAGACTCCCGCTCTTCTCCAGGCTCCCGTCAGCATGAGAGCAGCGCCGATCATGGCGGGGACTCCAGTCGTATAGCTTACGGCCTGACTGCCGACCTCTCGGTAGCAGGATTCATGATCGCAGACGTTGTATATGAAACAGGTCCTGCCTTTTCCTTCCTTTTCTCCTGTGACGACGGAACCTATGCATGTTTTTCCCTTGGTTCTTTCCCCAAGTTCTCCGGGGACGGGCAGCACGGCCTTGAGAAACTGCAAGGGGACGATTTTGCGTCCGTCGAAGTCAATCGGATCAATGGAGGTCATGCCTACGTTTTGGAGAACTTCAAGGTGATTGAGGTATGAATCTCCAAAGGTCATCCAAAACCTGGCTCTTTTGATCTCGGGAAAGTGCTTGGTAAGGGATTCCAACTCCTCGTGATACATCAGGTACATCTTCCTTTTGCCCACTTCGGGAAAATCGAATTCCTGATGATGGGCAAGAGCCGGACTCTCCACCCAATCCTCATCTTGCCAGTGTCTGGCCGGGGCGGTTACTTCCCTGATGTTGATCTCGGGATTAAAATTAGTCGCAAACGGATGCCCGTGGTCACCACCGTTGCAGTCCAAGATATCGAGGGTATCCATTCTGTCCAATCGGTGTTTTCTGAGCCAGGCCGTAAACACGTTCGTGACTCCGGGATCAAATCCCGAGCCCAACAACGCCATCAAGCCGGCTTTTTGAAAACGCTCCTGGTACTCCCATTGCCATTTGTATTCGAATTTCGCTTCGTTTTTGGGTTCGTAATTCGCAGTATCGAGATAGGAAACTCCGGTTTTCAAGCAGGCATCCATCAAGGGCAAGTCCTGATAGGGTAAGGCGAGGTTTACCAATAAGTCGGGTTTCTCTCTTTCGATTAGCCTCACTGTATCCTCCACCTGCTCGGCGTCCAACTCGGCGGTGCGTATTTTCACTCCTGTCCTGCTCTTCACCTCCTCGGCTATTCTCAAACACGAGGACTCTCTTCTGCTCGCTAGAGTGATGGATGAAAAAACACTTTCCAGACAAGCCATTTTATGAACGGCCACCGCACTCACTCCTCCAGCCCCGACTACTAGTACCTTAGACATCTGCTTCACCTTTCTTTTCAATCTGACTCATAATAAGTATATCCCTGCAAACTTTCCCTGTAGGTCGCGACTAATTCCTTGAATTCGTCCAAGGTGGCCCATTCTTCGGCGACTGCCCTCTCCGCCAAAGACTTAAACCTTTCCAACAATCGCTTGGGATCATATTCGACGTAGGAGAGCACTTCCGAAACCGTATCTCCTTCGACTTCGTCAATCAGGTCAAAATCTCCGTTGCCTCCCAACCTGACGGTCACCACGTTGGTATCTCCAAACAAGTTGTGAAGATCTCCGAGCGTTTCCTGATAGGCTCCCACGAAGAAAGCCCCCAGAAAATAATCCTCGCCTTTTTTCAATTCGTGCAAGGGCAAGCAATCCCCCACCCCATCGGCTAGAACGAAACGATCAATTCTACCG
>JAYOEB010000106.1:0-8687 GCA_038116775.1 Opitutia bacterium | reverse complement strand
GTATTCGGGAAGGGTGGTCTGAGAATAGTTTCCCCAGACGGCTCGGATGGAAGTAGTCGCATTCAATTCCGGAATAAGCACCCAAAAAGAGGAGGTTCCTTCGGGATTCCAGTTTGCGAACTCGTACTTCAGTTCTTCGGATCCGTCTGCGGACAAGAAGCGAAGGTCGTGTCCGTAGGGAGATGCAAATTGTTCGTAACTGAAACCATTGATCGAAGCATTGACTTCCACGTAGACGGGAAAGTCTCGAATCGAGGAGCTTTCGGCGTATCCGTCGAAGTCGAAATCGAGGCGAAAGGGAAAACCGGAGAAATCATTGACTTCGAAGACGACGTCCCTGGTGAGGGAACCGGCATGGTTCGTGGCTTCCAACCGACTGTGAAAAGTTCCGGTGGAAGAGATGGAACCCGTAATCTCTCCGCTTGAAGGATCGAGTCCGAGTCCTGGAGGAAGATCAACCGCCGAAAATGAATCGGCAGGCCGATCGGTTTTCAAAAAGATGCTCACGCTTTGATTTCTGAGGAGAGGGTAGGGGTTCCGAAGAATGATTTCAGGCCGGTTCTCGAAGGAAGGCTTGGTGTGTTTGTAGGGGTGTGAATCGGGCATTTTTTCGCTTAGGCCCCACTTATGCCCCAAGTGCCCCTGTATTTGTTTGATGCTTTGGTAAGAAAGGGCGGCGTCAAAAATGATGATTTCACCTACCTCCACGCCTGCATAGGAAGTGATGCCTTCCTGGTCCCGGGCGCCGATGACGAGATCATCCCCGGGCGCGGGATTGATCGCGCCGACGTCGACGACTTCAAATTCCAAGTTTCCATCGGCCCATTGGCTCTTGCGAACGTCTGATTTTCGCAAGGTCCAAACATGGGGAGCCCCGTTGAAAGGAGTGCCCCCCGCACGATCATCCCAGTCGGAAGTTCCTCGGAGGGTAAAGGTCGCGTAATCGGAGTCCGATTTTCTGAACTGCCACCCTTTTTCATTGTTGCCCCTCTTGGATAGTACTGGCCTCCAGTCTTGAACGTCGTGTCCTTGGAAAACGATGAAGATGGTGCCGTCCTCGCCGAGATCGAAGACATCGGAATCCGCAACTCGCAGATAATTTGCGACGCCGTCAAAATTCAGGGTGTTCAACGAGTTCCATCGTTCGACCGCGATGGTCGGACCATTTCCATTGCCCGCGTGCCTGGAGGCCCCGGACTTGTCTCTCCACTGATCGACGGAACCGCCAAAAGGTTCGTTTCCGTAGTTTCCATCTCCGTTGACGTCGGCGGCGTCAAGCCAAAGCAGAAGATCGCCACCTGCTATCGAGTCCGAACGGAAGGAGAAGTCGCCGGTATTGAATGACTGGGTTTCCTCTGCCCAAGCGATGCCGGCCGAATTTTCCGCGGCTATGCGGAAATAAAAACTTTGATTTTCCGAGAGTTCGGTCAAGGAATGAGAGAAGGACCCGACCGGAACGATGCCAAGATCGATTCTTTGATCCCAAGCGCCGGAGGAAGAAGAATTGACTTCGGGGGTTTCGCCGGCGTCCTCGTCTCCCCAGTAAATGAAGACTCTGGGGTCTTCGCCGCCCAAAAGGATTTCATCCTGCAAATCTCCCTCGTAGATGGTCTCGACCTCCACCTGGGCAAGAGCGCGTTCGTAGATCCGGAAATCATCCATCTTGCCCTTGAAGTATTGATCGGCTCCCGAGTTGCTGCGTCCGGCAAACTGCGAATTCCGAGTTAGGGTTCGGGGCAACTGGCCAAGAACGGAACCTCTCAGATCTCCGTTTCGGTAAATTTTCATGACTCCCGTTTCATCTACGGTGGCTACGACGTGTTGCCATTCGTAGAGAGTCCAAAAGTCCTGAACCACCAGCGACTCGGCGACCGTGTCTCTTCGAACGGTCCATTCGACTTGGTTGGTGGACCACCGGTTTGCAAGCAGCAGGTTGTCGGTTTGCGGACCTTGTCCGAAATCGAACACCCGTTGCCAATCGCCTAGGTTTTCCTTAAGAACCCAGGCGGAAAAACTGAGCTCCCCACCCAAGCGGAAGGGACCGAGGTTCAAATAGGCCAGGTTGCCCCCGTCGAATTGCAGGGCGGTCCCAAATGGTCCACCCATCCCATTCGTCCAAGTAACTCCCGAGAGAAGCCTGGCGGTCGGGACCAGACCCGTCGAATCATAGGTCTCACTGCCTTGTCCTTCGTCAAACCTCCAGTGGGCGAGCAAGTCGTCTGAAATTATGGGAGTCGACAAAGTGACCGATTCAAAGCTGCCGCCGTTATTTGTGACTTCTCCTCTTACGAGGGCGCCGTTTCGTGTTTGATCGACTGCCGGCAAGGATTGAACGGATGCCGGAGATACGGTTTTGAAGCGACCCGAGAGGTCGGCCCAGTCATCATAGGGAGTGCCCACGGCACGCACTTGGAAAAAGATCTCATCTCCAGGCGAAAACCCGGAGAGCGTCAGCGAGCCTTTGCCGACGTCGGCGTTTCCAAGACTTTGACTATGCTGCCAGAGTCCGGAGTTTTGCCCATGGTCGAAGTCGCCCCAGTAAAAAATCACTTCGGGAGCATTTCCGTCGTAAGTCAACAAGTCGTAGTGGAGAGTGGCGTTGGAGTCGGTCAGATCGGTTGCCGGCAAGAGCCTGATGATGGGCGGGGCGATTTCGTTTCCGGTAGTGAAGCTTTGAACTTGGTTCTGACCGGCGAGAATCTTGATTTCATCTTCGCTTAACTCCGAAAGGAAAATCTTCAGACCGTAAAGCTTTCCCTGAAAATCTCCCCATATCGAAGAGTTGGGCCGGGCCGCTCCTACGGTTATGGGCGAAGAGGCGCTGTTTTCGAGTCGACCGTTGTATTGGGTCCAAGTGGTGACCTTAGAGCCGTCAAGATAAAGGCTAAGTTCGGAACCGTAGACCAGGGCCAAGTGGTACCACCTGTCGTTGGTTATATCCGCATCGAAGGAAACGGTGGCGTCGGTTTCCGCTGATCCCGTATCCGCATAGACTTGAAGTAGGGGACCTGCGGATCCGATTTCCAGGTTGTCGTTCGAGACGGCGCTTGATTGAGCCAACAAAACGTTGTGAACTCCGTGATTGGTGGGGGTGCTTGAGGTATCGCTTCCACGATTGAACCAGAGGCTGATGGTGAAGCGTTGCACTTGGTCCAATTCTTCCACGTCCCCCATGTCGACGTAGTCGTCGTCTCCGTCAAAGGACAGGACGTTGCCCTTGTCGGGATCCGATTGGATCGAGGCCCCGAAGATATTCCCGTCGTTTCTTCCCGAGCTGTCCGCGGCGATGGAACCGGTGTCGTTGAGCTCCCAGTGAAAATATGGAAGCTCCGAAAGAGACTCGCCGCTGGAAGTGCCGGCGGAATTGACCGCCTTTGACTGATAGTAGTAGGTGGTGTCGGGCGAGAGGCCGGGGAGGAAAATCGGTGTCTCTCCGGGACTGAGAAAAGTTGAGGAATTGGTTTCGAAAGCCAGGTTGGAAGGATCGGTTCCCCAGAGAAAACTAACTTCCACCGCATCTCCACCCGCATCGACCAAATCGGCGAACAACCTAGCGGAAGTCGAGCCGATTTCTCTGGCCTCGCTGGTCCGGATGCGGGGAGGAAGAGCGTCGACGGTCATGGTGAAGCTCTCGGAGACGCTTCCCCATAGGTTGGATGCCGTGGCGGTGAGGGTGAAGTTTCCGGCTTTTTGGGCTATGCCGTCGAGGATAAGTCCGGGTTGTCCGATGGGGGGAGACGCCTTGTAGGGATGAGCGCTCGGAAAGGACTCGCTTAGGTTCCAACCATGCCCCAGGTATCCTTCGATTGCCTGCTTTTCCTCATCCTGCAAAACCCTAGGAAAAAGAATCAGTTCACCAATCTCCAGGGAGGCGTCCCCATTGATTCGGTCGAAAAGGGCGTCGGGATTCCAGTTTCCCGATGCGTCGGCGGCGATTTGATGGCCGTTGACCCGAAGTTCGTAAGCATATCTTGAAATCGTCCAAGCGACGACAGCGTGACTTGACGAGGAAATTTGACTGTTGAGAGCGGGGTTGTTGTTGTTCCACATTCGCAGGGTCCACCTGCGGTTGTTCGAAGTCCTCCAACCTTCGTGAGTGAAAAATTCGCGATCTGGAAGGCTGAGTCCCGTTTCTCGTCCATACATAAAGATCGAAACGGGCATGCTCAAGGGATCGGGCAGGCGCATCTTTTTGCCGTAATCCAGGCGAAGTAATTTCTTTCCGCTTTCGAAGTCGAAGGAGGTGCCGGGAGATTCGACGAAATCGGAGAAGGCATGCCTTTGATTACGCGACTGATCCTTCCACTCGCTGATTGCATCATCGAAGAAAACTTCTTGCCCGGAGGAAATGAAGTCGCCGTTGCCTCCGCCATACAGTTGGCTGACTTCGGTCGCATTCAATTCCTTTCGATAAATTCTGAACTCGTCGATGGATCCGTTGAAGTCTCCCCATTGGTCTGAGTAGATCCGAGCCATCCCAAGGGAAAGGGGAGAGTCACGGGAAGAGTCAAGCGGGCCTTCGTAGCTTTGATTCAAAACCAGATTGCCATCGACGAATACCTTGAGATCACTACCGTAGGTCAGGGCCAGGTGGTGCCATACTCCATCGGAAATGGCGGCTCCGGAGGAAGTGTAGGTGGCGTCCTGGGCTCCACTGCCAGAGTCCAGATAGATTTCCAGTTCCGTCCCTTCGCTGCCGATTTCGAGGTTGTCGTTGTCGGAAGCGCTGGATTGCCCAACCATCAAGTTGTTGACGGCGTGGTTGGTCTGATTGGCGGCCCCACTCAGGTCCGAGAGCCTCCTGAACCAAAATGAAATGGAGAATTCCGAGGGGCTGTCCATGTATTCCACCTTGGAAAAGGCCAAGCCGTCGTTTTCACCATCGAAGCTGAGTCCCATGCCGAATTTGCCGGGGGTCCGCATTGACTGGTCAATCAGCCTTGCGTGATGGTGGTTGCCCGACTTGTCCAAGGCATGACTGCCGTTCGACTCATCGAAGGAGAGCATCAGCAAAAGATCGTCGATGGCGACGGTGTCGTTTCTTTCAAGACTTTGATGAGAGTGGAAGGAAAAACTGTCGTTTTGATCGGTGCGATACCAACCGTAGAGACCGTTGATTTCCTCCGGACCGTAGGGGACCAGGTTGTCGAGGCCGTCGGGAATGCCTGAAATCGAGACTTCGGTTCCATTCTCGACTCCGATTTGGAAAAGATCCAACTTATCGCCGACCCGCAGAGTGGGAAGCGTGATTGTCGGAACGACGGGATATTCGATCACCACGACCGAACCGTCTTTTCCCTTTTGGGTTTGTTCCCGAGGAGCTTGGTAGAATTGGTTTTCGGGATCTCTGCGGTACAAGTGCTGTACGTCTTCGGAACCAAAGGCTTGATCGTAAAGTCGAACTTCATCGATCATTCCGAGAAAGTGACCATTGTTGAAGTCGTCGGGTCTGACTCCGACGTGAAGGGCTGCGTTGGGGTTGGGAGTCAAGGCGTCTTCGACTCGGTGCTCGTATCTCTGACTGCTCCCGGAAAAGCTTCCGTCGACGTAGGTTCTCGCGAAGCCGCCCACACCTTCGTTCGCGCATACGACGTGATACCATTTTTTCCATTGCGTGAGGACAAGGTTACTGACTCCTTGGTTGTAGTTTTGTCCTTCCGCAAAGCGGTGATGGAGGTACGGGCGGGTAGCGTGAGAGGAGTCGCCCTGCCAAATCGCATAATTGCGGATCGATCCTTCGGCTCGCCCGAAGATACCGGTCCATCCGTTGAGGTCGTTTCTTTCCGGGAAATACCAAAGGGAAACGGTGTAGGAGCCGAGAGAAAGACTGGAATCGAAGGGAATGAGGATCTTGTCGTCGATGCCGTCGAAGTGGAAGGCTCCTCCCCGGACTCCCGCCCGTCGTCCCGGACTTCCGTGGATGGTTCCGTCCAGAGCCGAATTCCCGACTGCATTGTCTGCGGTGCTGATGGAAGCGTCTTCATCCAATTTCCAATACCCTACCAAATCCTCTTCTCGGTAAACCGAATGGAAGGAAGACAGGTTTCGTCCGCCGGTGGCGTTGAGATCTCCGATCGAAAGGGTTCCGTCGGTAATCAAGACGATTCGTCCGCCTCCGCCGGCTCCCGCCAGTGATGAATCTCCAAGGGCATTTCCGCCTTTTGCCTCGAGCTTTCCGTCGTTGATGATGGAACCGGCGGAAATTCTGATCGAACCGCCCGATCCTCCGGCCCCGGAACCGTCAGGATGGGCTTGTCCGTCACCCCCGTTGGCGGATACGACTGCATTGGACTCAAGGGTGAAGGTCCCGGAAACCGAGATTCCAAGGGCGCCGCCGCCACCGCCAGCATTGCCGCTTCCGGAGATCGCATGCCCCCCACCCGAACCACCGACAAGGTGAGTGATTTGATCATTTCCGTAGGTCGTCCCCGCAACTCCTCCGTTGAGTCCGCTCGAACCGGCTTCACCATAGCCTCCTCCGCCCGTGGACTTGCCGATCTCATAACCTCTTCCTCCTCCCGGTCCCTGACCATTCAAAGAAGGATGGACGTTCGAAAAAAGCTCGGTGTTTCTCACTCCCTTTCCGGACCGCCAACCTCCCGGTCCTGCGTCTCCGGCATAAATCCCTTGGCTCCCGGTCTTGCCGTCGAGGGAAAGATTGGTGGCCAGGGTAAAGTTGCCGTCGACGTTCAAAAGAAGGGAGTTTTCTCCTTTTACGGTGACTTGAACCCCTGATCCGAGATGAAGATTCCCAAAGCTGAATTCGCAGACGGCATAGCCCCATTTTTTACCGCCGCTGGTCAGAAAGTCGTTTGCGAGCATACCTCTGCCGCTAAGTCCTGAACTATGGCGCCAGAAACCTGAGGTATCAAAAAGCAAAGTTCCGGAGGATAAGACCAGATCCTGGGGAGGGCCTGCGGTCTGAGGGCCCTGAACGAAAGTTCCCGGTTGCCCGGCGGAGCCATCGCCATTGGCCAAACCACCATCCACGATGATGGCCCCTTTGAGAATTTCACCATCCGAAAGAAGAGTGATTCTACCACCACCACCGGCTCCACCGGAATTAGTGAGGAATCGGGCTCCGGGTTCGCGCGAATCCTTGCCGGAGGCGTCGCCTCCCTTGACTTCCAAAAACCCGTGATTTAGGATTTTGGAACCAACGATGCGGATGGACCCACCGGAACCCGCGCCTCCTGAAAAATTCGCTCCGACGGAAGGATTCACAAGTACGGAACCACCGTTCATGGAGACTCGTACTCCAGCTGAAATCTCCACTGTGCCGGTTGCGACTATTTCGATGGCCCCGCCTCCGGCAGCCGCATCTCCAAAATTGCCGAACCCGCCTCCTGATCCACCCAGGAGGAAGTCCACACCTCCGCTTCCGTACCTTTGCCCGGAGGGACCCGAAGCGCCGGGACCGCCTTCTCCTGCATGCGAGCCTCCGCCTCCTGAAAGTCCGCCGGCTCCGGAAGTTCCCAGGGACAAGCCTTTGCCCGGGCCTTGTCCACCGGAGTAACCACCCAAAATACCCTGGCCCACCCGCAATCCGCTTTCTGGGTCGTCCTCATAGAACGAATCATGACCATCGAGTAGGGTGGCGCCGCTGACGTAGGGAGTCGACAAGGCCTTTGCCCCAATCATGTCTTTGTGAATGCTTACGTTTCCATCCACTTGAATCGAAATCGGATTGACGCCGTCGAGAACGACTTGGCTTAGGTTGGGACCTAGATAGAGCCCGGCATCGAAGCTGAAGATTGCCTTGTCGACCGACCAGACCGAACCGTCCGGCGCATAGAGATCGTAGTTTTCGAAGGTGACGCCGGCAACTTTTTGCTCTCCTTCCCCATTTTGCTTGTTCCAAAATAGTCCCGCTCCGCTACCGGCAGCATCCTCGCCGGTATGAAAGGTGAGGATTCCCTGATCGAAGGCAAGGGTGCTGAAACTATTGACCTCGGACCAAACGAGGTGATCCGAGTTTTCCGAACTTAGGCGATAGAAGTAAGTGGTTCCGCTATCGAGATTGGCAATTTCCCGAGCAATCACGCCTTGGCCGACTTGACCCAGGTTTGCGAAGGATTCCCAGGAGGAGCCCGATTCGGCCTCATCGACCCTGCCGTAGTACAGATATGCTTGATTTGCCATTCCTCCGGTATTTACGAGCTCGGCCTTGATTGTGGCGGATCTGCCGCTGATATCGGTAACCTCTCCGGGAACAATCACCGGAGCAGTCAGGCTGTCTTCAAGAGACAGATTGACTGACACGCTTGCGCTTCCCTTGGCATTGGAAGCGCTGATCGCAATCGAATAAGAGCCGACGGCGTTGGCGGCGGAGGGCGTGCCCGAAAGTATTCCGGTCGCAGGATTGAAGCTGAGTCCGATGGGGAGGTTGGAACCAATCACGGCGTAGAGGGTCGCGGGTGGATTGCTTCTTATCTCCAGGCTGAGTTCTTGATCCACGACCAGGGTTACGTTGATGTCTTGCGGAAGTTGCGGCGGCAGGAGATATTCCAAATCGTACCGGAGGGCGTACTCGTCCTGCTTTTGATTCATAAAGGATAGGTTGGCCCATGCCAATCCGCGAGGCTGACTGGATAGCCGAACTTCATCCAAAATGCCCGTCATGGGATTGGTTCCGTCGTATGCGGATCCAATCCGCATTCCAGACCCGGCCGTAGTGTCGACTGCTC
>JAYOEB010000105.1:8110-8700 GCA_038116775.1 Opitutia bacterium | reverse complement strand
GGTGAGCTTTTCAGTTTACTGAAGTTTGCGACTATGTTGAAGAATAGTCCAAATATCGGTGCTGGCACTGTTACTCTCAAAGATGACCCTAGAGTACTTCCATTAGGTAAAATTTTAAGAAAAACGAAAATTAACGAATTACCACAACTCATAAATATATTAATAGGTGACATGAGCGTGGTTGGCCCTCGTCCTCAAACACCTCGCTGCTTTAATGTATTCCCTATTGAATCTCAAAATGAAATTAAGAAGGTGAGACCTGGTCTATCTGGCCTTGGACCGATTGTCTTCAGAGATGAGGAAAATATTTTGTCTCAAAATGAAGCTTCGATTAATTTTTATGATAATGTAATTGCACCTTACAAGGGTGAGGTAGAAGCCTTTTATGTGGATTCTCAAAACATTAGTACTTATTTTAAGATAATTTTAACTACTGTATGGGTAGTGATATTTCCTAATTCAAAAATTGTTTGGAGATTATTTCCCAAGCTTCCCACACCTCCAGAATCTTTAAAATCCTTATTGAATTTCATATAAAATGACATGAAAATTTTAACCGTCATTGGAGCTCGACCTCAATTCATTAACGC
>JAYOEB010000105.1:0-8100 GCA_038116775.1 Opitutia bacterium | reverse complement strand
TGTTACTTACTTTAAAATAATATTAGCCACAATCTGGGTAGTATTGAATCCTAATTCAGAAATTGTTTGGAGGTTGTTTCCCAAACTTCCAATACCTCCAAAATCTTTAGCCCCTCTTCTGAATTGCAAGAAAAGTACTTAAAGTAAAAATTTTTACTATCATCGTAATCATCAACCATTATATTCAACAAAAGGAGTGATATGGAAAAGAAGCTTTATTTCAAAAGAAACCCTGCGTTACCATTTGGACAGATACTGAAAGGGTCGAATTACTTGATTGAGGACACAGTCGTCTAGCGATTTCCCCTTTACGGGATTCAATTCTGCAAATATAATTCATGCCATGAATGCTGCTTTAGATTGGAGTATCAATCTTTTAGATGAAGCAAATTCCTCGGATATTATCGCAGAAGCTCTACAATACCACCTATAACAAGGGAATTATATTACTATGCTATTTTTAGGAAGTCTTAATTGAATTGAACGACCTTTAAAAACATAGATCAGGTTTTCCATGGCACCCAATCATAAATTGACTAATACTAAGATTTTATTTACAATTTAGATTTTAATTTGTGACACCATCAATCTACAGTCTTTTTGTTTTGGGAGCAGTTTTGACTTGTATTCTTACTCCTGTGGTTCGGTATCTGGCTTTGCAGAAAGGGTTTGTGGATTGTCCGCAGAGAGCACGAAAAGTTCATCAACAGGCAACCCCAAGATTGGGCGGAGCGGCTGTTCTTTTATCTTTTTTATTTGTTGTTATTATTGCTGGATTTGCTGTGCCGCAGTTGAGCGAACTGCTTATGGGAAATAACCCAGTGATCGGATCGATTATGTTAGGTTCGCTCGGAATCTTCCTTATTGGATTATTGGATGATCTCGCCCGACTAGCACCCAAGACTAAATTATTTGGTGAGTTTTTGATCGCCGGTCTCGTGGTTTGGGGGGCTAGTTTATCTTTCACTTCCGTTCAGTTTTTAGGCCTAGGATCAATAACTTTTCCTGAGTGGGTTGGATTTGTGCTTTCCTGCTTGTGGATTGTTGGTATGGCAAATGCAATCAATCTTATTGACGGATTGGACGGACTTGCATCCGGCATTGCTCTTTTCGGACTTTTAGCTGTTTCAGTGGTTGGTTATTTAGGAGGTATTTCTTCCGTTACGTGGATGTCTACTTTGCTTATCGGATGTCTGCTCGGATTTTTGGTTTATAATAGTCGGCCAGCTTCTATTTTCCTTGGAGATTGTGGCAGTCTTACCCTCGGTTATCTTGCTGGTTGCCTAGCCCTGCTTGCCAGTTATCGGGAGGGTGGGGTACTAGACGGCATCTTTCCTGTTTTGGCTTTTGCAGTACCGATTCTTGATTGTTTATTTGCGATTTTTCGCCGCACCATGCGTGGCAGGTCACCATTTTCTCCCGATATGGAACATTTTCATCACCGCTTGATGGCAAAAGGATTATCCCACGGAAAAGCTGTGCTTGCTATGTGGGCAATGGCATTTTCTTGTTCGCTTGTAGCGATTGCCGCTGCATTTGGGAAGGGCGATCAACTGTTCGCTGTCTTTGTATTTTTTGGATTGGGAGGATTCATCCTTCTTCGTTATCTCGGTTATTTCCGCTTCGAGTTTTTTGGTGAGGGATTATCTACTCTGATGCAAGATCGTAAGAGTACAAAATCTGCGGAGCAGGCAGTTAAGGAAGCTGAACAACTTGTTCTTAGCGGTTCCGATCTTGAGATTTTGAAGGAATGTATGAGCAAGACTGCCGAAGGTATGCAGTTTCAGGAAGTTAGACTTAGCCTGTATTCCTCGGATGGTAGACTGGGCTCAGATTTACTCAATGAGAAGCATTCTGTCGGCAAAGTTATTTATTGGCGTGACGCTAAACAATTCGGATATTTTTCTCGGGATAATGAATTTATCGCGGAATTTTCCATCGCAGGAAGAAATTTTGCCTATGGAAAAGTAAATTACCGTTTTATGGACGGAAGAAGCAGTTTAAACGTGCAGGATGAAATACTGCTTGAAAGAATTCATGATGCAATTTCCTCACTTGCCGGGCGATTGCGCAAAAATGGATATGTGATGCAAAGTCCTTCCCTTTGAAAAAACTTGGAAATTTTAACGGTTTGTCATTCAGCTATTAGTGGAAAAGTTCTTTAGCGCTTTTCAGGTATTAAGTCCCAAAGCCAAGAAAAGAATGCTTTTTCTTTTTCCGGTAATTCTTGTCGGAATGGTTTTGGAAACGCTTAGCATAGGGATGGTTGTCCCTGCTCTCGGTATTCTGATCAATGAGAATTATTTCGAAAAATTTCCTTTTCTTGAGCCCTGGATCGATTCAATTGGAAATCCAAACCATGAAACACTGATTGCTTTCGGATTAGTTGCGTTGGCATTGGCTTTCGTCCTAAAGAACGTCTTTTTATTCTTTCAAGTTCAGTTGCAAGGAACCTTTGTCTACAGCGCTCAGCGAGAAATCGCTTACGAACTTTTTAAGAGATACTTGCACAAGGGATTTCTTTTCCATATGCAAACGAACAGCTCATTGCTCATTAGAAACTTGGCGAGCGAAGTTACAAATTTTTGCAGTTTCTTCCTTTTGCCAACTCTCAATCTCTTTACTGAAGTTTTGGTTATTGCGGCCATTCTCTGCTTGGTTTTCTGGATAGAGCCTACGGGCTCGTTCTTTCTAATCTTCGTCTTGGGATTGCTGGTTTTTCTTTTCATAAGAACGACGAGTCGCGTCGTCGGCGAATGGGGAAAAAAGCGGTTGCAGGCTGAGGAACAGAAGCTTAGGCACTTGCAGCAAGGATTTGGCGGAATCAAGGAAGTGATTCTTTCAGGAAGATTGGAACATTTTTTGCGAAGGTTCCAAAAACCGAACATCGTGTCTGGGCTGATGTTGAAAAGGGAATACATTTTTCAATACGTGCCCAAATTCGGAGTGGAGATCTTAGCAATCTGCGGCCTGGTGGCCATGTGTCTTTTTTTGATTTCACTTGGAAAGCCCAAGGATCAAGTCACGCATATGCTCGGGTTGATGGCGACTGCTGGATTTAGAATGATTCCCAGTTTCAGTAGAATTCTCAATAACTTGCAGGCAATGAGGTATGGGTGGGCCAGCGTGGATACGCTTAAAACAGAGTTTTTGGAACCTTTCCCAACCGAACCGATTCATATAAAGCCCACACCGGTGAACAAAATTAATTTTTCCCAAAAAATTTGCCTGAAGAAGGTTGGTTTTTCCTACGACAACAATGCAGTGGTTTTTGAGAACTTGGATCTCTCCATCGAAAAAGGTGAAACAATCGGACTATCTGGAGAGAGTGGATCCGGCAAAAGCACTCTAGTTAATTTGATACTAGGTTTGGTTTCTCCTTCCCAAGGAGAGATCTCGATCGACGATTCTCCTCTCTGCCAAAATAACTTGTCAAGCTGGCAAAAAATGATCGGTTACGTTCCTCAAGAAGTCTATTTGCTGGATGATAGCTTGCGGAGAAACGTTGCCTTTGGAATGGAAGATCGGGAAATTGACGACGATCGAGTCAAGCGGGTTTTGAGGATGGCCCAATTGGAAACCCTGCTGAGTGAATCAGAGCAGGGCCTCGACCTTGAAGTGGGAGAAAGGGGAGCTCGGCTTAGCGGTGGACAAAAGCAACGCATTGGCATTGCCCGAGCCATGTATCACGATCCTGAGGTTCTGGTGCTTGATGAAGCAACCAGCGCCCTGGACAGGAAGACAGAATCGGAGATCCTTGAAACTTTAAAACCCTTGATTGGAGCAAAGACGATCGTCATCGTTGCTCACCGTGAGGCTGTTCTCGAGGTATGTTCGAGGATTTACAAAGTTGAAAACGGACACTTGGAGGAAAGGTATCTTTAGTTTGTTCATTCCGGAAGATCCTAATCAAACAAATTTCGTCTAGGATTGAAATATACACTGGGAATATCCGCTCATTATCATGACAGCGCTGCATGTCTGCTAGCGGATTCAGAGATTGTCGCCGCCGCTCAGGAAGAAAGGTTTTCGCGGATCAAGCATGACCCTTCCTTTCCTCAAAAAGCCATTGAGTATTGTTGCTCCGTTGTCGGCATTCATCCCAACGAGATAGAAAACGTAGGGTATTATGAAAAGCCCAAGTTGAAATTCGACAGAATCCTAAGGACTTTTGAGCATTATGCGCCCCTTGGATTTGATTGTTTTTATCAAGCGGTTGAAAATTGGATCGGCGAAAAATCGAAAGTTCATGAAAAGCTGGTATCTATTTTCGGTTCCGCAGATGTGCATTACAACGAGCATCATGAATCGCATGCCATGTCCGCCTTTTATCCTTCTCCCTTTGAGGATGCGGCGATTCTCACCATTGACGGGGTAGGCGAGTGGGCCACGAGCACACTGTCGCATGGGCAGGGGCGCAAGATTGATATGATCAAAGAACTTCGCTTCCCTCATTCAGTCGGACTGCTTTATTCCGCATTCACTGCCTTTACTGGCTTTCGCGTAAACTCTGGAGAATACAAGGTCATGGGATTGGCGCCCTACGGCCGGCCAAAGTACGTGGACAAAATTCTCAACGAATTGATTGAATTGAAGGAAGACGGTTCCTTGAGGCTGAACTTGGATTATTTCACTTTTCCTTACAAGCAACGAATGACCAATGAAAAATTTGCGGAGTTGTTTGATGGACCAATGAGAAAACCGGAATCGGAATTAACCCAGAGGGAAATGGACTTGGCAAAATCGGTTCAGGTAGTAGTTGAAAGGATTGTCATGCGAATGGCTCGCTATGCGCGTGAGGTTACCGGATCATCGAATTTATGTCTTGCTGGTGGGGTGGCTCTTAATTGCGTAGCCAATGGAAAGCTTTCAAAAGCCGGTATTTTCGACAATATTTGGATTCAACCGGCATCTGGAGATGCGGGAGGTGCGCTTGGAGCTGCATATGGCGCTTATTTTAAGAACGAGGTGCATGAGAGATCGATCCAAGTCTCTGACTCTATGAATGGATCTTATCTTGGTCCTCAGTTTAGTGATTCCGAGGTGCAGACATTCTTGGATCAAAAAGACGTAATGTATCGAAGAATGAGCGAATCTGCTATTTCTGCTCTAGTAGCGGAGCTAATCGCTGGAGGAAATGTGGTTGGATGGTTTCAAGGTAGAATGGAGTATGGCCCGAGAGCATTGGGCAATCGCTCCATTCTGGCCGATCCAAGATCGCCCGAGATGCAGAAAGTTCTCAATCTAAAGATAAAATACCGGGAAAGCTTTCGACCTTTTGCTCCTGCGGTTCTCGTGCACAAACAGGAAGAATGGTTTGGCCTGAATGCCGAGAGTCCATACATGCTTTTGGTCGGAGAGGTCTTGGAGAAGCACAGGTTGCAATCTGAGGATGGTGAAAATCTTTTCGGTATTGAAAAACTCAATAAGGTGAGGTCCTCCATACCAGCGGTGACTCACGTTGATCACTCCGCGAGAGTTCAAAGCGTCGATCAAATCCGCAATCCATCCTTTTTTCGGCTCATCAGTGAATTCGAAAAAATCACCGGCGTGCCTATCCTCATCAATACATCATTCAATGTCAGAGGAGAACCACCCGTATGCTCTCTTGATGATGCTTACACCTGCTTTTTGCGTACGGAAATGGATTACCTGGCGTTGGGGAATTTTCTCTTGGATAAAAAACAAATGCGCAAACTTGATAACGACAAGGAATGGAGAAAGGAATTCACTCTTGATTAAAATCATATGTAGCTTCTTTTATTTTCTGATTTTCTTTCCGATAGCCTTTTGCAAAAGAACCTTTGGGAGAAATTCCCATTTTAATGTGGATGAAAAGCTCCATTCCTATTGGGTTGATAAAACATAGAATGGACACTCGTTACAAAATTTCTCCGCAAATAAAATGTTATGATGCAATTGGCGAATCATTTGCTCCATACTTAATGCGCAAAGATAACGCCAATAAAGAATTCGCTTCAGTTACAACCAATAAATATGGTTTTCGTAACACCGTAGACCATCATGGAAATATAATTGATTTCGACAAAGTATTTGCTGAACAAGAAAAAAATTTTGGTGTTGTTCTTGGTTCGAGTGCAGTCTTCGGAACCGGAGCAAGTAACGATACAAAATCCATTCCCAGTCGATTGTCAGGAATAACGAAGTCACCCTGGTTGAATTTTGGTGGAAGAGCCTATAATTCGACACAAGAGTTGATTAATTTATCATTACACCTACGAGCTAAACCAAAAGACATTGTAGTTTTTTCAGGTGTAAATAACTTAACGCTTGCTTACCTATGCAAGCAAACATCAGAAATCTACAATTCTTTTTTCGGGGAAAGTGAAATAAGAAAAGCGATTAATTCCAAAAGGTATTCTGATAAGGTTGGTTTTAGATGGATGATTGCCCAAATTGCTCGAGTGCTATTGGTGAAATTTCGATTAGCTTACAGGTCAAATGACGCTGAGATTAGAAAGAACATATCAGAAGATTACAGCAAAATCCTTACTTGTTTTGAAAGGGACCTGTTTTCACTCAAAGCGATTGCTGAGGGTCACGGATCTTCATTAACCTTTTTTATGCAACCGTTGGCCACTTGGCTTGATAAAACTTTATCTCTTGAGGAACAACAGCTCTTCGAATACCTTGACGACTTGAATCCTAGCTTTAAAATACTCTCGGAATTTCTCGGGAATTGGAAAAAGAAATATTTTTCTGACATTGAGAGGATTTGCGCAAAAGTTGGCGTACCTTTCTTTAATTTGAATTCATCCATGTTCGAATCTTCAGACTGGCTTTTCGTCGATCGCGTTCATCTAAGCGACGAAGGATACAAAAGGTCCGCTTGTTTTATTGCCCAGTCTCTAGGGATATGAAGCTGATCATTAGAATTTTACTAAAGTCGCTTTCCTGCATCAAGCGATTGAGCAAGACAAAAGACAAAAAGACCGCAGATGTCCCAAGTGATAATTATCCAATGTTTTAATTGATGGAAGTCCTGGAAGATACTAGCACCGTAAAATGACACAATCCCCCAAAGCTTCGATCGGTTCATGGATCCAGTTCGCCCAGCCTGCTCATTCCGAGATGCTGGCAAATGCTGGTTTTGATTGGCTTTGCGTCGATCTCGAGCACAGCGTGATCGAGCTTAGGGAGGCGGAAGACTTAATCCGTATCATTGAAACCAAAGGAGTCACTCCGCTGGTGCGTGTTTCCTCAAACGACTCCGTTCAGATTTCCCGGGTTATGGATGCGGGTTCTCATGGTGTCATTGTGCCAAGAGTGGAAACGGCGGACGATGCCCGAATGGCCGTGAATGCGGTCTTTTATCCCCCAAAGGGATCGAGAGGGGTTGGCTTGGCGCGCGCCCACAAGTATGGAGAATCCTTTGACGATTATTTGGAGTGGATCTCGAATAACGCTCTGGTCATTCCTCAGATCGAAAGCTCGGAAGCGGTAGAAAACCTCGCTGAGATTCTTTCCGTGGATGGGGTTGCCGGGTTCATGGTCGGGCCTTACGACTTGTCCTGTTCGCTCGAGGTCCCTGGTAAACTCGATCATCCACTGGTACTAGAGAGTCTCGAAAAAATCATGCTGGTTGCTCGGGAGTTTCCCCTGGCAAAAAGGGGTATACACAAGACCTCGATCGATCACCAACCGGTTCTTGATGCAATCGAAGAAGGCTTCAATTTCATCGCCTATTCCACGGACATGCTTTTTCTTGGAGAGTCTTGTCGAAGAGGAATGAGAAAAATTCGTAAATCCTTGAAGGGATGATTCCTATGGACGAATGGTTAAAAAAGTATTTGGAGGAATTTTCCCGGGTCGTTTCTAAAATTCCGAGGGCTCAGGTTGAGGATTTTGCCAACGAGGTGAGAAAGGCCTTAATTGAGGAAAGAAGAATTTTCGTTGTTGGAAACGGAGGGAGTGCTTCCAATGCATCCCATTTTGTAACCGATTTGGGCAAGGGGGCATCCCTCGCCGTTGGCAAAAGCTTCAAGTGCGCGTCCCTGTGCGACAACGTTTCTTGGATTACCGCTCTTGCCAATGACGAAAGCTTTGACGAGGTCTATGTGGAGCAGCTCAAAAATTTCG
>JAYOEB010000104.1:7097-8767 GCA_038116775.1 Opitutia bacterium | reverse complement strand
CAATGCCTTCTCTTCCTCAAGCTTACCATGGGTGTCGGTCAGGAAATTCGTTGCCAACGTCAGCAAGTCAATCGTTGCGTTATCGGCGCCCGCTTCTTGCGAATATTTAATTTGATCCCCTTTTTCCACAAAATCCCTCAAAGCATCCTCATATCGATTTTTGAAAAACGAATGGTTCGCAATTTGCAGTAAAAATTCTTCTCCCGTAAGCTCCATGGCCGGAAGCTTGAAGAGTCTTTCGACGTAAATTCGCAAGATCTCGGAAAGTTTGAAGACAAAGGCTTTGGGCGTGACGTTCTTTTGATCCTGCAGGTTTGCTATAGCCTGCATGGCCTCCTCAAAGGGATCCATGGAGATAGATTCTTCGGTCCTGCTTTCTTTTCCCCTTCGGTTTTTCAACAAGCGGCGCATCCAAAGCCCGCAAACCGTCAGTAGAAGCAGGCATGCCAGCCAAGGGAAAATTTCATTTAGAATTTGCTCCCACGGTTTGATCAATGAGACGGGGGAATCGGTGAGAATCTCTTCCTCATTCAATAAAAAAGGCGGGTTCTTCTGAGAAATCGCCTTTATCATTATGATCGGTTCCTTCGAATCCGTCGCATGCGAAAGAATTCTCTCAGAATTTTGACGACGTCCGATTCGGTCGAAAAGGAGAAATGATCGATGCCCCGTCTCCTCAATCTTTGGGTGAAGCGTTCCTGAAATTCGGTTCGACGAACCGAGAATTCCTTCTGAAAGAGGCTTTGGCTCGAATCGAAGACCGCAACTTCTCCGGTTTCCGCGTCCTCCAGTTGAATCAGCCCGATTTCAGGAAACTTTTCTTCCTTGCAGTCAAAGACTTGCCCGCAAACAAGATCGTGTTTTCTCCTTGTGGAAGAGATTTCCCTAAAGAACAAGTCCTCCTTGGATTGTTCTTCGCTTTCCTTGGCGGTAAATATGAAATCCGATAAGAGAAAAACCACGGCTCGTCTGCGCAATACGTGATTGATGAAGCGCATGCTCTCAGCCAAGTCGGTACCCACTTCTTTGTTCTGATGAAACAAAATTTCTCTCAAGATTCGAAGGACGTGTCTTTGTCCTTTTGCAGGAGGTAAAAAAATCTCAACCTGACTTGTGAAAAGCAGCAAAGCGACTTTATCCCCATTGCGATTGGCTGAAAACGCCAATAATGCCCCAAGTTCAGCCAGTCGTTCGCGCTTGCTCTTGGTCTTTGATCCAAAAGAGCCACTCTCACTGACGTCGATGGCCAGCAAGATCGTCAACTCACGCTCTTCTCGGAATTGCTTTACGAAGGGAAGTCCCATCTTGGCGGTTACGTTCCAATCGATGGACCTGACTTCGTCTCCGGGTTGGTATTCTCGCACTTCTTCGAAATCTATCCCTTGACCCTTGAATGCGCTGTGGTAGGAACCTGCAAGGGCTTCCGAGACCAAATGATTCGACTTTATCTCTATCTGCCTTACCTGCTGAAGGATCTTTCGGGTAAAATCCTGTTCTGATTCAAGCATGAATCTATTGCCTAGCTTTTCGTTTCCGATTTAAGGAACAGGAACCGTTTCGAAGATTTTTTTGATCAGGTCATCGCTGGTAACCTCTTCCGCTTCCGCCTCGTAGCTTATGATGATGCGGTGTCTTAATACGTCGAAACCAACATCCTTTACGTCTTGCGG
>JAYOEB010000104.1:1461-7087 GCA_038116775.1 Opitutia bacterium | reverse complement strand
CCGCCCTTTCATAAAAGCAGAGGCTTTGGATGCCAAAGCCAAACTTATGGTTGCCCTTGGCGAAGCTCCGAAGCGTATGAATGCATTCAGTTCGGAGGCTCCGAACTTGTCGGGCGAACGGGTGGCTTGCACGACCTCGACGATGTAGCCCTTGAGCTTGTCATCGAGATAAATTTCATCGACTAATTTTCTGGAGCGGAAGATCGTGTCCGCATCAACTACGGGACTTACTTGATGCTGAACTCCTACGTTTGCGTTGGATTCAAGGATTTTAAGCTCCTCTTGCTTATCGGGATAGTCGACGATCAACTTGAGCATGAAGCGATCCATCTGAGCCTCTGGCAAAGGATAGGTGCCTTCCTGATCAATCGGATTTTCGGTAGCCAGAACCAGGAAAGGTTGGGGTAATGAAAAAGTTTCATCTCCAATGGTGACTTGCCTTTCTTGCATGCCTTCTAGAAGGGCGCTTTGCACTTTTGCCGGAGCCCGGTTGATCTCGTCGGCCAAAAGCAGATTAGTGAAAATGGGACCTTTCTTGGTGGTGAACTCTCCTCTGTTGGGACTGTACATCAAGGTGCCTATTACGTCGGCGGGTAAAAGATCGGGGGTAAATTGAATGCGCTTGAATTCAGCTCGTATGCATTGAGAGAGGGTTTTGACGGCAAGAGTCTTCGCCAAACCGGGAACTCCTTCCAGAAGGACGTGTCCATTTGCCAAAAGCCCAAGGATCAAACGATCGATCAGATACCTTTGACCAATGATGACTCTGCCGATTTCCTGTCGCAACAAATCCACCCATGAGGCTTCGTTGCGTATGCGTTCCTGATCTTCCGGGGCAGGCGGTTTATGTGAAATTTCTTCGGTCATGCTTTTTTAAAAGGAAGTAGCGTAAGCAAAGAGCAAATTTGTCCAAGATAAAAGAGTCGAGTTCCAAACGAGTTTTTCTGCTTGCCGATAAAAGAGAGGTTTTGATGCTATGAAAGAGCAGCATGAACCCAAAACTTTGAAAAATGATCAAATTCAGTAAGGAATCAAAGACTACCTTTCTCTGCCTTTTGGTAATTCCCCTTGCATGGGTAGGCCTCAACTATTTTGGCTACTTGGATTATCTCAAGACAAAATCGCTCGATTGGCGTATTCAGGCAAGGGGTGAAATTCAACAATTTGATGAGTCAAGGCAACAGGACGTCGTCCAAGTCGAGGGCAACAAATCCGTTCCCCGAATTCCCAAAGTTACCTATGTGAACTTTGATGCCTCGACCCTTGCCATGGATGGAGTGGGGGAGCGACCATGGGATCGAGCTTTTTTCCGCGATACGGCGCTTGCCTTGATCGAACGTGGAAATGCCCGAGTTCTGGGCTTTGACTTTGGTTTTACGCCCAAAAGCATGTCAAGAATGGTGCCGAAGGAAAATTCTTATCGCAGTGATGCGGCGATGGGGGAATTGGTCGAAAAATATCCGAACCGCGTCGTCCTCGGATGCTTGTATTCTGGGGTGCCTACCTCTTACGTAAGGCGAACCGGTGCAAGCGCCTTCCCGCCCTTCTTCTACGATGGATTTTCCTTGGAGGATTCGATTCGGGCCCAAAAATTTCATTATCCTGAGTCTCCGACATATCCTTTGCTGTCCTTTAGAGACGGCAAATACCTCGGCAGGGCGGGTTCCTTTACCGTTCCTCCCTTTCGAGCAGTCGACGAAATTCCTCGCTGGGTACCCCTTTGGTTCCCTGCCATGGGCAAAGCTCATGCCTACAATATTCTTGGTGGCAAACAGAGCAAGTTGGAGTTCGAACTTCCCAAGGACAACAGATTGGAAATAGAGGAATTGTTGACCAGGCTCGAGAGTCTGGAACTTGAAAAGTCGAAATCACAAAAAGCTTTGCTTTCCGCAACCGAGGAGATTTCCCGACTTAGAGGTGAGAATGAATTGATTGAAAAAGAAATGTCGGGACATACCCAAAAGCAGAAAGACCTTCAAAGCCTAGAGAGCGAAATAGCCAATTTTCAAAAGGCTCTTGAGGCAAACGTCGTGTTGACTCAGGTCATCAAGCCTCAATTGGATAAGCGACTCCATAAAGTCGATCTCATTCTGTCGGCATATGCCGATGATTCGAATTCAAGCCTTCGCCTTACTTACGAGGAGGTCGCCAAGAAGCGGGATCGAATAAAGCAACTGGAAGAGGAAATCTCAAATTTCAATAATACCTTATCGAATAATCCAGCCTTGGAAAATTTGGTCAAACCCCAGCTGACCATGAGGGTCAATGAGAGGGAGCGTCTTCTGCTAGACTTGAACGACTCACGAAACGCGGAGATTCTTAGCTTAACCGAGAAGCAAAGAAACTCGGCCTCGGCCAAGATGCGAAAAATCATTTCGGAGCGCAAGGCAGCGCTCGGAAAGGTTCTCTCGAGAATAGCAACGGCAGCAACCGGACTAGTTGATTTAAGGAGCAAATCAGATGCGATAGACAATCAAATCAATGAAGTTGAGACTCGTTTGAGCAAACTCAGGGGACAGGCTCAAACCATATTAGTCGAGGGCAATGAAACGCTGCGATTGGTCTACCTTTCGGAAAATGGGGAACCCACGGAAGAATTGGTTCCCACTTTGCCCAACGAAGTTCCGCTTAATCGCAATCGCAACGTGTTCGCTTTGGGAGTGGAGAGTTTGCTTGCTTACTACGGATTGGACGATGAAGCCGTTCGGATTTCCGCAGACGGAACTTTTCGGATACTTGGTCCGAACCAGGAAAAGTTAGTGGAATGCAATTTGGAGGAACGTCAATTTCTCGAAGTCAATTGGTTTACCAAGTGGACCGAAAATTTGCCTGAAAGGGTTCTGATGAAAGAAGCCAAAAAGGCATACGGAGATGGAGAAATCGCAACTTATCTCAAGATCGTGCCTTCGATCTTTGAAAAATTCCTTGGACGCATCGATGGCTTATCGGTGAGTCAGGATTCTGATTTTCCTCAAATTATGCTGGATTTGGGGTTAGAGAGTGATTTGATCGAGGTCGCCAAGTCATTATTGAGTTCGGTTCCCGGTGATGAAGTTCCCAGCTTTGAGCAACTTACGGGAGTCGTTGAAGGCATTGCCTATTATTTTATTCCGCCCAGCTTGCAATCTTCCACCAACCCCATGTGCGGCATGAGGGACGTGCTGCAGAATGCCGACTTTCAAGATCAGGTTTTGGCAACGATAGCAGAATTGGAAGAAAAGATTAGAACCCTAAACGGACCGGGTGTGATGGGTAAGATTGAGAATGCGATAGAAAGGGAACCCGACAACGAAGGCCTGATAGCGCAAAAGAATAAGGTCTTGGAAGCCTTGGAAATCAATCGAAGTTCACTTCTTGGACAAAGAGAGGAATTGGCTCGCATTAATTCTTTCTTTGCTTGTTTCGAGGATGCGATCGTTTTGCTTGGACCTGAGGAAAAGACCTTTCAGGATTTGGCTCCCACTCCTTTCGACAAAGCCTCGGTTCCGAAAGTCGGCGTTCATGGTAACCTCATCAAAACCATGACCGAGGGAAAATACATTACCCGACCTCCGGAATACGTTGATCACGTCGCTACCATTTTAGTTTGTCTGGTGATGGGCCTGCTGGCGGTTTACCAAGGAAATCGAGCCAGTCTCGTCCAAGCAGGAGGAGTTTTGTTGTTGGCGGGATACGTCTTCTTCGGCTTCGTAACCTTTTCCAAGACGCATTTCCTTTTGCCCGTGACCACTCCCTTTTGCGCCGGGTTGAGCACCTCCTTCGTCGGCTTGGCCGCCATGGTTGTGATTGAGCAAAAGGCAAAGGGTAAGTTAAAGGGAATGTTCGGAAGTTACGTTTCTTCGGATCTAGTCGACCAGATGATCGAGTCGGGAGAAGAGCCAAGCCTAGGCGGAGAGGAAACTTCAATAACCGCCTTCTTCAGCGACGTGCAGTCTTTTTCCAGTTTTTCGGAACTCCTCACGCCAACCGGCTTGGTAGACTTGATGAACGAGTATCTCACCGCCATGACCAACATTCTCCAGCAAGAACGGGGAACATTGGACAAATACATTGGCGATGCAATCGTGGCCATGTACGGTGCTCCCATTCCTATGCAAGATCATGCCTATCAGGCCGTCAAAACGGCCATTCTCATGCAACAGAAGCAGATTGAGCTCCGAGAAAAGTGGAAATATGAAGCAGAGAAATGGGGCAAGTGCCATGGATTGGTTTCTCAGATGCAAACTCGGATAGGTTGCAACACGGGGACCGCGACGGTTGGGAACATGGGCGCTCTGGATCGTTTTAACTACACGATGATGGGAGATATGGTGAATTTGGCCGCTCGTTGTGAAAGTGGAGCCAAGGCATACGGAGCCTACATCATGGTTGCCGAGGAAACAAAGCTGGAGTCCGAAAAAACAAAAGGCGACATTGCCTACAGATACCTCGATAAAATTGTCGTAAAGGGCCGCTCACAACCAGTTGCAATGTTCGAACCAACAGGTTTTCTGCATGAATTGAATCAGGAAACCCAAGACTGCTTGGACTGCTTTCAGCGCGGAATCGACAAGTATCTCTTGCAGGATTGGGATGGAGCATTGAATCTTTTTGAGAAAGCCAAGGAAATGGAACCTAACAAACCCGGCGTTACGCCCGGAGTTAAGGATAACCCCTCCATGATTCTCATAGATCGCTGTAAGGTAATGAAGGAAAACCCACCGGGTGATGATTGGGACGGCGTCTATGTGATGACTACAAAGTGATCATACAGACGGTAGTGGAAATCGGACCTAGGCTTTGAAGTAAGGCGGTTCGTTTCCAGCAATCCACTTGACGTTGCACCCAAGACTGGGGATTTGATTTTCGGGTGGATTTTGACCGGATAAGAGCCTTTCTACGGCAAAGGAGAGATCCTTGCCCGTCACGGCGACTCCATTTCCAGGTCTGGAAGAATCATATTGTCCGCGGTAAAAAAGCTTTTTTTCTCGATCGAACAGAAAAAAGTCCGGAGTGCAGGAAGCGGTGTAAAGTTTGGCGACTCGTTGATTCGCATCATGAAGGTAGGGAAACGAAAAGTCATTGTCGGCCGCCAACTTCCTCATTTCCGATGGTCTGTCCGCTGGGTATTTTACTGGATCGTTGGAGCAAATGGCCAGAACGCAAATATCTTCCGTCGTCCACTTGTTGAATTGGGATGTAAGGGAATCCAAAAGATGGATTACGTAAGGGCAGTGATTGCACATAAAGCAAACGAGGTAAGCTTGGCGATGTCTAACCTCGGCAAAGTCGAAATCCAAATCGTTTCTGGTATCGGGAAGAATAAAGTCCGGCGCCTGCGTGCCGAGAGGAAGCATGGTGGAGGGTGTGGCGACCATAATATTTCTATTGTTTGTTTTGTGAGGAGGGTTTGTCTTTGAGTTTTGCAAAATAGGCAGCCAATAGATCGCGGGCGACCGGTGTAGCGGTGAGGCCACCTTGGATCTCATCCTGTGGTATTACGCCTTCTACCAAGACGGCAACCGCAACTTTGGGGCTTTCTACAGGTGCGAATCCAATAAACCACGCAAGATTTAATTCCATATTTCGATTGCGCCACTGACCGGTTCCCGTTTTTCCGGCGATGGAAATCCCTTCTATGTTACAT
>JAYOEB010000104.1:1154-1451 GCA_038116775.1 Opitutia bacterium | reverse complement strand
ATGTTACATCTTCTTGCGGTTCCGCGAGTGGTGGCGTCACGCATGCCGTCGATGATGGCTTGGTAGCCCGTCGCGTTCACTTCCATGGCGGGTCTGGAAAGGTGATTATTGCCTCTGCTTTCTTTGAGCAAGGATGGTCGGAATGAAGATTGTTTTTTAGCGAGCATGGCAGCGAAACAAGCCATCTGCAAAGGGCTCTGTCTCAGGCCTCCTTGCCCTATGGATATATTGAAGGTATCCTCAAGAGTCCATTTCACTCCCAATGTCTTTTTTTTCCAATCCGGATCGGGCACAATG
>JAYOEB010000104.1:0-1144 GCA_038116775.1 Opitutia bacterium | reverse complement strand
AGTTTGGGAAGTTCAAGAGATGGATTCTCGGTAAATCCGAGACCCTTTGCTTCTTCGATTAACTTTTCATATCCAATTCTTTCAGCGCATCTGAAGAAGTAAACGTTGCAACTTTGTGAAATGGCCTCCCTGAGATCCAATTCGCCATGTCTGCCCGGAAAGACGTGGCATTCCATTCCTTTGTAGATTCCCTCGCAAAGAAATTTCTCTTCCGGAGCGACAACTGAATTACGGATTCCAGCAAGAGCAGTGACCAATTTGAATGGAGATGCGGGAGCATAACCCGGATGACAAGCTCGAGGCAGCCAAGCTTCCCGTCTTTGTATTTCGTCGTAAGTGGATTGAGAGATGAAGGGGGAAAGCTCTTGGAGATTGTAGTTGGGAATACTTGCCAAGACCAGTACTTCTTCGGATTCCAAGTCAAGCAAGACTGCGGCTGCCGGGGGAAGCATCGGTGGCGCGAGAAGGTACTCTTCTTTCTTCAGATCTCTTTTCGACAACACTCCTTCCGCGTAGAGACGACGGAGGAGGCGCGAGGCGTCTTGTTCGGTACCTTTGAACCCTGCGACGGTGGACGCCTGCTTTCCGTTTAACGGAAATGGGGCATCGACGAAGGCGGATATCAAAAGTTCCGCCGATACCTCAGTTTCCAAATTTCCCTGTAAGGCTTTTCTGGTGCGTCTTTCGATTGTCCTTAGCCAATCCGGATCGGGGAGAATCCGATTGTCGGCAACTTTCGTCACCATTCGAATGAGGGAAGTTTCGGCAATTCGCTGTAAGTCTTGATCCAAGCTCAATCGAATCATTTCTCCTTTTTCGGATGGTTTTTTCTCAATTCTTTCGAAGCGATAACCCATGGGATTCACTCTCCAGATATCCCCTCCGTCCACTCCCCTTAATTGACGGTCAAAATTTTTTTCTATGCCGGCCTTTCCAGTTCTTCCCTCGATCTCAAAAGTTGCCAAATCCGAACCGGATAAGTTGCTCGCATTCGCCTCATATCCGCTCCCTACGTAACCGAGAACATGAGAAGCCAGAGACTTCATCGGATAGTGCCGTACCGATTTCGCCTGGACTTGAATGGGGGAATCTGCCGGGAGATTTTCCACTAATGAGGCGTACTCCTGGGGCGACAAATCCCCAA
>JAYOEB010000103.1:3698-8780 GCA_038116775.1 Opitutia bacterium | reverse complement strand
CCGAACCATTGGAATGGGTAATGGTCGAGGAATCCGATGCATCCAACCAAAGGGAAAGGTTCAAATCGCTAGGCAAAGGAGGAACCAAAGAATATGTAATATTGGTATCCCCATCCGGATCAGTGGCGTTGAACTCGCCGATTACCGTGCCGATTGCGGAATTCTCCGCGATGGTAAGGTTGCTGGCAGTAATATCGGTGGGTGCGGAAAAAAGGAAATTTAATGCCCCGAGGAGGGGCAGCAGAAAGAGTGATTTGACGAAGTTGAACTCAACAAAACTTAGGAAATAGGCTTTCGCCAAATTCCCACGATCGCGGTGGCAGGAAAAATCCTTCAAATCGTCGTATAAGGTACATCTAAAAGCCTAAAACTTTTGGGTCTGATGTCTAGGAATTAATTCTTATTCAATTCGAAGCATTTGTAGAGCGAGGAGACAGGGTTGGACGCATGGGTTTTGCCGGAGCAATCCTGCCGTTGACTTTAGACGAAAAATCAAGATGATAAATCGCTTTTCCCAACTACACGCCCCATGGCCAACGAAGACAAAGAGAATCCATCCGAAGAGAACGATTTGCCCGCGGACGCGGAGCCGAAACCGGAAGGTCTGACCGCGGACGAAGCGGCAAACGCCGCCTACAACGAGGAGGAGGTCTGGGAGAAAAGCAAAAGACCGCTTTTGTACCTAGCCATGGCCGTTCTTTTGGGGGTGACGGGTCTGTCCTACTTCAATCAATCCGAAGACGAGGAAACCGCCCGGCGCAGCCTGCGCTATTTGACCGCCAGTTCCGAGACCGAAGGGGCGGAGGCCCGGTTTCTCTCCTTTTCCCAAGACTACGACGACAAGTTGGGCGGGTTGGCCCAGTACCAAGCCGGTGTGATTCAGTATAAGGACAAGAGATATGCGGAGGCAGCCAAAAATTTCGAAAGCGCCGCCAAGCGAATGGCTGGGAATGCTCTGCAGGGTCGGGTTTTGTTGGGTCATGCGGTCGCCCTGATCAAGGCGGGCGAGGACCTGGAAGCTGGAAGGAAAGCCCTCGTCGCCTTATCGGAAAATGCCTCGGTTCTTCCCACGGACCGGGCGGAGGCGAACTACCTGCTCGCCCTGCAGGCGATCGGAGAAGAGGATGATGAGTCTTATGGCAAATACAGCGGAATTTTGGGAGCGGATGAAAACGCGAGTACCTTTTACGAGAGGCTGGATGAATTGAAGAGAACCAAGAATTTGCTGAAGGTGGCGAAATCTCTGCCGGATATCAACGCCGACAAGGGGAACCAGTTCCTGAGCGCCAACAAGAAAAAGAAAGGCGTGGAGGAACTTGAAAGCGGATTGCAGTACAAAGTACTCAGAGATGGAAACCAAACCGCAAGCCCCAAGGAAACCGATGAGGTCGAGGTGCACTACCACGGAACTCTGATCAACGGCGAGGTATTTGACTCCTCGGTTGATCGTGGCGAGCCCGCCAAGTTCAGGTTGAATGGAGTGATCAAGGGATGGACCGAGGGTCTGCAGTTGATGAAGGTGGGAGAAAAGCGCAAGCTGTTCGTTCCCGCCGATCTTGCCTACGGGGAAAGCGGCAGCAATTCGATCGGTCCCAACGAAACCCTGATCTTTGAGGTCGAACTCCTGAGTATCACTCCCGAGGAAAAACCGGAAACGGTCGAGGATGGCAATTCCACCGCCGAGCAAGTCGCCCCGGTAGCGCCCGAGGCCAACGCCAGCAAGCAAAGGTAAGCCTTTTTTCTATTCGAATCAGGAGGGAAATCCCCCCAGAGGGATGCCATCCACTGCCGGGAACAAGCCCATGGCCGAGGGTAACCGGCGAGCGACCAGAAAGATTGAATTGCCCCAAATTCTTATCCGGCGTGAATGGATGCCCTGATTTCATCGGCTTTTTCAGACCCGAATAACTTTTCCACCAGGGCCAAGCCGAAGGATACGGCGGTGCCGGCCCCGCGGGAGGTGATGATGGACTGGTGGCTGACGGTGGGTTGGTCCGTTTGCAAGTCCGGCAACTCGTCGATGGTGGAGCCATGGGCGGTGTAGGCAACGCCTTCCTCGAGCAAGCCGGCGTCGAGCAGGAGGAGAGGGGCGGCGCAAATGGCCCCGATCGGAACGCCGTCGTAATGGAGGCGGCGGATCAAGTCGAGCACCCGGGGCTTTTCCCGGAGTTCGAAGACGGCGGGTCCCCCGGGAAGAACGAGCAAGTCGAAGGATTGATCGATGACCTCGGAAAGAAAGCGATCGGCCCGCAAGGTGATGTGGGAGCGCCCGCAGACTTGCAGCTCGTCTGCGACGCTGGCCACGATGACTTCGGCCTGGGCCCGACGCAGAAGATCGATGGGTGAGATGGCCTCGATTTCCTCGAATCCGGGAGCGAGCAGGACGAGGACGCGGGCGGACATGGATCGGGAAAGCTTAGGCCTTGGCCTCCGCCTTCTTGGGCTTGGATTCCGCCTTGGTCTCTTTTTTGGGTTTGGAATCGGAAGCGGCGGCTTTGGAATCGCCGGAACCGGAGTCGGAAGCGGAGGAATCGCCGGAACCGGAGTCGGAAGCGGAGGAATCGCCGGAGCTATCCTTGCTTTCTCCGCCGGTCTTTTTCTTATAGTCGGTCTCGTAAAAGCCGGTGCCCTTGAAGATCAGGCCGGCCCCGAGGCCCAGCAGGCGCTTGGCCTTGCGTTTCTTGCAGGACGGGCAGGACTTGACGGGGGCATCGTTCATGGACTGAAAGAGCTCCCATGCGTGGCCGCAATCCTGGCACTGGTAGTCGTAAGTAGGCATAGTTTGATTTACGGTCGAAAAAAAGAAGAGTTCTCTAGTGAATTATCTCGATGATTGCAAGGCCGTCGAGTGGGCGATCAACACCCAAACTCCCAGAAAGAGGGAGAGCCCGTAAAGGGGGAGGGCCAGCAGGAAGATTCCCCAGAAGGCGACGACGGAAATGCCCAGCCTCGGCCAGAGGGAAAGAGCCAAGCGGTAAATGCCCCGCGCTTGGAAGCCGTCGGAAAAAATGCCGTCTTCCAAATAAGCCCGCAGGGCGGAGAGAAAGAGAAAGGGGGCGACGAATCCGGCGGCAGCCAGGGGAAAGTAGGCGATGATGCCGAGCAAGCCGAAGCTCAGCCCAAGCATGACCAGGCTGAGCAGCCAGCCCAAAAGCAGGGGAATCCCGACGTAGACCAAAAGCAGGAGCAAAAAGCGCAGCCCGCTCAGTAAGAGGGTGGGTAGGTCGTGGTCGGTCCAGTCGGGGAGGTCCCATTGATTGGAATGGCGCAGACGACGGGCGTATTCGAGCAGGTAGCCGAATGCGAACAGATTGAGAATGGGGATGAAGCAAAGCACTCCACCCAGCAAAACTTTCGGTATCCAACCCGGGCGACCGAAAAGCCTTCCACATACCGCTTCCAAACTTGGCATAGCCCTATAATCATGACATGGTTGCAAAAATCCGCAAGTCATGAATTTTACAGAAAAGCTGAAAGCACGGCAGGACCTAGTCAACCGAATCCTGGAGGAATCCCTACCTACGGAGGGTGAACATCCCGCCGAGTTGCACCGGGCCATCCGCTACAGCATGGGGGCCGGGGGCAAGCGTTTGAGACCGATTCTCTTGTTGGCGGCTCATGAGCTTTTCCCCGGTGAGAGCGATCCCATGCCCGCGGCCCTGGCCATCGAGTGCATCCACACCTACAGCTTGATCCACGATGATTTGCCGGCGATGGACGATTCGGACTTGAGACGGGGAAAACCCACCTGCCACCAGGCGTTCGACGAGGCCACGGCCATCCTTGCGGGCGACGCCCTGCAGCCGATGGCCTTCGAATTGCTGGCGGAGGCTTACGCGGGGGCACCCGCCTTATGCGTCGACTTGGTGAGGATCTTGGCCGAGACCGCGGGAAGCAGAAGATTGGTGGGCGGGCAAATGCAGGACTTGCTTTCCGAGGGCCGTGAGCCGGATGCGGAAAACCTAAGTTTCATCCACGAAAACAAAACCGCCGCCATGATTCGGGCCTCGCTGGAAATGGGCTTTCGCCTGGGAAGGATGGGGGAAGATCCCGAGAAGATTAAAAAAATCCGGGAAGCCGGAACCGCCCTTGGACTGGCCTTTCAGGCGGTGGACGATTTGTTGGACGTCACCCGTTCGAGCGAGGAATTGGGCAAAGACGCCCAACACGATTCCGAGCAGGGCAAAGTGACCTGGGTCTCCTTGCTCGGCGAGGAAAAGGCCCGGGATCTGGCCACCGCTCACACCGAGAAAGCTCGCCAAGCCTTGCAGGAAGTGGGGGGAGATCTCGGTTTCATGCTCGACCTGATCACCTACATGCTGGACCGCAAGAATTGAAGGCCGGGGAAAACGAGATGCTACCGCCCGAACTCCAGTCCCGGGATTGGCGGACCAGGTTGTCGGCGTCCCGCGATCTGGGCAAGGGATTTGCAGCCCCGGGGGGAGAATTTACCCGAGCCCTCTACGAATGGGCTCTGACCGACCGGGGCAATTTTCTCAAGGATTTGCTGGTCGGAAGAAGGGTGGTGGAACTGGGGGCGGGCATGATGCCCTACGGTTATGCCCTGGCCGCGGCTTGCGGAGCCCGCAACTTCGTGGCGGTGGAACCCTTTTACTCCGATTTGCAGAAAAATTCGGTGGCCGGACTGATCGAGGAACGAGGGGAAAGCCTTGCCAGAATACCCTACAAGGTCGAAGCGACGGACATGCTCGAGTACCTGCGGGGGGAGGCTGACGAGTTGCTGTGCGTGTTGGCCTGCGGTATCGAGGACTGCATCCTGCCCGGAGCGGAGTACCGGGCTCAGGTGGAGGGGGAAATCGTCCGGGTACTGGAACGGGATACCTTCTTTCTCAGTTCCCACAGCGACCTGTATCCCAAGGCGTTGAGAAAGGCGGAAGTCCACTTTGCCAGGCCTTCCAATCCTCGGGTCACCGACCGCCTGAGACTCCACGGCGGGCCCGATGCCTTCGACCGATACGGCAAGAGCCTTGATAATCCAAGCCTTCGCTTCCGGTGAGCCAATGAAAGAGCAGGCCGTTGGCGAGCGCGGGCATGGTGCAGCCCTTGTCTCCGATGACTTGA
>JAYOEB010000103.1:0-3688 GCA_038116775.1 Opitutia bacterium | reverse complement strand
ATTCCCAGCTTGGGCCGAGGGCGAGAATACCGTCGCCCGCCACGATCAGCGAGCCCACCTTCAGCCCCCGGTCGGTCTTCCGCCAGCGGACTTATCCGGTTGAAAATTCGAGGCAGACGAAGTCCTTGGGTCCGCCATGTGGAAGTTGCCGTCGAAGCCGTAAGGGAAGTCGCCGAGGAGGATGTCTCAGCCCATGTGGTCGAGCCGGGCCTTCATGATGAGGTAGAGCTCCCGGCTAATCCAAGCGTCGGTGGCGGCGTAATTCTTCTGCGAGGGCGAAAGAGGACGCTTTTGCCAATTTGAAAGTTGAGCCGATTTGGACAATCTCTGCTTGAAGAAAATGGCGGTCAGGTTGCGCAGACCGGTTTGCTCGATTTTCAGGGACTGAGCCAACTGGGCCAAGTCTTCGAAGCCTGCAGGCTTGAATTCCTCTATTTTTTGAAGATTGTGAAGGTCGTCCTTCAAGGCTACCCCGGTCTTGATGATTTTGGGATCTTCGAGGATCTTGGCTAGAGGACCCAGTTTGAAAAGCGGGTAGAGCCTGAAAATAAAGGCTTGGTCGGCGGTGGCGAGTTGAATGAGGGCGGGAGGGTTGTTGGGACCCTTCTTGAAGTTCGGCTTGCATTCCACGTCGAAGCCAAGGATGGGGTTTTTGCTTAATCGACTGGCCAACCGGTTGAAGGTTTTGGAGTCCTCGGCCACTTGAATCGCTCCGTGGAAGCGAATCAGGGGGAGCTGGTTGATGGTCTCCTTGTCAAGTCTCTTGGGGACTTCCTCGTCGGGCGATGGAAGATGGTTCATCAAGGACGGATCAGAGCGTGAGCGTCAACCCATCGTAGGAATGAATGATCTCGATCGGAAATTTGCGGGCGGAGGGGGCTCCCGGGATACCCGGTTGAGTTTGCTTGATGGCGCTGCGCGAGCTTTCGAGAAATTTCTTGGTGTGGGCTTCGAACTCCTCGAGTTCGAGATCGGTCGATCCGGGGTCGTGGTGGAAGATGGCGAGAGTCTTGACCTCTCCTCTTGCGGCCAGCTCCACTCCCATGACGTTGCTGGAGTGACCCCAGTCCTCCCGGTTGCCGATGGATTGAGAATGGGTGTAGGGAGCGTCGAAGATGAGGAGGTCGGTCCCCCGGATGAATTCGACGAAGGGGTACTTGCGGGCATGGGCTACGTTCTTGTGCTCGGCGTCGGTGGAATAAACCATCGACTTGCCCCCGGAGTCCACCCGGTAGCCGTAGGAAGTCCCGGGGTGTACTTGTTCGAAAAGGGTGATGGTCGAGTCGCAGACTTCGATGACGTCGCCCGGTTTGTGGATTTCAAAGGAAAGTTCGGCGTTGAACATATCCATGCTGATGGGGAAATAGGGCGTTTGCATTTGCGCCCTGAGCCCTTTTTCGAGGTTTTTGTGACCGCCGTGAAAGACGATTTTGTTGCTAGGGTCGTAGGCGGGAATGAAAAACGGGAGTCCCTGAATGTGATCGTAATGCAGATGGGAGAGGAACAGGTGAAAGGTGGCGTCCTTGATCTTTTCCTGGGCGAATTCCTGCCCAAGGGGACGGATTCCGGAACCGGCGTCCATGATCAGTTTGTCGGCGGAGGAAGTTTCGACGTGGACGCAGGGGGTATTGCCTCCCCATCCCGAGCCGACGTGAAAGGGAAGCTTCTTCTTTACGAACTCGACGATTTGGCTCTCGGAGCGTAGGTCCTTGCCGCGAGCAGCCAAGAGGGCCCGGACGATCTTTTGGGTGATCTGATCGGCCGAATAGGCGGTGGGCAGCGAACCTCGGGTACCTTTGAAGTGAACTTTCATACAACGATATGGTCAGTTTTTCTTTTTTTGAAAGAGTTTGGCAAACCAAAATTTTTATTGGACCGTGAGGTACGGATTTTGTCCCCGCGAGTGATCTTGGCTTGAAGAAAAGCCTGGATAAGGTCATCTTGAGAACATGCCAGAATGTTTTGACATCGATCACCCGTTCTACCAAGTCGGACAGTCAATGATGAGTTTTACCCAACTGCTCAATTATTTTCTCGATCCTTCCTACAGGCGCGGCAATCTTTCCCGCATTTCCGACCTTCACGTCAAGACGGGCCGGCCCATTAGCTTCAGGATCGACGACGACCTGACCCCATTGCCCGAAGGGGTCGGGGTGACCGATGAAATGATTCGGCATATGCTGGGAGTACTCTTGTCCGAAACGCATTTGGAACGCGTCTTGGATCAGGAAAACCCCCGGGATTTGGATACGGGTTTCGAGTGGAAGGCCGAGGGCATCAATTTCAGACTCAACGTATTCAAGGACCGGGACGGACTGGCTTTCGTCATGCGGGTGCTGGCTTCGGACATCCCTTCGATTCAGGAGGTGGGGCTTCCCTCTGAAAAAATTTGGCAGGACATCACGAGCCTGAAGAGAGGGCTGGTGTTGGTGACCGGCGTTACCGGAAGCGGAAAGTCGACTACGATCTCCTCCCTCATCAATCACATCAATCTTTATCGCAAGACCAGAATCATCACCTTGGAAGACCCGGTTGAATTTCTTTTCAAGAGTGAAAATTCGATGGTCTCGCAAAGACAAATCGGTCAGGACGTACCCACCTTCGCCGATGGACTCAGAAGCGCTCTGCGGGAAAACCCGGATATTATCTTCGTCGGCGAGATTAGGGACACGGAGACTGCCTCGCTCGCCCTTAGCGCCGCGGAAACCGGACACCTGGTCTTTTCCACGCTGCACACCCGAGATGCCAAGGGGGCGCTGAGCAGGATCGTCGACATGTTTCCGGCCGAGCAGACCAAGAGCCTTTGCTTGCAGCTTTCATTCAGCCTGTCCTTCGTCTTGAGCCAGAAACTGGTGCCCCGCGCCGACGGCAACGGCCGGATTCTGGCTATGGAAGTCCTGAAGAACTTGCCCGCCTTGGGAAACCTCATACGCACCGGCAATTGGCAGCAGGTGTATTCGACGATGGAGACGCAGGCCAAGGAGGGCATGATGACCATGGAACAACATCTTCTGCATCTTTATCAGCATGGGGTCATCAGCAAGGAATCCGCCGTGACCTACACCAATGAGGCCAGCTTGCTCGAACGCTTGGGCTGAACCGGAAAATCGAATAGTCCTTGCCTACGAGAAGATTCCCGAAATATGAAAGACCTCAAGAATCCCAAGTGCTTTCCCCGCTTTTTCTTTCCGCTTTGGCTGCTCCTTGCTTTTCTCTGGACGGTTGGCTTTGGCGGACAAACCACAGGCTCGGCCACTTCCCCAAATCATTCCCCTGCCAAAAATAAAATGGAAAAAGTTAAAAAAATCGAAAAGAGCGAGGAGGACTGGAAGGAAATCCTGACCGAAAAGGAATTCTACATTCTGCGCAAGGCTGGGACCGAGAGGCCTTTCGGCAAGGAATACGACGAATTCAAAAAACAAGGGGCGGGCAAGTACCTGTGCGCCGGATGCGACGCCGAACTGTTCAGTTCGGACACCAAGTTTGATTCCAAATGCGGATGGCCTTCCTTTTACGACCCCGCGAATGCCCAAAACGTCAACACCTTTGACGATTTTCATCTGGGATACCTGAGAACCGAGGTCCGCTGCGCCGTGTGCGACGGACATCTCGGCCACGTCTTCAAGGGGGAGGGTTTCGATACGCCCACCGATAAGCGCTACTGCATAAACGGAGCCATCCTCAAGTT
>JAYOEB010000102.1:0-8817 GCA_038116775.1 Opitutia bacterium | reverse complement strand
CCTCACCAGTGTCTCGGGGGGCATTGACCACACGGTCGACCTTGTGCGCGGTCACGGTGCTGCCCTTGACTCCCCGCCCCTGAATTTCGAGCCATGCGAAATCAAATTCAATGACCTTTTCACGAACTCTTTTTAATTCAGGATCCAAGTGAACGAGGACGTTGCTGTTTTTTCTTTCAGAATCATGCACGGCGAAGAAAAAGATTCTCGATTTGGAATGCGTCTTGAAGAGCGGATATTCCTTGTCCCGAGTGACGCCCCCAATCTTGAATTTCTTCGCATACAAACGACCGCTCTTTCCATCCCGGTACACCAGGTTGTAGACTTTTTCCTCATCCCGTCTGAAAACCGCCACGCGTAGGGGATTTTTACCGACGAACATCTTATCCGCGATTTTCATGACCTTCATGATGCCGTCCTTACCAAAGACGACGATCTCATCCAAAGTAGAGCACTTTTCGATCGACTCGTCTTTTTTTAGAGCAAAGCCCGCAAAACCATCCTTTCGGTTCAAATAGAGAGTCTCGTTGGCCACCACTACCTGAGAGGCGACGATGCGATCAAAGGGAATAAGTTCGCCGGAATCAGTCTGACTGATTTCCGACTTTCGCTCCCTTCCCTTTCCGTATTTCTTCTTTAATTCCTTTAGATATCTGATTGCAAATCGGGTGATCTGGGCCAGATGACCCTCCACCTCCTTGATTTCTTCTTCGAATCCCTTGATCTGCTCATCCGCTCGAAATGAATCGAATTTGGAAATTCTTTTTATTTTTATTTCAAGCAAGCGGAGAACGTCATCCTGGGTAATCTCCCTCTTGAATATCTTGGCATAGGGCTTGAGCCCCTTGTCTACCGCAGAAATCACCCCTTCCCACGTCTCTTCTTTTTCAATGTCTCGATAAATTCGTTTTTCTATGAAGATTTTTTCCAATGAGGCAAAATGCCACTTTTCCTGGAGTTCACCCAGTTTGATTTCGAGTTCTTGTCGTAAAAGCTCACGAGTCAATTCTGCAGATGATTTGACAAGATCGTTAACGGAAAGAAACTGAGGGTGGTTGTTTTGAATAACGCACGCATTGGGGGCCAAGCTGACTTCGCAATCCGTAAACGCATAGAGGGCGGGCAAAGCATCCTCCGCTGAAACCGTAGAGGGCAAATGAATCATGATCTCGACAAACTCAGCGGTGTTGTCTTCGATTTTGGAGACCTTTATCTTGTTTTTGTCGTTCGCGGACAAGATCGAATCGATCAAACTGGTCGTAGTGGTGCCAAAGGGAATTTCGGTAACCTTCAAAAGCTGCTTTTTTACCTTTTCGATTCGGGCCCGAACCCGAACTCTTCCGCCTCGGGCTCCACCGTTGTAATCGGTACAATCCACAATCCCGCCTTGGGGAAAGTCCGGAAGCAGGTTGACGGGATTTTTCCGCAAGGCGTCGATCATCGCATCGAGAATCTCATTGAAGTTGTGCGGAAGAATCTTCGTGGACAAGCCCACCGCGATTCCCTCCGCTCCCTGGGCAAGCAGCAAGGGAAACTTGACCGGAAAGGTAATGGGTTCCTTGTTTCTTCCATCGTAGGATGATGCCCATGCGGTCACCTTGGGGCTGAAGATGACTTCCAGCGCAAAAGGAGTAAGCCGGGCTTCGATGTATCTGGGCGCGGCGGCGGAATCACCAGTCAAGAGGTTGCCCCAGTTGCCCTGGGTATCAATCAGCAAATCCTTCTGCCCGAGTTGAATGATGGCATCTCCTATGGAAGCGTCGCCGTGAGGGTGGTACTTCATGGTGTTGCCGATGACGTTCGCCACCTTGTTGTAACGACCATCCTCCAACTCCTTCATTGAGTGCAGAATCCTGCGCTGCACTGGCTTCAGTCCGTCATCCGCATGCGGCACCGCCCGCTCCAAAATGACGTAGGATGCATAATCCAGAAACCAGTCGCCATACATATCGTCTACCTAGAAGGCGTCGTCCTCTCCGTCTTTTTGAGAAACACCCTGACCGAGGGCTTCGGGATCAAAGCGGGGGAGAGGCGAAGCTTCCTCCTTCGCGGGCTCTGGCTCGTCCTTTTCGCTAGGGTCGTCTTCAGGCATCTCTTCGGGGTTCAAGCCGCTTCGCTTTTATCAAGTTCAGGGGATTCCTTGGCCGCATCTTCGTCCCCATTGGACAAGCCCTCCACCTTTTCGGAATCCTCGTCTTCGACGACGTCGTGCTCGAAACGCAAGTTGCGGATGATGTATTCCTGACGCTCCGGCGTGTTTTTCCCCATAAAGAACTTGAGCATTTCCTTAATCGACTCATGGGCGTCGATTTTCACCGGATCCAGCCTGATGTCGTCGCTTATGAAATGCTTGAACTCATCCGGAGAAATTTCGCCCAAGCCCTTGAACCGGGTGATTTCCGGGTTTTTCCCAAGGGTTTTGATGGCCGCTTCCCTTTCCGTTTCGTCATAGCAATAGAGGGTGGATTTCTTATTGCGAACCCTAAACAGCGGGGTTTGCAGGACAAACAAATGCCCTTGCCTGATGAGTTCGGGAAAAAACTGCAGGAAAAAAGTAATCAGCAGCAAGCGGATGTGCATACCGTCGACGTCCGCATCCGTGGCAATGACCACTTGGTTGTAACGAAGATCCTCCAAGTCCTCCTCGATGCCGAGAGCCGCTTGTATGAGATTGAACTCCTCGTTTTCGTAAACCACTTTCCTCGTCAGGCCAAAGGAATTGAGCGGTTTTCCCTTGAGGCTGAAAACGGCCTGAAACTGAACGTCCCTTGCCTTGGTAATCGACCCACTGGCGGAATCACCCTCCGTGATGAACAAAGTGCTCTTGAACTTGTTCTTGTCCTTTGAGTGCAAGTGAACCCGGCAATCCCGAAGCTTTCGATTGTGAACTTTGCTTTTCTTTGCCCGTTCCCGGGCAATTTTTTGAATCCCCTTCAGTTCTTTTCTTTCTCTTTCGCTGCGTTGAATTTTTTCCTGCAGGGCCTCGGCGGTCTCTGGGTGCTTGTGCAGAAAGTTGTCGAGCTTCTCCTTGAGAAAGTTTCCGACGAAGGTACGGATGGTTTCACCCTCGGGGGAAACCGTAAGAGATCCCAGTTTGGTCTTGGTTTGAGATTCAAAAACCGGTTCCTGTACCTTTATGCTGATCGCCGCGACCAATCCGCCGCGAATATCGGCCGCCTCATAGTTCTTCTTGCTGAATTCCCTAATGGTCCTGACCAAGGCCTCCCTGAAAGCCGCCTGGTGGGTCCCGCCCTGAGTCGTGTGCTGTCCGTTTACGAAAGAAAAGTAATCCTCTCCGTATTGTTCGACGTGAGTGAAGGCCACTTCGATGTCGTGGCCTTCGATGTGAACGATCGGATAAAGGGTGTCTTCGGACAGGTTCTCATTGAGCAAATCCCTAAGCCCGTCCTTCGATCGAAAGCGTTTGCCGTTGTAGCGAATGGTAAGCCCTTTGTTGAGGTAGGTGTAGTAGCGAAGCATTCGCTCCACAAACTCGTTGCGGTAACGGTACTTCTTAAACATCGAATCATCGGGCAAATAGGAAATGACGGTGCCGTTTTCCTCCGTGGTCTTTTGGTTGCTCTTGTCGACGGTCTGCGGATCCCCGCAGGCAAACTCAATCCTGCGCGTTTCTCCCTCTCGAAAGGACTGAATGTCGAACTTGGAGGACAAAGCGTTGACCGCCTTGATTCCGACCCCATTCAGTCCGACCGATTTCTTGAAGGCTTCCGAGTCGTATTTTGCTCCAGTGTTGATTTTGGAGGAACAATCCAAAAGCTTCTCGAGAGGAATTCCCCGCCCGTAGTCGCGGACGGTGACGGACTGTCCGTCGCAATCGACCTCGATCTGCTTGCCGAAGCCCATCACGAACTCATCAATGCAATTGTCCAGCACCTCTTTGAGCAAAACGTAAATGCCGTCGTCTTCGGAAGAACCGTCTCCCAACTTTCCGATGTACATTCCCGGACGCAGGCGTATGTGCTCCTTCCAATCGAGCGATTTGATGCTTTCCGCCGTGTAATTATGATCAGCCATTGACCCTTTCTTCCTCCACGCCCCTAATCTATGGGGGGTTCATCGAATTTGTCCACAGGAAAAATCCTAATTTCTGCAAAAAGTTGCCCGGCGGACCTTCCGGTGAACCTGACCTCGGGCTGTTTTCGGAAATTTATCGGACGCTGGCCGTAAGCCTTGCGGCAGAAGAATCCTCAAGGCTCGCTCGTGGCTTGCTCCCTCTTTTCATCCATGAGTCCTTGATGATGAATGCGGGCAATTTGCCACATATAGGTTTTGGTTCCGAGGCCGTATGAATTGTTTACCGCTCTCTCCAAATGGAACTGCGCCTCCACCTTGTTTGCTTCGACCATCTCCAAGTAAATCCCAACGTATAAGTGAGCGTGAAAAAGAACCCGTTGTTCATACTCGCCTCCAAACTCAGCTGCATTGATTTTGGAAAAAACTTCCCGAGGCTTTGAGTTTCCCGCAAACAGATCGTACAACCAAGGATAAGGCGGCCGGTCCTTTTGATCGTAGGTCAGTAGATTTTGCCGGGCCCGCTCGATGCCGAGGTCCTTCGCTTGAGACATGAAACGCCAGATCCCGTTTTCCCGGTCAACCGAGTCATACCGATGGTAAATCTCGAACTGCCTGGCCGCCAGAGCGAATTCTCTCAAATAGAAATACACAATCCCCAATCGCCAATGCGAAATTTCACTGGAAGGATCCATCTCGATCATTTTCTCATAATCTTTTCGGGCTCCCGCAAAATCACCGAGGAAGGTTCTGAGGTCTCCCCTTTTGGAATAGAGGGAGACAAGCTGAGGGTTTTTCCCCAATTCGGATCCAAGGGAATCCTCCCACGCAAGAAACTCCGCCCTCTGCCTTCCCTCTTTTTCCGCCGACCAGATCTCGGCGCTAGCAAAGGAAGCGCTCGACAAGAAAAGCAGCGGAAGCAGTTGGATAATCACCGCGGAAACTCATCTTTGAAAGGAGTGCCCAAAATCGAACCATTCTCGTCCCATTCCTCAATCAAGCCATAAGCCACTCCATCCTTGATCTTGGTTCTCGAACGAAGTTTGCCGTTGGGGTGGTAGGCCTGCCCAAAGCCGGTGAACGGGACATCCGACTGAATCTCGTACCAGAGACCGTCTTTGCGGAACTCCAAGTCCTCGTCTTGGTTCGCCTGCCGGTACTTGCTTTCAGCCGAAGGCTCGCGGTCACCCCCTCCAAAATCATCCAGAACGCACTGGGTAGGCAACCAGATGATGGCGACTCCAAGCAGAAAGACCGAGCCAATCCACCAAAAATAAACGGAAGGAATCCTCTTGTACCATCGAAATTCGGGTTGTTCGGGAGGGTCTGGGAACGGATAATCTTTCACTTGGAGACAAGCAAAGACGATCCAGTCAATTTAGGAAAGCATAAAGAAACACGTTCATGCCGAGCCTCGCGTAAAAAGCGTGGGCGTAATTGCTTATTTCCTCTCCGCTGTAATACTTGAAGATCCGCCACCTTCCATTGGGTTCCTGAACCCACAGCGGACGCTGCCCCTCGACTGAATAAATCACGTCCTTGAGTCCGTCTTCCCTAGTCACCTCGTAGGTTTTTCCGGCAAAGGAGGCGAGCTTGAGTTCCTCGTCGAAATTTTCCGCCGACTCCCTTATTCGAAAGGAAATGGGTGGAATCCAGGCGCCAAACTCATCTTTTCCCCAACCCATGGCGCAGATGGGAGAAGCCACGCAAGCCAAGCGTCCCCTCACCTTCATGCCCACGAAGGAATAAGTCCCGTGTGGCCACTTTTCCTGCTCCACGAAGCTCAGAACCGTTTCAGGCAGACGTTTCTGCTCTTGCTTGATCTTCAAGTCCTCATTCTTTGGCAAGCCCTTGAAAAAGACCCTGAAGATCTCGTGATTTCTCGGCAGAGGCACAAATGATCTTTCCGGATACACTTGGGCGAACAAGTCTCTGACCTCCGGCCGCTCCTCCCAAGCGGCGTAACTGTGTCCCAAGTCGCTACCCAAGAAGGAAGCCTTGATTCCCGCGTCCAGATAGACGAATCCTCCCTGCTCCATGTAGCGACGAAGCGCCTCTCTCTCCTCAAGAGGAAACTCCAGATTGGGCTGATCGTCGCAGTTGACGTAGAGAATTGGATGTTCGAAAAGCCTTTCGTCCAAAAGAGAAGAGACCACCAGTGGGTCGACGTCGAACTTGCCCGAAGTTTGCTCATTGAGCATCTTCAGCAAACTGGGCAATGCATCCGCATATCGCTGCATTCCATTTTGAATGCGCATCAACTGCATCACCCGGATGCCTCCGGGCTCGTTCTCCAGACCGCTTTCTCCGGGCAGTTGCCAAGAGAAAAGAAGGAAGGGAAGGACAAAAAGAAGGGTCTTTTTCATTTCATGGTTTGATTCCGATTCTTTGCAGTTCGGTTCTGGCCAGGGAGTTGATCTTACTGTCTGGGTTACGGGCGAGGTGTTCACGCAAAATCGGAATTCCTTCGGCCCGGTCGGCGAGCAATGCATCCATGGCCGCCCTTTGCACGACGTAATTTTCATCCAGCAAAGAACGCGACATCACCTTATGCCAACCAGGTAATTTTCTGGCTCCCAAGGCCCGAATGGCGGTTGACCGGACCACTTCGTCTTCATCAATGAGAAGTTCGAACCCCAAATCCCTCACCGAATCCTCGGATGCGGTCAAGAGGCACTGTCCGGCAAACACGCGCACGTCGGAATACTTGCTCAGGGTAAGCGCGCTCATTTGAGAATCATTCAATTCCGCCACCCTGCCCCGCAAGCTGACGAGGACCGCATCCCGCACAGCCTTGTCCTTGTCTTCCATGGCGGGAAGCCAGAGGCTCGGATTCTTCCATCCGGAAGTCAGATTCAACAACCTCTGCCAGGCCACGGTACGCATTCTCGAACTGGAATGATTGGTCAAAGCCCGATAAATGCCGACGCCATCCTCTCCCATGGCGGACACCGCATAAAGAATCGTCGTTACCTGGGCGGTCATGCCTCTGGCGCTCAAGAGGTACTCCTTGATTCTCTCAATTACCGGCGAAGTAAGACGTTCGCCCAACCGGGCCAATTCAACTGCCGCCATGGAAGCGACCTCCAGGTCCTTGTCGCCGGTCATTTTCCTTAAAATGGAACGATACCTGAAATCGTATCGGTTGCAGTCCCGCGAAACTGCGATCACCTTCAAGCGAATTCCGCGGTCCGCATGTTCGGCGAGCTCTTCGATTCTCCGAATGATTCTGGGTTCCCTCGCATTGCTCGAAAGCTGGGAAAGAGCGGTCAGCAAAACGCCCTGATCGGTATCCTTGAGCAACTTTTCGAAGATCTCCATTGGCAGGTTCACTCTCAAATACTGGTAATACTTGAGAAGGTTCTGCCTGACGATGGCATCCTCATCCAGCATGGCCTTTTGAGCCATTTCATAGAGATCGGGTCTCAGGGATGCGGGAAAGGAACGATAGACCTTGCGTCCATTGACTTCAACCACCTCCATTCTCGACCTCATCAATCCTCCCGCCAGTCTTGGAATCATGGCGGACACCTCTCGTCGAACCTCGACGTCTTGGTCTCCAATCTTAGAGAAGACTTTTTCCAAAAGGGAAAGTTCGTACATGGGATACCCGACCCCGGCATGCTCGGCAAGCGAGACGATGGCCGCCCTCCTCACCAAAGGACTGGGATCCTCCAATGCTCCGACCAAGGATATCGAAGTGCTCGTGCCGGGATATTTGCCCAATAGCTTGGCCGCCCCGACCCTGGCCCCTTCCTCGCCTTGCCGCAGGTCGAGGGTGGCCTTGAGAATCGTCTCCGCCTTTGAAGTTCGGGCGGGCGCGGAGGGAAGCGTTTGATTTGCCTCATTCGCCGCGGATTGATTGCCTTCGCCCCTACCCTCCGGCGTTCGCCCGATCAAAGATGGGCTCCACAGACAGACAAGGACGAGAACAAGGGCGAAAATCGACTTCATCTGAGACCTGCCTGTCTACGCATCACCCATTCCATGCCTGCCGCCAAGAACATGAGGATGAAGAGGGGCCAAAATTCCAGGAGATCGGCCCGTTGGCGCAGGATGGGAACGTCCTGGGAAAAAGCAGGTTCCCAGTCGTCCTTCATTTCGGCGATTTCCAGAAAATTTCCTCCAGTCAGTTTGGCCAGCATCCTAAGCTCTCGCTCGGCATAGGCCAAATCCCTCGCCTCCTCACCGGTCTCGGAAACCTTCAAGTAGGTCTCCGCGCTCAATTCCTCTCCATCGGGAAATTTCAGAAAATACTTCACCCCATACGCCCCCGGCTGTCTTGGTTGAAAAGACGAAGCGTATTGGCCGGCCACGGCCCCTTGCGGGTACAAGTCCATGGCTTGCATGGAACCGTCCGGCCCCTCAATTTCGGCTCGTACCATCGCATCCATAGCGGGCTCGAAGTTCGAGCCGAGGGCCTCCACCTTCAATTCGGTTTTCTCCCCGCGATCAATTTGTCGGGCTTCATCCACGATCTTCAATCTCTCCTCTCCTCCTTCTCCCAACCACTGAGTCAGGGCTTGCCAAAACTTACGAAATTCCTTCGCTCCCTCTTCATCGCCGATGGCCCTTCTCCAATCCCCGGGAACGCCCCAATAGGCCACCTTGCCGGCCCCGTAGGCTTGGATGCTCAGGACCGGTTTCCCATTTGCTTTCGAGACCACGACTCCCCGGGCTCCCTTGTTTTGTTCCTTTACGAAATATCCAGTCAGGCGGTCGGGCATGAACGGCTTCATTTTCTCCACTTCATCCTTAGGAGTGAACAACGGTTCCTCATAAACC
>JAYOEB010000101.1:0-8827 GCA_038116775.1 Opitutia bacterium | reverse complement strand
CTCGGGAACGAGCATCCCTTGGAGGAAGTTCGACTCTCCTGGGAGCAATCGGAGGATCAGCCCGAAAGACTTAACTTTGGGCGAGTTCGTAAAACTTTTCGACCGGGTAAGCGCTGGCCAGAGCGTTAAGAAGAAAATCAGTGGGGATGAAATTTTCAAGTATGGGGATTATCTCGTTATCCTTGGACATTTTGACGAAATCCACCACGATTTCTGGAGTTTTGGGCGGAGCGAAAAGGATGTCGTCATGGGATGCGTTTAACCTCGAGTTGAAGAGGTCAGGGGTCAGACTGCCCCCGAGATGATCGCTACGACCAGTGGCGACATGGCAGGTTCCGAGGATTTTCTCGTCCTGGATGTCTTTTCCGGAAAAGGGAAGAAGCTGGGTGCCAAAGCCCAACTCGCCGATGATGCCGGTTGCCGGATCCTCCTTGAGTTGTTGGTTTCGGGCATTCGTCAGTTGCTCGTCGCCTTGGATAAGAGAGGCTTTGGTGATCGAACCGTCCTCGACGATCATTTCCGCCAAAGTCCCGTCTGCGTAACGAAATGGAAAGGATCCGTTTGCCGATTCGGGGACGAAATAAACTTCACCAGCGGGTAGGTTGGCTACGTCCGGCTTGCCCGGAAGGCAGAGTCCATGGCTTTTTTGAGCGGTTTGCCCATTGCAATCGATTCGCAACTCAAAGGTTCTGCCCTCGGCGGAAAAGCCAAGAAGAAAGTGGTCGCTCCGGTCGAGAAACTTTCTGAAGACTTCCGCCTGCCTGCTTACGACGTGGTAGTCGACTGACAGACCCGATTGCAGGATGACGTCGTTGACGCCGTGTAAGGTGGCTCCCCGGAAACCATATTTTTTGGCCATTGCGGTCAAGGGCGCCGTCAAGGAGTAGTCCGTCAAGGCAAGGATGAGATCGTACTTCGCGCAGACGTCATGCTCGAGTGACAAGGGGATGCCATCCGCCCCAAGGGCATCGTCGTCCGGGTCGAGGTTGCTCCCTCCGGTGGTGCGGAATGCAAAGAAATCAACGGCCGAATACCCTAATTCTTCGCCCAAACCCAGCTTGAGCGGATCAAAAAAATACTTTTTCGCATACTTCTGCACTTGAAGGGAATCATCGTTCAAAAATGAAAAATCCTTCATTTTGCTCAGGTCAGGGAGGTCGATCAGGATGCATGACTTGAGGTCGCCGGTCGACAAACCGAAGCAGGTGGAGAGCAGTCGCTGAAGCGAAAACTCCGGAAAATCCGTAAGTTTTGGGATATACATAGTTCTAATTCAAAGCCTGATGAGCCTTTTCGCCAAGAAAATCCCGAAAGATTCTCAAGTAATAGGGGCGGTTGTGATTGATATTTGAGGAATTAATAATAAATGACTCCAAGAGACGAGAGAATCCCGAAAGCTAGAATTTGAACCGCGGTAGATGACAAAAGATGATCGAAATCGGCTTTTTCTCGGGCTTTCGTCAACCCGTAGGCATTGTACAGGGCGACAGGAAGGCACGCCATGCAAAACCTCAACCTGTCTTCCACCAAAGGAAGAATCAAGGTGGAGACTCCAACGCTAAGAGCATAGAGGATGACTCCGAACTTTTTTCCGAACAAAACGATGGTGGTGTTTTTATTGTTTTTTTTGTCTTGGTCGTGATCCCTGTAGTTATTGACCAGCAACAAGGTGTTGATGGCGCAACCCGTGGCAAAGCTTAGGTAAAGAGAAGGTTCGTAAACCTGACCACTCCCTGAACTCAGGACGTAAACCGTAGATTCGACCGCAACGAATCCATAAAAGAAAATCACGAAGACATCTCCCAAACCGTTGTAAGCGAGGGGAAATGGTCCGCCTGTGTAGGCTATGGCGCAAAAAACGCTGGCAATGCCCACCCAAAGCAAATGAATGCTGCCTCCGCATTGCCGGAGAAGCAACAAACCAATCAGGAAAGCCAATAGCAAAATTAGGTAGGATGCGTTTCTGATCGCAGTCGGTGCGAGTTTTCCAGCGGCTGCAAACCTGACCGGCGCATTTTTCCTATCCTCATCGGCTCCTCTTTTAAAATCAAAGTAATCGTTTGCAAGGTTGGTGCCGGACTGAATTAGAATCGCGAACAAGAGGCAAAGCAGCCAAAGCCAGAGGTCCAATTTACCGCTTGCGGCATAGGCGATGGAGGCGCCGGTTGAAACGGGAATAAAGGAAGCGACCAGCGTCTTGGGTCTCATCGCCCTGAACCAAACGAATAAATTCATCAATCCTAGGGCTAGCGGGTGACGGCGATTGGGAATTTAAAGTGGGAACGGTATCGTTCGGGAACTCTGCGGAAGCCATCAGGTGGAACGGGAAGCTTATAGGGCCACTGAACGTCGACCTCAAGAGCCAAGTAGCCGTTGCTGGGGTGATGCTGATGTCGATGGCCAAAGGGAAATTGAGTGATCTTGATCAAGAAATAGCGCTCGCTTTCATCAATCCATCTTTGGGAATAAGGGGGCGTAAGCTGATCTTCATCGGAGAAACCAAACAAAGAAACCGGTTGGGTGAACCCGTTATGGGTCACGACGTTGAATTCCACGCTGCCGCCAAGATCATTTTCGAAATCCGGAACGTTGATCCCCTCTTCCTCATTGTCCGGATTGTTCAGATAGGCTTGATCCGCTTGCAGAACCACTTGTTCGAAAGTGGCCATTCCGCCCTCTCTCGGGGATACGAGAAGGAGGGCGAATTTTTCGCCATCGGAGGCTTCAATGGGAGGAGAACTGGGGTTGTAGCTGTCGTTGAGGGCCTTGGTGGAGGCTTCGACCAAAGAAAAACCGACTCTTTCCAGCTCCAGATCAATGGCGTCGACCAATCCATAGGCGACGTTTTGCTCCCTCACTTTGCCCACTCCTTCGACGCCCCAAGGCAAAAAGCCTAGCAAACCTCCGATCAGGAAGCCAAAGACCGCCAGGGCAATGACTACTTCCAGGAGCGTAAAGCCAGAGACCTTTTTTTTCGATTTCATCAATTACGGCGCCATGAAATCAGTGATTTCCAAAGTGGAGAAACCCCCGAACTTATGAAGTAGAATGCCACCTACTGCATTGGCTGAATCGAAACGCAAAGGCACGGCGGGATCGATCGGATTGGGCGCGCCCTTGGCGAGCACTATTCTCGGAACGACTGCAAGCTGCCCCGAAGAGATGGAGGGCAGCACCAGGTTTCCCCCGCTGTCGAATTCAAGAAAATGAAACTCCGTCCCCTGCCCTTCAAGCCGATAACCCTTGAATGAATCCTCTAGCTTGAAGGTTTCCGAATCATCATGACTCCAGGCGGAAAAAGCATCCGTCGGCCAATCGTCGGGACGGGCGGAGGCGGAGGTGGATTCGGGCACGAAATAAATGCCCTCCTCCAAATAGGTTCCTTCGTTCAATACGATCCAACGAGGTTCGGCTCGAGTGGCATTCGGGTCTTCGAGAACAACCTCGAAGTATCGATGAAACTTATCGGCGTCGGCGGGATCCCCGTAGACGATCACCCGGGCGTTTAAACCACTGGATGCGGCTTTGGTGCGAGCTTGCTGCAAAACGCCCATCAGGCTTCTTTGGGACGCTCCAAGTTCGGCCCCTCCGCCGCTCAAGAGAGAAAAACCGACAACGCCCATCATCAAGCCCATCACCGCAAGAACCACGAGAAGTTCAATGAGGGTGAAACCGGAATTGCGCTTCATCGAGGGACTGAATTCGTCGCTGCGAATCTAATCAGTTGTCGCCCAAATACTTGGAAATATTCCAGGAGAAGACGTTTTGGGTGTCGGTGTCTCCACTCGAATCATTGAGCACGAATATGCCGACCTTATCCCGAATGGTGGTTAACTTTTCCTGAGCTTCGTTGACGAGTTCCGGGTCGTTCTCCCTCTTGAGGGCATCGAGTACTTTTGCCGCGGTGCTCGCCGAAAGCTTGATCAATCCGTCTCCGTCCTGATCAACCACGACGTGAATGTCCCGACCTCCCCAAGCGTCGGCCAGGAAACCATCTTCGTTGAATTCGTCTTCGCCGAAATTGTGAAATTCCCTTTGCTTTCGGTTTTGCTCCAACAAATCATCGGTCAATTTTTCCCATGTCAGTGAAGAGGTGTTCCATTTCTTGCCTTTCAAGGCGGCAATGAACTTGTCGTGCAATTCGTCTTCGTCGGACAAGACGATGGCTTCTCCCTCGGCTTCTTCGAGTAAAAAGGGGGGGAAGTACTTGTAGTGTTCGTTGTACTGGTAAAGCTGGGTAATCCAAGCCTTGAACACCGCTTGGGTCTTGGTGGCCTTTGAGCCTCCCAGCAAATCGAAAACCTTGGGACCTATTATGCCCATGAGTATTCCGATGATCGAAATGACGACTAAGAGTTCAATAAGGGTAAAACCCGATCGTCGATTGAGGTTATTGGCCGTATTTTTCATTTTTCACCACTTTCCTGGTTCTGAAGATGGGATGTTGTCTAAATCAATGGCTTCCTTGCCCGGGGTGCTTGAAAGCTCACTTTTGAATTCGGAGGCCATCCCATCAGGGCCCCGACTGAAGAGAAGATACCCCCGATGACCGTCTCGGCGCGGGTATTCGTAAAGGTAGGGATTGCCCCATGAATCGAGAAGGCATACCGGTTGAGTAATCTTGGAACCATCGGCGTCGCTGAGAGATATCTTTTGGCTGTCTGGTTCGAAGAAAGCCTGCTTGTAATCCTCGCCTTTCAGGAAGCCGTAAGAAAGGACGTCATTGGGGAGAAAATTTTTACCCCAGTTGTCCGAGTTGAGGATTTCACCCTCCTTGTCCACGTAACCCATCAGCGAAAACAGCAGCAACTGTCCTCGAGCGGCTAAGTCATCGGGGTCATCCACCGAATCAGTCGAAGGGAAAAAACCGTTCTCGGCTTTGAATTGACCAAGAGCCAGTTGAAGAGCTTCGATTTGGCTTTGAGTCTTTTTCTCGTCTTTTGCGCCCAGAAGAAAGGTAGCCCCGGTAAAAGTAATGCCGGCAAGTACCCCAATGATCACGATGACCACCAACAGTTCAACCAGCGTAAATGCTTTTTTACGGGTGTTTTTTCTCATTACGACCTTCACAGAATTCAATGGCGTCTAATTAGTCAACATAATCAAGCGGCGATTGCGAGGCGTCATTTCTTCTTGATGAATTTCAAAGCGTTCCTCAGTTCCTGCAATCCCAAGCCCCAAAGTATGGTTCCGTAAATCAGGACGCCCCCAAAGACCATTGACCCAACGCTTGCCATTTGACCGGCTTTGCTTGGCGTATCCGGAACAATTTCAAGAAGGTAAAGCAAAAGCAGAGACATCAAGAAGGTTGATATGACAATGTTAGGCGTCTGCAGAGAATGGAACTGAAGGAGTTGTCTAAGATTGGTTTCCTTCCTTTTGAACCAAAGGTAAGAAGTTTGAAGGATAGCCGCAATGACGTTTGCGTAGGCCAAGCCGATTACGCCGAATTCCTCGAGCATGGATAAGCACAAAATAAAGTTGGCCACTACACTGACGACCGCAGCCTGCATGGGAATCTTCATGTTCTGTTCGGAGTGAAAGCTTTTGACCAAAAAAGTGGAAAGGGCGAAGAAGGGAAGTCCGAAAGCGGAGACCGCCAGAACCTCGCCTGCCCTCTCCACGTTCTTTCCATCGAACATCCCCCAATCGAACAAGAGGGAAATAATCGGATGGGCAAGAATGGACAGACCTGCGGCGGCGGGAAGAGTAACCGCCATCGTCAAACGCAAACCCTGGAAAAACCGTTTTTCAAAGGGTTTGCGGTCATCGAGCATCGCTGTTTTGGAAAGCTCGGGGAAAAGTACGGTTGCAATAGAGATGGCGAAAACGCCGAGAGGAAGTTCGATCAGTCTCGAGCTGATGAACAAATAAGATAAAGAGCCCGTCTCGTCCAAAGAGTAGGCAAAGAATCGAGAGACCAAAATATTGATCTGCACGACCGCGGCGCCGAGAGCTCCAATCCAGAAGATTTGATTGATTCGGCTCAACTCGGCTGAACCTTTCAAGTTTAGGGTGAATTTCCAATGCAATTTGCTCTTCATTTGCAGAAGCGGCAGAGATAATTGCAATATTCCGGCGACAACTACCGTCGCGCACATTATCAGGGCCAGGTCCTTCAAAGGCACGGCCATCCAGATGCCAAAAAAAGATAAGGAGAAAATCATCGACAAGTTCAGGATGATGGGAGATGCTCCGCCGGCGAAAAAGCTACCATGCGTGTTGAGCGCCCCAATGGCGATCGCCGACAAGCAGATGAAGGACAAGTACCAAAAAGAGACCGAATTCAGCTTTACGGCGTAAGTCCATTTTCCGGGGGCCGCGAATTCGGCGAGAAAGAGGGATCCCAGGCAGACTAGCGCAGTCAAGGATATGAGCCCAATGGCAAGGCGGGCGCTCAAGCGATTGAACAGATCCAGGGCGGCGACCAACGACTTGCTTTTTAGAGTTGTCGAGTAAACGGGAATGAAAGCGGAGCTCAAGGTGCCTTCGCCGAGCATTCTTCGGAACAAATTGGGCAAGGTGAAGGCAAGAATGAAGGCCTCGCCGAAAATACTGGCCCCAAAGGCGGAAAAAAGGAGAACGTCTCTGGCCAAACCCAAAAAACGGGAAGCAACCGTCAGAGAACTCAAAAGGGAAAGCTTGCTTAGGACTCCGCTCATTTCGTTGCTCTGAGCCTCTTAGGCAATCTTCAGTCCAGGCGGCATTCTTCAAGCAAAGACCTGGCTTCGTCCAAAGGGTCTTCGTGGTTCTGTTCTTCGGCAAGTCGAATGGTGCGCTCCAAATGACGGGTGGCGTCTCCCCGCTGATTCAGCCCCAGGTAGGCCTTGGCCAGATAGAGATGAGCCATCATCCACTCTTCCGAAGCCTCTACGCAGGCATTGAAATGAACGAGGGCGTTCCCATAATCACCTTTTGCAAAATAGGCTTGTCCCAAATGGAACCTGGCGAATTTGTTGTTTGGGTTTTCCTCCAGTCTTTGGATGAAGGCGGAAATATCTTCCGTCATTTCCCTTGGCTCAGCTTCAGGCAAACTGCGGTGGAATTATCTACGCCGCCATTTTGATTGGCGCTGTCGATCAAGTGAGTCACGGCCTCCTTGGGGTTGCAGTCGGCAAGAATCTTGGCGATCTCGTCAAAATCGACCATATTCGTAATCCCATCCGAGCAGATCAATATCGTGGTCTCCGCCGTATACTTGATCTGGCCGAGGTCCATCTCGAAGTCGATGTCTTGTCCCATGCATCGCGTAAGGGTGTGTCCGTAGTGTTCCGGCATGTCTGCCGCGGCGCTTTCGCCGTGCTTTTCAATCAGTTCATCCCTCAGCGTATGAGACTTGGATACTTTTCTGAGACCATCCTGATCGAAGTGAAAAATGGAAGAATCCCCGACATGGGAAAAGAGAGCGACGTCGTCAAGAAGGCGAATGGCGGAAAAGGTGGTGCCGATGCCGTTTTCTCCGCCTACCAGATGCCCCGAGTCAATGATGTGGCGATGAATCTTGTGAGAGATTGCATTGAGCGATTCGAGGTTTTGGCAATCCGTGGAAGAACTTATCATGGCGTCATAGAATTGGACGGCGAGCTTGGACGCCAAGTTCCCGAATGGCAGACCCCCTACTCCGTCCGCAACCGCAAAGATTCCTTTGGATGCGTCGACTAAAAAGGAATCTTCATTGTTTTCGCGTACGAAACCTACGTCGCTATGACCATATGATGAGAGGGACATGGGGAATTAGTGGTTCCATAGTAAGATAAGGCAGAAGTCAATTTTCAAAAATTCAATTTAGAAGTCAAAGGAAAGGGAATCCTTTTCAAAGCCTTTTTTGGGTAGTTCGGCAAGGAAAAGCTTTCCGTAGCTTTTCCTGAGGATTCTGGAGTCCAGGATTATCAATTCACCTAGGTCGGTTTTGGAGCGAATCAATCTCCCCGCCCCTTGCCTGAATCGTATGAGGGCGTTGGGAAGGGTGTGCTCGACGAATGAGTTTTTGCCTTCGGCTTCAAGTTTTTGACTCTTGGCCTCGAGGATGGGATGGTTCGGGTTCTCAAACGGCAGTCTGGTGATGATGACTTGCGATAGAGCCGGTCCTTTTGCGTCAAAACCCTTCCAAAAGCTTTCGGCGCCGAGAAGCAGGGCGTCACCTTCCTCGAGCATGCGCCTCCTGAGTTCGGACCTGGAATAGTCAATGCCTTGCCCATAGACGGACCTCTGTTTTTTTTGCCAGAGGTTCCTCAAGTGGTGGTAGCAAAAATGCAGGTCCTGATAATTGGTGAACAAGGCAAGAGTGCCCCCTTCGATGCCGCCGGCCAGTGAATCGATTGCCTTGGCAAGATAATCCAGGTATTTGGAGCGATTTTGAGGAGTGGGTTCCGGGCAGTCCTCGAAGATTTTGACCGCCATATTGAATTCGTAGTCAAAAGGAGAGTCGACGACGACACTGCGACTATCCAAGCAACCGACGTTTTTCAAAAACCTCGAGGGGTCGCCGTTTTGAGTCAAGGTTGCGCTCGTCATCAAAACGGGAGCAGATTTGCCGAAGAGTTCGTCTTGCAGAATATTCGCCACCTTGAGGGGCGAGCTGCGCAAATGAATGACTTGTTTGCTTTTCCCGGTTCTTTCCAGCCAATAAACGGAGTCGGCGTCTTTCAGTTCGATGATTTCCGAAAGACCGACGAGGATGGCCTGCAGCCGTTTGGATTGATCGAGGAATTCGATTTTTTGAGACTCGATCACAGTTGTCTCCCCCAATTCAACGAGAAGCCGGGACACTCGACTCAAGGCAGGAAGAATATCGGTCGGAAACTGGTTTGGCTCCATGATTCGGCGC
>JAYOEB010000100.1:3048-9028 GCA_038116775.1 Opitutia bacterium | reverse complement strand
GCGCGAAGCGGGCGGATTTACAGTCCGCATCCTTTAGCCACTTGGATACCCTACCGGAGAGTGAAACCTTAAAAAGGATTTCCGCCGCAGATGCAAGACGATACTCCTTTTGCCCCCGCCTTCTTTCAAGACTTGATCAAGAAAGAAAAGTAGCAAGAATCAGGGAGATGACTTTTTTCCCCGATAAGGTGGTAGTTGGCTTGACGGGTTCGATTGCTTCCGGCAAATCAACTTCGCTCGCTTTTTTCAACGAACTGGGATGGGCGACTACTTCCACCGATGACATAGTTTCCGACCTGTGGGCCCGGGATGAAAATCTTTTGCGTCAGGTGAGGAATCGCTGGGGAAGCGAGAAAATTTTTTGTCGAGGAAACATTGACAAGTCCGAGATTGCTAGGATAATATTTAAGAGTCCCGTCGACCGCTCCTGGTTGGAAAGTACAATTCATCCGATTGTTCGAAACGAGTGGGTTTCTCGGGTTCGGCGTTCCGAATTCAAGCATCATGTGATCGAGGTTCCTCTGTTGTTCGAGAATGACCTAAGTCCTTATTTCCAAAAGATAATCTCCGTGCACGTTCCCAAAACAGTTCAGTTGTCCAGATTGCTCGAGCGCAATCTTTCCTCTGAAAATGCCGCTGCCAGAATTTCGGCGCAACTGCCTTCTTGGCAAAAGGCTCGAGACGCCGATTACGTCCTGCTAGGATCCGGCGACGTCGACTTTTTGCAACGACAGGTACAAACCCTTTCGAAACGTTTGATCCCCTAATTCATTTCCAAACACCGATTATGACTACCAAAAAAGATTCGGAAAAGACCGACCTTGAGGGCGGTTTGGCGAAACCGCCGTCTTCCGTCGAGGATTCGACCGGCGAAAGAGAAGTCCAAAGCGAGGGGCAGCTCTTCTTCAGTACGGATGGCGAGGATTCGCCGGTTCCTCAGGAGAACCCTTATCTGGGCGAAGACGATTCCCCTCGTTCAAACCGGGAATCCTCCAAGCGGGAAGCGGGTGGGGCGCCGCAAAATTCAAAAAACGCCGAGAATGTTAAAGCGAAGCCGAATGCCAGTCAGAACGATGGGGGCGGCGAGCAGCATCAATCAAATCAAGGCGGAAGACCAACCAAGAAAGGCAACTGGCAGGACAAGAAGAGGCCCAAAAATCGACAGAGACAGAAATTCAAGAGACCCAAGAAGTTGCCTTTTGAAGAGACGGAGGTCCGAGCCCTGGAAATCGGAACCTTACTGGAAAATGAAAGCCTCGTTTCGGAAGATGCTTTGCTTGCCTTGGCGGAAGAGTTCGCGCAGACCTCCGTCGAACCTCTGGACCTGGATCCCTTTCTGCCCCTCAGCCTGCAGGAGTTGAAGGAACGGATCGAGGGTCTTTCCCTGAGCCTGGACTTGCCGCCGGCTCCTTTGCGGGAGGAGATCTTCGATGCCTTGCTTGATCACTGCCTTGAGCTAAAACGTCCCGTTCGAGTTTCCGGCATCCTTGAGGTGATGGAGGACGGTCATGGCTTTTTACTGCAGGAAAAGGAAAATTATCGGCTCAAATCCCAATCTCCCCTCGTGCCCGAGCCTTTGGTCAAAAAATACGGGTTAAAGACCGGACAGCAGGTTCAAGGATTCCTGCGGGCTAAGATGGACGAATCCACCTGTCCCTTTCTGCTTCAAGTGGAGAAGGTCATGGGAGGGGCTCCCGAAGATGCAAGCAGGGTGACTCCCTTTACCGAATTGATTCCCTATTATCCCTTGCAGAGAATCTTCTTGGAAACCGACGAAAAGGTGGAATGGGATAACGTCTCCATGCGGGTCGTCGATCTTGTCTCCCCGATTGGATTTGGTCAAAGGGGGCTCATAGTGGCTCCTCCTCGGACCGGAAAAACCGTACTTCAGCAGGGCATAGCCCGCGCTTTGCGGGTAAATAATCCCAAGGCCCATCTGATTGTGCTGTTGGTGGACGAAAGACCGGAGGAGGTCACGGATTTCCGCAGGCAAGTGCCGGATGCCGAGGTCATCGCTTCCACTTTTGACGAGAGCGCCGAAAGCCACGTTCATGCGGCGGAGATTGTCATCGAGAAGGCCCGTAGAATGGTGGAGCAAGAACAGGACGTGGTGATATTGCTCGACTCGATTACCCGCTTGGCCAGGGCCTACAACACGACTATGCCGAATAGTGGAAAGATCTTAAGCGGCGGGGTGGAGGCCACGGCCTTGCAAAGACCCAAGAGGTTTTTCGGTTCGGCGAGAAACATCGAGGGAGGAGGAAGCCTGACCATTCTGGGCACGGCTCTGGTTGAGACGGGGAGCAAGATGGACGAGGTTATTTTTGAAGAATTCAAGGGTACCGGCAATATGGAGTTGCATCTCGATCGCGAGCTTTCGAACAAGAGAATTTTTCCTGCCTTGGATTTTGAGAAAAGCGGAACGCGTAAGGAAGAATTGCTCTATCATCCGGACGAGCTCACCAAAATTTACGCCTTGCGAAGGTCCCTCAAGGGCGTTCCTCCCGCGGAGGCCATGGAAATGTTCATTCAACGGGTGAGGAAAACGAAGAATAATCCTGAGTTTTTGATGGGATTGGGCAGATGAGCTTGTAACTCACAAAAAAAACATTCAGTCTGGGCGAAGACTACGTGCCCTAAATGAATCCCACCGATGAATATCTGATCGAAGTCATCAAGCAGCAAGGCTTGGTCACCGATCAGATAATCGCGGAAGTCAAGGCGCAGGTGGACGACCTGCCGAAGGAACAGGTGCTGGACGAGGATCTCGCCCTGATGGATGCGTTGCTCGCGAAAATAGGCTTGCCTGCGAAAGAATTGGCGGACTACCTGGCGGCGGAGCTGAATATGGTGGCCGTCGATATGGAGAAGGTCGACCCGCCGGATGAAATTCTTTCCCTGATGAAATCGGAATGGGCTCGTCAATACGAGGCTTTTCCCATCGGCGCCACTCCCAGCGAAATCGAAATCGTCTTCGGTAATCCTCTGGATGAGGATGGATTGGAAAACCTCACCCACTTGTTGGGCAAGACCATTGATCCCAAAGTCGCTTATCGTGGGGACGTTCTCAAGGCAATTGACGCGGCTTACGGAACGACCGATCAGAAAAAGATGCACGAATTCTTCGACGGAGTGGCTGCGGAGGATATCGAGATAGGGGATGGGGTGAAGCCTGAAGACGTCAGCGAGGAGGACGCGCCCATCATCAAGTACGTTCATTCCGTAATCAAAGATGCGTTGGAGATGAGAGCTTCCGACATACACATGGAGCCTCTCGAGAAAAAATTTAGAATCCGTTTTCGAGTGGACGGTCGATTGCAGGAACAACCGGACCCACCGAAGCGACTGCAGCCCTCCATCATTTCCAGAACGAAACTTATGGCCAACGTCAGCCTTGCGGAAAAGAGGGTGCCCTTGGATGGCCGCATCAACGTCAAGGTCGGCAGTAAGATCATCGACTTGCGCGTATCCACTTTGCCCACAGTGCACGGGGAAAGCATCGTCATGCGTATTCTGGATAAGGAAAGCCTCAGCCTGGGACTGCCTCAACTGGGTTTTTTCTCCGATGATCAGACTGAATTTGAGAAGGTCATCAATTTGCCGGACGGCATATTCTTGGTCACCGGACCTACCGGTTCCGGAAAATCCACGACCCTGTACTCCGCGTTAAACGCCATCAATCAGCCCGACCGCAAAATCATTACGGTGGAGGATCCGGTTGAATACGAAGTTGCGGGGATCAATCAGGTTCAAGTGCGGGCGGACGTCGGAATGACCTTTGCCGCTGCTCTTCGGGCCATGTTGCGTCAGGCCCCTAACATCGTCATGGTAGGTGAAATTCGGGATTTGGAGACCGCGGAAATCGCCATTAACGCTTCCCTTACCGGGCATATGGTATTCAGTACCCTTCATACTAACGATGCCCCCAGCGCGGTTTCCCGTTTGATCGACATGGGCGTAAAACCCTTTTTGGTCTCGGCTTCGCTGCGGGCGGCTCTAGCCCAAAGACTGGTTCGATCGATTTGTCAGAACTGCAAGCAGCCGCATGATCCGCTTCCCAGTGAATTGTCGGTTTTGGGCATTAACCAGGAACAAGCGGCCAGCGCCAGTTTTATGATGGGGGAGGGATGCGACAAATGTGGGGGCAGTGGCTATCGGGGAAGAAAGGGAGTTTTCGAGATTTTTAGGGTCAACCAAGAAATTGAAGAAATGATTTATCATAACGTCAGTATCGTCGAGTTGCGCAAAAAAGCTCGCGAGATGGGGATGAGGAGCATGCGTGAGGACGGTTTCAGAAAGGTTTTGGCGGGGATTACCACCTTGAACGAAGTCATGCTGGTCACCACCGAGGAGGAATAGATAGGAAGACGTGCTTTATCTCGATTACAACACCACGATCCGCGACATCTTCAGGCAAGTTGAAGGCATTTCCCAGCATGGCTTGGATGAGTTGTTCGACGAGGAGGTCAGGGAGGGCAAGAAATCCTATGCGGAGGCCGTCATCGGAGCGGGCCTTGCCACCAAAGAGGACGTTTTCAGCCTTATCTCCGAATATTTGGGTTGTGAGCTGCAGATTGGCGAGGTGGGGGAAATCGACTCCGAGACCCTGCAGGTCATACAGGCCGAGGCGGCCCGTCAATATGCCGTAGTGCCCCTTTACCTGTCGGAGGGAGGAGTTCATTTCCTAGCCGCGGATCCCTTTAATTCCTCGATCATCGACGATCTGACTTTTGCCCTCAACCTGGAAATCAACTTGATCGTTTGTGATCCCGAACAGGTCCAGTCATTGCTTGATCATTACTACCCCGCCCGAGAAGGCTCGATTCAGGACCTACTCGGTGGCGGCGGCTTTGAGGAGTTTGAGGATTTGGACGACGGCAAAGAGGCGGATCTTACCGAAGCCGCCAATGAGACCCCCATCATTCGATTCGTCAATTTGGTCATGCAGCAGGCCATACGGGCCCAGGCCTCGGATATTCATTTCGAGCCCTTTGAAGACGAGTTCAAGATTCGTTACCGGGTGGACGGCGCCTTGTATGAAATGGCTCCTCCGCCCAAAAGCTTGGCTTTGCCGGTAATCTCGAGAATCAAGGTGATTGCGGACTTGAACATCGCGGAGCACCGGATACCTCAGGACGGAAGAATCAAGATGACGATTGAGGGGAGGGCGGTGGACTTGCGGGTTTCCACCCTGCCCACGCAGTTCGGAGAAAGTGTGGTGCTTCGGGTACTCGACAAATCAGCGGTAAATCTTGATCTGGACAGCCTGGGCTTGCCTGAAAACATAAAAACGGGCATCAGGGACGCGGTTCGCCGACCCAATGGAATCTTTATCGTCACCGGACCCACCGGTTCCGGAAAGACGACCACGCTTTACAGCGCCCTCAAGGAAGTGAACCAGCTGGACACCAAACTGCTCACTGCTGAGGATCCCGTCGAATATGAGATCGAGGGCATCATGCAGGTACCCGTCAATCATCAGGTCGGGTTGGATTTCGCCAGAGCCCTTCGGGCGTTTCTCCGGCAGGACCCGGATAAGATCATGGTCGGGGAAATTCGGGATATCGAGACGGCTAGAATTGCAGTGCAGGCATCGCTTACCGGGCACGTCGTGCTAAGCACTTTGCACACCAATGACGCCCCAGGGGCGGTGACCCGCTTGGTGGACATGGGACTGCAGCCATTTCTGCTGTCGGCCTCCTTGGAGTTCGTCCTGGCGCAGCGATTGGTCAGGAAGATCTGCTCCAACTGCAAGCAAGAATACGTTCCCTCTCACGATCTCTTGCAAAGCCTTGGTCTTAACCCCAATGAACTGGGAGATAGAAAATTTTATTTTGGGGGCGGATGCGAAAGCTGCAACCAATCCGGTTATCGGGGAAGGACCGGACTTTTTGAAATGATCAAAGTAACGGATTCATTCAGGGAAATGATAAACTCCGGGGCTGCCACCCTAGTGCTTAGGCAGTGCGCCATCGAGCAG
>JAYOEB010000100.1:0-3038 GCA_038116775.1 Opitutia bacterium | reverse complement strand
GGAATGCGTACCTTGCGGGAAGATGGTCTGCGCTCCATTTTCGACGGCGAGAGCACGGTTGAGGAAGTCTTGAAATATACCTGATTTTATCGCAACATTCACAAGTCATGCCAATTTTTCAATACGTCGCGACCGATCAGACTGGGGCTCAGACCCAGGGGAATTACGAGGCTGCCAACGAAGAGCAGGCGTACGCTCAGTTAGCTCAATACGGGTTGACCGTCACCCAGTTGGTTGCCTTGCAGGCCGCGCCCGTAGCCCCTAGTCCCGCGCAACCTGAGCCGAAGCAAAAGAGGACAAAGGAAAAGGCGCCCAAGGCGGTCAAGCCGCCCAAGAAAAAGAAAAAAGGGGGCTTGCTGGCCATGGAAATCGGAGGAGGTCCCACCAACGAGGACATCTCGATCTTTACCCGCCAGATGTCCACTCTCGTGCATGCGGGGCTTCCCTTGCTCAGAAGTTTGGAGGTGATGATCAAGCAACAGGAAAAAAAGCCGAAGTTCAGGGCCATGCTGGAGGATATTTCGGAAAAGGTCTCCTCCGGGGGCAATTTGTCCGACGGACTGGCAATGTTTCCGAAGACCTTTGATAATCTTTACGTTAACATGGTAAGGGCAGGCGAAGCAGGTGGGGTTCTGGAGCTTGTGCTTGACCGTCTCGCCCAGTTTCAGGAAAAATCGATCCGCACGATAAAAAAAGTGAAGTCGGCCATGATTTATCCGAGTGTGATCATGTTCGTGGCCGTGGGAATCGTGACCTTGCTGATGATGGTGGTGGTTCCCCAATTTCAGACGATTTTCGAGCAAATGTTAAGGGGGGCTCCGCTGCCCGGTCCCACCCAGATCGTGATCAACATAAGCGAGCTTTTTTCCACGCATCCTATCTTGGTGCTGGGGGGAATGTTTGGGACGGTCGGGGGATTGCTTCTATTCAAGAAAACCAAGCTGGGATCCAAGACTTTCGATTGGTTGGGCTTGAAGGTGCCCGCTGTCAGGGACGTGGTGGGAAAATCAAACATTTCGAGGATTACCCGGACCTTCGGAACCCTCTTGAGCAGTGGCGTGCCAATCCTGCAAGCCCTGCAGATAACCAGAGACACTCTTTCGAACTCTTTTTTTATGAACGCCATGAGCAACGTTCACGACTCGGTGCGTGACGGAGAGGCCATGGCTGTGCAGATGGGCAGGGAATCCGTGTTTCCCACCATGGTCACGAGCATGGTGGAAATCGGGGAAGAAACCGGGGAGTTGCCGGATATGTTGACCCGAATCGCCGATAATTACGACGAGGACGTCGACAACGCGGTGGCCGGAATGACCTCTTTGATCGAACCGGTCATGATCGTTTTTCTCGCCGTGGCCGTTGGTTTCATCGTGATTGCCCTGTTTCTTCCCATCGTCGCCATCATCGAAACCATAGGCAAGTAGTCTCGGAGCGAGGCTAAGGATCGATTTGGTTTTCAATCATCCAGGCGTCGGCTCTCGTCGGATCGATTCTTTTCCAATTTTTCATTACTTTGTCGAGGGCGCTTTTTCGCGACTCAGGTTCGACGATCGACAAGGCCCAGCCCGCGGCACCTTCCGGGTCCCTGGCGCTTATGCGGTTGACGAACTCACCCACCACCGGATCGAGAGAGGCGGAGGGAGGAAAGCCGTTGAGCCATTTGGCGGTGGCAACGGGATCCACCAAGGACCATCTCGACGCAAGTTGTTGCATCGCATATTGACGATTGGCTTCGTTTTCCATCCTGCCCACCCAATCGGAGGCATCAACCGGATTCTGGGATACCCATTGGGTGAGTAGATTGTCCAGAATTCTCCGGTTAGCCGGATCGGCCTCCAGGGTCTCCGCCCAGCTAGCGGTTGCCTGCAGGTCCTGCCGGGCAAGCTTGGCTCCGATTTGCCCCAGAATCGTTTCCCGCAGTTGCGGATCGTCGGTGGGGAATTGATTGGCCCAGACGATGGCTTCGGAGGTACTTTTCTTGACGTACTCCTGAGCCAAAAAGGTAGAGCTTTGCCATTTTGCGTTTCCCGAAGGCAGGCTTTGCAGAATGCGGTTTGCCGCTTCCAAGTCAGTTTCGGAGATTCCCTTGATGACTCCGACGATGAAGGGATTGTCCTTGTCTTCCCTGAAGGAATTGTTGCGCAGTGCCCAGCTCATGGCAGCGTCCGGGTCCTTGTTTGCCCATCCCGCAAGGGCTTCGGAAATTCCGAACCTCCTTTCACTTTTTTCATCCAGGTTGTTTTGGGCATAGTTTAGGGCGGCCTCCGGATCAATCGCCGCCCAACTTCTCATCAGCAGCTTCATTTCCAGATGCCGCCCATATCCGGCGGGCAAAGCCTCGAAAGCCCCGACGACGTCCTGCGCGTTGGAGGAATCCATTGATCGCAGAGCGTCGAGATAGGACCCCATCCGCTCAAGGATACCGGCTCCCTGCATGATTCTGATCAGGTTTGGAGGAAAAGGAGGGGAGGTCTCGCTCGCCTTCGTCTCCACAGACCGGTTTGGATTCTGCGGGGAATCCGCTAGGGGTGGAACCGAACCGAGAGGCAAGGGGGAGTTTTCAAGATCGGAGACCGCGGAGGGTTCCTCGGTGACCAAGCTCAACTCGGAGTGGGTTCTCTTGCCCCCGAAGTGAAGACCCAGATAAAAGACAAGACCCAGTGAAAATGCCCAGGGCAGTCCGATTTTGAAAAAGGCGCTCATCGACTGACACAAGAATCAAGAGACCCTGGGAAAAGGCAAGAGATAAGAATGAGTCTCAGTCTCGCCAACGGACAACGAGTTTAGAATTCCTTGGAAATGCTCAATCCGATGACGCGTGGGGAACCGGCTACTCCGGGTGTGTCGGGAAGATTGCTAACCAAGGAAGTGTAGTATTCTTCATCGGTGAGGTTTGACCCAAATACGTTGAACTGCCAGTCTTTCCAGTCGTATCCGAGATTGGCATCAAGCAAGGTGTAGCTATCGATCTTATCCGTAGGGATGGAACCATCGTAATTCCAATAGTGCGTATCACCAATGGTTTTGGTTCCGACCTG
>JAYOEB010000099.1:0-9076 GCA_038116775.1 Opitutia bacterium | reverse complement strand
GGACAACGTGATCGGGGGGGGGAATGATCTGGATCTGAACTTTTCCGGAGTTTCCACTTTGAGCGGGGCTGCAAACGTAAAGGACTTCACCGTGCATGGCAGCCTTTCAGCCAGCGGTTCACTTGCCACCACTGGTTCCCAAACTTTCAATGAAACCCTCTCGCTTGCCGGTGACTTGAACCTGACCAGCGGATCGGGAACCATCTCCATAGCTTCCGGAGTATCGGGAGCCTCCGCCGACCTCAAACTGGGAGATGACGTGCAAACCGGGTCCGTTGCCCTCCACGAAGGCGGTACGCTTGACGGCCTTGCAATCGGGAGCGGATCGTTTGATCTGACCCTCGGATTGACGGATCAAAATCTGACCGTCGCCAATCCAGTCATTTTTGAAAATTCTGGAACCGTCCGGTTCACGACTGACGAGTACGACGGTCTTTCTTTAGGTGAAATACCAAACTTTCAATTCAATGGTGGATTGGATGCCAATTCCACGGACTTGGTCATCTTGGAGAATTCTTGGATTTCAACCTCACAAGATTCAATTTCGCTAAACCGAGTAGAAGTCGTATCCACTGATTACGATTCTTCGCAAGAAACATCTATTCTATCAACCTTTGACGTTAGCGATATTAGCGAAGGGATCACCGAGTTTTCCGGTAACAATATCGCCATACAAGATCTGAACGTTACCGATGCGGTTCTGGTTGCCCTACCCGGCTCATCCAATCTTCTAACGGTTGGAAATCTTCTGATCGATGATGGCGGCCTAAATCTGGTTACAGGTGATTTGAATGTCACCGGCAATTCATTGATCCATGGTCAAATCTCTAATTTTTTAAATCCGGAAGTAATGAGCGATCAGTATTTCGAGGGAGATGTAACCTTGACCGGCAGCTCCACCTTTGTTGCTGAAAACGGATATTTTACCAACGGAATCGATGCTCAAAACAATGATTTAACCATCAACTTTGGAAATGATCACAACTTGTCCGAGTTCCGAAATGTAGCCAACTTTACTGCTGGAGATAGCGGAACAAGTTTCGAGAATGGTATTATTTATGCAAATGGAGATTTTGAGACCAATGGCTCACAGACCTACAACGCCAATTTAGTCTTGTCTGCCAACTCCTCTCTGTCCGGAACCACCATCACCGCCGCCAATTCCATCGACGGCGGGGGTAATGATCTTCATTTAAACTTCTCTGGAACCAGCTCATTGGCCGGCTTCAGCAATATGCAAAACTTTTCTTCACAGGGTGCAGTCGCTCTTCAGGGAACCTTTGAGTCGAATGGAACGCAAACCTACACTGGATCCGCTTCCCTAAGCGCGGATGCAGACTTGGCTTCTAACGAGGCCCTCAGCTTTGCGGGCGGGCTTGATCTTTCCGGCAATTCATTGGCGCTGGATGCTCCGATAATTTCCGGAGCAATCGTCAATTCAGGCAGTATTTCATTCAATCCATCCGCAGATGCAAACGTCTCCTCTACTATTTCGGGATCGGGAAGCGTGACCAAGTCGGGAGGCAGCGCATTAACTCTTAGTGGAACCAGCTCATACACCGGGAGCACCACTGTAGAAAACGGAACCCTTGAGGTTAGCGGATCCATCAACCAGTCCACCGTTACGATTGAGAACGGGGCCAGCCTCGCTGGCTCAGGTTCGACCGGTTCCGTGATCGTGAAGAATGGCGGAACAATTTCACCAGCCAACTCTGATTCTGGAGGCGCTCTCTCGGTTGCCGGTGACGTAACCCTCCATGCCGGGGGCAATTATTTCTTTGAAGTGATCGGTGATCCGGAGGGTGTTGCCGGTACGGACTGGGACACCGTCAATGCATCGGGCAACGTGCTTATCGATTCATCCGAAAGTTCGCCTTTCCATCTACACGCCTCAAAAGTGGCCGGAAATTCCTTCGATCCATCAGCTAAAAAATACGTCTGGGAATTTATTTCCTATGAAGGAGACGTTTCCGGATTCAACCGCAAGGCGTTTGAGGTAAACGCCAGTGGCATGGGCAGTTTCGAAGGGCGCTTCTACGTCGATCAGGAGGAGGACCTCAATGCCCTTGTATTGATCTACAAAACCGCTTCCGTATTCGTGACCGCGGAAGGGGTATGGTCGAGCGCAAGCGTGTGGGAAGGCGAAAGCATTGTTGAAGACACCGACAGCCTGGAATTTACCGGTCCCGGAGGAACCAGTGTAAATGATGGTTTCGTTACCCTGCTCGACGATATTCTCTTTACCGATGAAAACACCGGATCCTACGTGGTCAGTGGAACCGGCATCTCCCTTTCAGAAAACGGCATAGTTAATGAATCCGCTTATGCTCAGGAAATTTCCCTGGACGTAAACCTGACGAACGATCAGGTAATCGATTCAAAACAGGCAGCCCTTACCCTGTCGGGCAAGATCGGGGGAGCCGGTGGCATCATCAAGCGCGGAGAACATTCTCTTACCCTTACCGGTGAGAATTCATACGCGGGTGGATTGATCATCGAACAGGGAGAAGTAAGGACCACTACTCAAAGCGTGATCGGCAATGTCGCCAACGCCGGCACTCTGACTTTCGACCAGAATTTCACCGGAACGTACTCCGGAGCAGTTTCCGGCATCGGCAGCCTGATAAAGAACGGGGCCGGCGAAGTTCGCCTGAGCGCCGCCAACTCCTACTCTGGCGGAACGTCTGTTCGCGAGGGCGATCTTGCGGTCAATCATGCGCAGGCCCTCGGAACAGGAAAGCTCAGCTTGGATGGAGGCAACCTGCTTGTCTATTCAGCCCAAGAAATGAACGGCTCCATTGAGATCACCGGAAACATCGAATGGAATTCCGGAAACATCGCCTACTTTGACACCGGGACCTCTCCCGAGTCCGAAGATCTTCTCATGCATGTGGATGGTAACCTCACCAATGGCGGCAAGGGTGGAAACTTCGATTTCAGCCAAGTCGAGGCCTTGGACAAAGGCACCTATTCGCTGGTCAACTACACCGGTTCCACCAATTTCTCCGAAGCCAATTTCACCGCTTCCCATGGGGAGGGCACTACCCTGCTTGCTTCTTTCACTTTGGAAGACAACGTGATCAAGCTGATCGTTTCCGGCGCGGAATCGTCAGGAGACAATATCCAGAACAATGGAGGCGCAAACACCCCGATCGTTGCCGACTACAAGATTTCCAAGGTTGGAGTGATCACGATCAACGAAGTAAACATCGTAAAATCTCTAGTCTTCGAAAACAGCGGAACCTTGGATATAGAAGATAATGGGCTTCTCTACCTCTCCGCCGGTGTGCTTGAAGCGGATGAACAAAATTCATCTTCCGAGATTAACGGTGGTAAATTGGTTGTCGGCGTAATGGGAGAAGCCCCGGTTGATCTGATCAAATCCGGTCTGGGCAAGCTCAAGGTGGGCAGTGACGTGGAAGTGACCGGCAGAGCAATCGTGGAAGACGGTCTCCTTACTCTCAACGGAAACGTTTCCACCGTGGATACCTTCATTGTGGAAAGCACCGGGGTTTTGGGTGGCGATGGAAACATCACCACTCCTTTGTTGGCGGTTTCCGGTCGCTTGGCCCCGGGCAACTCACCGGGCACGTTGAACGTATCCGGTGACATCGACTTCAATTCTTCCAGCATCCTCGAAATCGAAATCGAAAACGATACCACCTATGATCGCCTGAACGCGAATGGACGGGTGAGTGTTGACGGTACGGTCGTTGCCACTCCCTGGAACGATGGAAACATATCCGCCGGCAATCGCTACGACATCATCACCGCCTCTTCCATAATTGGTGAGTTTTCCAATTATCAAGCGCCTGATGGATTGCGTATGCGATTTGTCAATCAAGGTACGATTGGAACGTTGCTGTTTGCTCCGGAGACCTACACCCAGTTTGCGTTGACGCCCAATCAAAGAAGCGTGGCTCAAGCCTTGGACTCCTATCGCTCCACTTCCTTTTCAATCGGAGGTCCGGAAGCAGATACCAATACCGTTAGCTTCGCATTGGATTTACTTCCCGAATCTGCTTACTCGGCCGCTTTCGAACAAATCATGCCCAGTTTCTATCAAAGTCATGCCGAGTCCCTGCTCAACAATGGATATTATCAATCCAAGAGCGTACTCAATCGATTGAGCGCCTTTCGTAGGGACAACGGCTTTGAGCAGGGGCTCAAAGCCAAGAAGCTATGGAGGTACTGGACCATGTACAACTCCAGCAATTTCCAATCCAACCTGCTGGGAGAAAATTCGTTCTTCGACAACGAGATCGATTCCTATTCCTTGGGAGCCGACTATCTTGTCGATCAGGGCCTGACGATTGGATTCTTTGCAAACCGAGACATCAACGATCCGAATTATTCCACCGGTTCGAGAATGGAAGACAAGACGACTTCCTTCGGTTTTTATTCCTCCTACGCCAATGAAGCAGGCTATTACTTCGAAAGCATTGCCCATTACGGACTATCGGATCTAGACACCACTCGAGCGATAAACTTTTCGAACGTCGGAAGAACGGCCATTGCCGACTCGACCGCCGATCAATTTGGATTGGGTCTCAATTTCGGTCGTGATTTCTCCTATGGAAACTTTGTTTTCGGCCCGGCCGCCAGTCTCTCTTTCACCAAGCTTACTCTTGACGACATCGTGGAAAGTGGCGCCGACAGCCTGAACCTCAAGATTGACGAACATTCGATCAAAAGCTTCAGAAGCTCCTTAGGCGCAAGAATCGCCTATAACCTGACCACCTTTGATTCCGTTCGGATCGTTCCCGAAGCCCGCTTCAGTTGGATGCGTGACATTAGAGAAAATCAAAGATCCATGACAACTTATCTCAACGGCGGCTCGGGCGCCCAATTCGAATACCTCACCCCCGGCCTTGATCAAGACTCCTATCTTACGGTTCTGGGTCTAAGCGCCCGTACCAGTGACGACCTGTCCTTGAGCGTGTTTTACAACATGAACTCCAATGACGCCGGATACGAAAGCGATTCGTTGAGCTTAAGCGTAGGATTTTCCTTCTGATTTCATCAATTTCCAGCTTTCCTCCGCTTTCGTGACTCGCAAGAAGTTCGGGCATGCAAGGCCTGCTGGAGCAAAGAAATCAGCTGCTTGGCATCACCTCATTGCTCAGAGAGCGTTCCCAAGGGTCTCATTCCGGTGGTGATTGGTCCATCGAGCTGTTCCATCCTGGCAAGAAGCGCTTTTACAAGTTCGGGCTTTTCCTCTGCCAGGTTATTCTGCTCTGCGATATCATCGGCTAGGTCGAACAATTGTATTCCCTTCCCAATCTTTCTCAGCTTGTAACGGCCCTGCCTGATGGCCTGAAGGTCTCTGGCATAATAAAGGAACTCATTGCGAGCGGATGGTCCCTTTCCCAAAAGCAGGCCGGATTGATCCAGTCCGTCTATCGGCCCTTCGGTCTTCAGTTCGATACCGGCAAGAGAGGCAAAGGTGGGAAGCAAATCAATGGTAGACGTCATTTCGGCTGACTCTGAGCCTGCCTTGATTCTTCCCGGAGCCCAAACAACACAGGGAACCCGCATGCCCCCTTCGTAAGTCGTTCCCTTCCCCTCCCTCAAGGGAAGCGCCTGCCCCCCGTGATGGTCAAAGCGCAGCCACGGACCATTGTCCGAGGTGTAAACAACCAAGGTATGTTCGTTCAGCTCCAGTTTTCTGAGCAAATCCATGATCCGTCCGACCTGAGCATCGATGTGCTCGATCACGTCCTTGTATGGATAGGAAGACTCCGGGTCATGAATGGAATCAGGCAGATACAGGGGGACGTGGGGCATACTGTGAGCAAGATACAAAAAGAAGGGCTTCTCGTCCTGATTGGATTTGCGAATGAAGGAAAGAGCCTCGTCGGTGTAGCGGCGGGTAATGGTTCGTTGATCGACCGGATGCTCGATGATTTCTTCATCCCTGAGCAACGGAGTCTGCCAAAGAGCGCTGCTTTGACGGTCCTTCCAGTAGGTGTCCCATTCTCCGTATTTCGGACGCTTGGCCCCCTCCGGATGGCTCATGTCATTGGAGTAGGGAATCCCGAAGTAGGAATCGAATCCTTGTCGGGTGGGGAGAAATTCGGGATGATGTCCAAGGTGCCACTTGCCGATGCAGGCGGTGGCATAGCCTGCGCCTTTGAATAGATCGGCCATGGTTGTCTCCTTTGGATTCAATCCGACCCGATCCCGAGGAAAAAGAACCGTCTTGTCCGCGAGCACTCGTTTGGGATAACAACCCGTCATCAACGCGGCCCGGGACGCCGAGCACACCGGGTTGGCGGAGTAGAAACTGGTCAGGCGCATGCCTTCCTGGGCCATTTGGTCGATGCGAGGAGTGCGTATATCGGGCGATCCGAAGCAACCTAGGTCCTGGTAGCCTTGATCGTCGGTGAAGATGACGATCACGTTCAGCTTCTCACTTTCACGGGCAAACAGAGAGGCCGCAGTAAAAAAGGAAAGCGAAAATGCGATTTTGGGAAAAGTTCTCTTCAGTTTCATATTCATTTATATTCGAAGATTCATCATCGATTTCGAGAGAAATCCCGCCGGTTGAAGGTTTTTCCTTGAGAATTCCTGACGATCTTTCTTGGAGAGACATCCAAGATAATCCAATGTAAGATCATGTTTGGATGGTTGCTTTTTTTGTTATGAATACCCGACTCTGCTCTTTTCTCCTTATTCTGACCAGCATTCCCTGCGCTGCGGCAAAGCAAATGCCTTTGCCCAACGTCATCTTCGTTCTTGCCGATGATTTGGGCATCGGGGACGTCTCCCCGACCAGCGAGAATTGCAAAATCAAAACCCCCCATCTGCAAAAGATGGCCGATGAAGGAATCACTTTTCATGATGCTCACACCTCCAGTTCCGTCTGCACTCCCACCCGCTACGGCGTACTCACCGGCCGTTACAACTGGAGATCCCGCCTTGCCCGCGGGGTGCTAAGCGGAACGAGCGATCATTTGATCCCTGCAGAGCGAGCGACCGTCGGGCATCTGCTCAAGAAAGCAGGATACCACACCCAAATGATCGGCAAGTGGCACCTGGGGTGGGACTGGGACCGGACAGGCAACGGCTGGCAAAACATCGATTTTTCCAAGCCGGTCAAAAATGGTCCGGATATAAACGGATTTACCAATTACTATGGTCATTGCGGATCCCTGGACATGCCTCCCTACGTCTGGGTGGATAGCGGTCGAGCGACCGCGGTTCCCCAAAGGGAGGAAGGCGTCAGCAAGCAAGAGGATCCTTATGGCTGGTACCGAAAGGGTCCCATTGCTCCCGATTTTGAAATCGATCAGGTACTTCCCCATCTGTTTGACAAAAGTATTGCTTACCTAACAGAGCGGGCAAATGAGAATAAACCTTTCTTCCTTTATCTTCCCCTACCCGCTCCGCACACTCCCATTGTCCCCGTTCCTCCTTTCAAAGGAATGAGCAAGATGAACCCCTATGCGGACTTCGTCATGCAAGTGGATCACCACATGGGTGATTTATTCAAAGCCTTGAAAAGCGCCGGTGTGGATGACGACACCCTGGTCTTTTTTACCAGCGATAATGGGTGTTCACCCGAGGCAAATTTTAACGAACTTAAAAATTTTGACCATCACCCGAGTGCAGAATACCGCGGGCACAAAGCAGATATTTACGAAGGTGGGCACCGGGTTCCCCTGATTGCGCGCTGGCCCAAGAAAATTGAAGCCGGGCAAAACAATAACAGCCTGGTTTGCCTGACTGATCTATACACCACCCTGCAAGACGTTACCCAGCAGAAGACCATGGATCAGGCTGGGGAAGACTCCTACAGCTTGCTTCCCCTGTTTAATGGAAAACGATCAAATGGAAGATCGACCCTGATCAGTCATTCGATCGATGGAAGTTTCGCGATTCGAAAGGATAATTGGAAACTATGCTTATCCGCGGGCAGCGCCGGTTGGAGCCAACCCAAGGAGAGCGAGGCCAAGCAAAAAGGATTGCCGCCCATGCAGCTTTTCGACCTCTCTCAGGACAAAGGGGAAAGAAACAATCTCTTTCTCAAGAAGCCCGGCAAGGTAAAAGAGCTGTTAGATCTTCTGAAGAAACAAGTAAACCAAGGCCGCTGCACGCCCGGCAATCCTGTACCCAATGACCGGAAAATCGACTACCTTCCAAAAGGATATGAACCTTCCTGAAAAATTTTTGAAAAATTCTTGGAATTTTCAATTAAACGGACGTACCTTACCCATACAAAAGATTCATCGATCCTAGGATCTGCGCCTTCGTCAAAATAAATATACTACTACCCGTAAAGGAAGGTCGACAGGCAGTAGGCGATCTCTTTTGAAGCGCCGGAGGAAACTCCGGCGCTTTTGTTTTATGGATCAACCCAGTTCCGCAATTTCCCAGCCAGTCCGATATTTTCGGCGCACAAAGGAACTGGCTTCTGGATGACCGGTAAATTCAAGCTTGTCAGCATCCCATTTCAATTCCTCGCCTTTAAACCTGGAAGCAATCCCACCAAGAAGAATGGTCTCGGTCAATGGACCGGCATAATTAAAGTTGGCAGAGGGCAGAGGTTTTTTGCCTAATGCGGCATCAATGAAGTCATGCCAATGATTGGTCCCCTGCACTACCGGCAATTTGATTTTTTCGAATTTCTTCTGTGGATACAAACTGGGCATCCCAACGTGAGGTAAAAGCATCACTCCTTCGGTCCCCACAATCACAGAACCCTGTTTAGGCAGAGGTTTTCCTTCGAGTAAACTGGATACCCTAGACGGTGGCCGAGCAGCACCATCATACCAAGTAACCGGAAGTTGACTACCCTCTGAATAGGGTGTCTTTGGGAAAAGATAATGAACGACCGCGTCCAATGCCCAGTTGTGCTGGTTTGGAGCAGGTCCTTCGGACCGCAAGGATATCGGGTAGGTCAAACCAAGTGCCTTAAACGTCGGGTCATAGATATGGCAACCCATGTCCCCAAAGGTTCCTCCCCCATAATCCAGTCGCTTTCTCCAATTTCCCGGGTGGTAGTATCCTTTGATATAATCGTTGAAGGGAGCCGGCCCGACCCATTGATCCCAATTAAGACCGGCGGGTACAG
>JAYOEB010000098.1:0-9167 GCA_038116775.1 Opitutia bacterium | reverse complement strand
CTCCCAACCTCCTGATCCGTAGTCAGGCGCTCTATCCAATTGAGCTACGGGTGCATCGAAAGACGAAGATAAACCATGTCTAAGTTCTCGCAAGCACAATCAATTTGAAACTGGGAGAAATCAGACTTTTCGAAAAACCAAAGATGCGTTGTGACCGCCGAAGCCGGAATTATTGCTCATGGCAATCCTTACTTCGGTTTCACGTGATTCATTAGGTACATAATCCAAGTCACATTCAGGGTCGGGTTCTTCGTAATTGATCGTGGGCGGCACTGCCTTGGTTTCAATGGCTTTGCAAACCGCCGCCGCCTCAATCGCTCCGGCGGCGCCGAGAAGATGTCCGGTCATCGACTTGGTGGAACTGACCATGAGTCCGTTCTTCGCATAATCGCCAAATACGTTCTTCAGGGCCGTGGTTTCCGATTTGTCGTTGTATGGAGTGGAAGTTCCGTGGGCATTGACGTAATTCACGGAATCCTTGCTGATCTGGGCCTGCCCGATCGCAAGATTCATGCATTGAGTGAGGGCTTTGCTCTCTCCATCCGGCGTAGTGACGTGGTAGGCATCGCATGTGGCCGAGTAGCCGATGATTTCGGCATAAATCTTGGCTCCTCTTTTTTTCGCGCTTTCCAAAGTTTCCAGAACCAATACTCCGGCGCCTTCCCCCATGACGAAGCCATCGCGGTTGCGGTCGAATGGCCGTGAAGCCTTGCTGGGATCGTCGTTGAAATTCGTACTCATTGCCTTCATCGAAGAGAATCCAGCAAATCCGATACGGGTAACTGCTGCTTCGCTGCCCCCCGCAAAAATCATGTCGGCCACCCCACGCCGGATCATTTCAAAGGCTTCTCCAATGGCATGGGAACCCGAGGCGCATGCGCTCACGGGCGAATAATTCGGCCCGTTTGCCCCAAGGTCTATGGCGATGATGCCACCGGCGATGTTGGCAATCAAAGAAGGAATCATGAAAGGAGACACCCGCCGAGGCCCGCGATCGATCAGGGCGGTCATCTGCTTCTCGATCGTCTCCATTCCGCCAATTCCAGAACCGACGATCACTCCCGTACGATCGGGCACCAAGTCGTCCCGAGACAAACCGGCGTCTTTCAGGGCATGATGAGTGGCAGCCAAGGCAAGTTGGGCATAGCGGTCGTTTCTTCTGGCTTCCTTGGGATCCATGTACTCCTCGGGGTTGAAGTCATTGATCTCAGAGGCCACTTTTGAAGCTATGTCGGTGGTGTCGAAACGAGTCACCGCGGCGATGCCTGACTTGCCAGCCTTCAATCCGTTCCAAAAGTCGTCAATCCCATTCCCCACCGAGGTAAGCACCCCAATCCCTGTGACAACCACTTCGTTCATAATCTAAGCAAAAGAATACCGTGAGCCGCGGTTCCGCATCCGACCCGACGATTGCAGATGATTAGGAGAGGTTGCTCTCTACGTAGCTGATGACCGCGCCAACGGTTTGCAACTTCTCGGCTTCCTCTTCGGGGATCTCGGTTTCGAACTCTTCCTCGAGAGCCATGACTAACTCTACTTGATCGAGCGAATCGGCGCCAAGATCATCTATGAAACTAGCTTCTGGAGTGACCTGCTCTTCACTGACGTTTAACTGGGAAACAATGATTTTTTTGACGCGATCGGCGTTATTCTCAGACATATTCTTTAATTGGGTTAGTAATAATACAGATTCTCTTGTTCACATCACCATGCCTCCGTCAACCGTAAAAACTTGTCCGGTCACGTAAGATGCATTTTCGGAGCATAGAAAAGAAGTCATTTCAGCGATGTCGGCGACCCTTCCAAATCTTTTCAAGGGTACTTGGGAAAGGGCGACTTCCTTCACCCTCTCGTCAAGATCAGAGGTCATGTCCGTATCGATAAAGCCGGGAGCCACCGCGTTGACGGTGACTGATCTGGCGGCGAATTCCCTAGCCAAACTCTTGGTCAATCCAATCATGCCTGCCTTGGCGGCGGAGTAGTTGGCTTGACCGGCGTTTCCAGTCAAGCCCACAACGGATGATATGTTGACGATTCGGCCCCATCTTTTTCTGGTCATGGGCCTGCCCAAGTGCTTGATCCAATGAAAGCAACTCGTCAGGTTCGTATTCAAAACCTCGTTCCAGTCCTCCTCCTCCATTCTAAAGAGCAGATTGTCGCGGGTGATGCCCGCATTGTTGACCAAAACGTCTATGCATTCGTGTTCGGCAAGCAACTCCTCACAAGCCTTGCCGACTTCATCTCCGGATGCGACGTCCACCGCTCGGGCGACGGCATCTCCCCCTTGGTTGCGGATGCCTTCCGCAGCCGAACCGCAGGAGGACTCCGATTTGCTGACGCAGATGACCTTCATGCCGTCTCGGGCCAAAGTCTCGGCAATCGATCTGCCTATTCCTCTGCCCGCGCCGGTGACGAGGGCAATTTTGGAAGCATTACCGTTTTCGCTCATAAATTAATTTCGACAAAATTCACCATTAGGGACATTTAATGAGACATTCCTTGATCAAAAGCAACCCGCAAGTTTTCCCATACCTACAAACTCAAACCAAACCATGGACCGCAAGCGATTATCAAGACTGCAAAAATTCTTAGCCGATTGCGGGATGTGCTCCAGACGCAAGGCGGAGGAGTGGATCACGGAGGGTTTGGTTACCGTCAATGGAGAAATTCCAGCTTTGGGGCGAAAAATTGACCCGGAACGGGATGTTGTGAAAGTTCGGAATAAAAGAGTTCCTCTCCCCTTTCTTTCCCCCCTTACCCTGATGGTCAACAAACCCAAGGGCTTCATCTGTTCCAACAAGGATGAGCATGCCGAGCGACTGATTTTCGAATTGATCGAAGGCAAGCATGCCAAGCATCGTCTCTTTTGCGCGGGAAGATTGGACATGGACAGCGAGGGCTTGGTAATCCTCACCAATGACGGCCAACTGACTCATCGTCTGACCCATCCGTCCCGGCAAATTAGTAAAAGGTATCAGGTCGAATTAAACCGTAGGCTCGAAAAAGAGGACTTGGAGAGGCTTCTTTCGGGAATGGAGGTAGAGGGTGAATTTCTAAGACTTGATGAAATCAAAGCTCGAAGCGGAACACCCACGGGAGCCTCGAAAATCGAGGTCATTATGGGGCATGGCAAAAAACGCGAAATCAGAAGAGCCTTCGGCGCCCTCAAGTACAGAGTTAAAAAACTCAAAAGATACGCCATCGGAAGGCTTTTCTTGGATAATTTGCCTCTGGGGAGTTATCGGATCCTCGATCCCAAAGAAATTGATTTGCTCTTGGACGGATAATTTTTCTAGATTCGAAGCATGGGAATCATAAAGATCGGACTTTCAATGACAATCGGGCTTTCTTACCTTCTTGCGTCTCCGTTCGGAGCCTTGCGAGCTGAAGAAGGCGCGGATTCCAAAGACCTCGCCGACGCCTTTCAGTCCGATCATTCCAATCAAAAAGCGGTCGAAGAAGTGGAGCCGGTCGTCGTCGGGCGAAAAAAATGGGACGAATCTCCCGAAGGCAAGATTCGAAACGAGGGGAACGAGTCACTGCTGCCCGCCAGTCCCAGAATTGCCGAACTAGATCCTCTGGAGACAAAGCAGGCAAACCTCGGGCGGAACGGCCTGCCCCTTTTGCCGCCCAAAATCATGCCCGCCGTTCACTTGCATCGTAACTTCGAGGGCATCCTGGTTCTAAAGCCCCGAAAATTGGGTTTCGAAACAAAATTTCCCTATCATTTGGAAAACTCCCTGGGCAGAAGACTCGCCTACGTCGACGCTTCGGAACTTCATGCCGTCAACCCACTTTCCTACGAAGGCAAAAAAGTCAATCTTCTTGGAAGACTCGAACCCGTGGAGGAAGGTTCGAAGGAAATGGTAATCCGAGCAAAAGTCATTCGACTCGTCGAGTGAGGCGTTCTTCCTCATTAATTCCATCTCGATAACTGAGCATGGAGGTAATCGACGGCAATCAAATAGCCGCTCAAATCATCACTGAGCTCAAGGTTCGCGTTGAATCGCTCGGTCCCGAGAAACCATCCGTTTTGTTCATTCGGGTAGGCGAAGACCCCGCCTCGGTGTCATACGTCCGCAAAAAACAAAAGACCGCGGAGGAAATCGGCATACGAAGCCGGCTGCAAGTCCTCCCGGAAGACGTTTCGCAGGAAAAATTATTTGATTTGATCGATCAGGCCAACGGGGATCCCAAGGTTCACGGCATTCTCGTACAGGCTCCCCTACCCCCGCACATCGACGAGAGGGAAACCTTCAACTTCGTCGATCCCCGTAAAGACGTGGATGGATTCAACGCCACCAACCTCGGTAAACTCTGTCAGGAATTGGATGATGGCTTCGCCTCCTGTACCCCGGCCGGCATCCTCGAGATCATCAAAAGAGCAAATATTCCCACCGAGGGAAAACACGTCGTGGTTTTGGGAAGGAGCCTGATCGTGGGAAAACCTTCGGGCATGCTGATGCTGAGAAAAGGAATGCCCGGAAACGCCACCGTCACTTTTTGCCATTCCCGCACGCCCCATTTATCCGCATTCACAAAGCAAGCAGACCTCATTATCGCAGCCATCGGCAAGCCCCTTTTCGTGAGAGCGGATATGGTCAGCAAGGGCGTTGCCGTCATTGACGTCGGAATCAATCGCATCGATGACCCAAGTAAAAAATCCGGCTATCGATTGGTCGGGGACGTCGATTTCGAATCAGTCGGTCCACTTTGCTCCTCGATCACTCCCGTCCCCGGAGGCGTCGGGCCGATGACGGTGGCCATGTTGATGAGCAACACGGTCAAGGCCTTTGAACTTTCCCTCCAACAGCGCCGGCCATGATGGAGACCAACGAAAAGGAAGGAGAGAATCTTCTTCGACCTGCATCCAACTTCAAGAGAATCGCGGCCTTCTCGATGGACTTCATTCTGCTATCCTGCGTGTCCACTTTGCTGTTCTTCTACATTCCGAAAATGCACGGCGATGCAGCGGAGGCCGAGTTCGAAAGACTGTCCGGCGAACTTACCCAAGCTTTGCGTATGGGTGACTCGGAACCGGCAAAAGTGGAAAGACTGATGGTCGAATTCAGTGAATTTACCGCAAGCATGAATTACGAACTGATCATGACCCTTACCTTTATCCTCTATTTTTTGCTGGGAGAAATCTTTTTCTCGGGAAAGTCGGTCGGGAAAGCCACTTTTTCCCTCCGTACTTCCTCCCTCGAGGGTTTCGATGCAACCATGCCTAGGCAATTGATCATTCGTTCAATCATCAAAGGCATATCCTGCAGTTTCTTCCTTTTGGGTTTGGCCAACCTGCTTTTTTTCTTTTTTAGCCGCAAACACCGTTGTTTGCATGATCTTGCCTCGAGAACAAGTACCGTTCAGAGTTAATCAAACATGTCAGAACAACACTCATTGAATCATTCAAAGTTAGCATTCGTGGGGGCCGGAAAAATGGTCTCCGCCATGGTGTCCTCCCTACTTCGCTCCAACTCATTCGAGAGGGAAAACCTCTTTTGTTGCTCCGCCAAGGATGGGACCTCGGAAAGTCTTGCTGCGGCTACCGGCATCGGGAGATCGGAAACGATCGACGACATGCTTTGCAACGAACCGGAGCTTTTGATATTGGGGTGCAAGCCCCAACAACTCGGACTGCTGGCCGCTTCCTGCGATGCCCATAAGGTCCGATGCGTGATTCTATCCATTATGGCCGGAGTGCGCATCAGCCGCATCCAAGAAGTTTTTCCAAACGCTCGAAACGTCGTTAGGGCCATGCCCAATACTCCGGGACAAATTGGTGAGGGCGTAACCGGTTACGTCTACGGCGCCCCTCCCCAGGAAGCTGAAAAAATCCTGACTTTTGAAGTCCTGAACGCTCTTGGGCCCGCATTTGAGTTGAAAAGCGAGGAAGACGTCGACCGGGTCACCGCAATCAGCGGGAGCGGACCCGCCTATCTCTTTGAGTTCGCCTGCGCCCTCGAGGCAGCAGCCTCCGAAATCGGACTTCCCGCTGATTTGGCCAAGGAATTCGCCATTCAAACGATCACGGGTTCCGCAAAGCTCCTCTCCACGAGTAATCTTCAAGCCGAAGAACTCAGGAATCAGGTGACTTCTCCAAACGGCACGACTCAGGCGGCTCTTGAGAATTTTTCAAAAAACAATTTTCGCGGAATTATCCTCGAGGCCGTCAGGGCCGCCAAAGAAAGATCCGTCCAGTTATCCAGTGAATGATCTAAGCCAGGGAATTACGGTCGTCACCGGCGGAGCGGGTTTAATCGGAAGCGCCGTCATTTGGGGCCTGAACAACCTGTCGCTCGACAACGTCTGGATGGTGGATGAGGAATCCCCGTCCACGGACAAAATCAAAAACTTGGGCCCTCTCCGTTTCCAAAGAAAAACCTCTCCCTCGGTCTTCCGCGATCTCATCGCCCACAACAGCGATGACCTCAAGGATCTCGGAACCATCATTCACCTTGGCGCCTGCTCGAGTACGACCGAAACCAACGAAGCCTATCTTGACGACAACAACCTTCAATACACCGCCGAACTTTGCGAATGGTGCCTTGCCAACGGGGTTCGCTTCGTCTACGCATCTTCAGCCGCCACTTACGGAGACGGCGCTCAGGGCATGGACGATCAAGACGAGGATCTGCGTAAGTTCCAACCGCTCAATCCTTACGGCTGGTCCAAGCATCAGTTCGATTTGCTTGCCCAAGAAAGAAACTGGCTTGAACAAATCGTAGGGCTCAAATACTTCAACGTGTTTGGCCCGAACGAAGAACACAAGGGCGACATGAGATCAGTCGTCAGCAAAGCATACCGACAAATTCAGGACACCGGGCGCATGACCTTGTTCAAGAGTTATCATTCCGACTACCCAGACGGCGGGCAAATGCGTGATTTTCTCTACGTCAAGGATGCCGTAAACATGACCCTCTGGCTCGCTCGGCAAAGCGATGCCTGCGGACTTTTCAACCTAGGTAGCGGGCAAGCCCGCGCTTGGATGGACCTGGCTAAATCCATTTTCAGCGCCCTTGGAAAAGAAATTGCGGTTGAATTCATAGAGATGCCGGAGATGCTCAAAGACAAATATCAATACTTTACCGAGGCCAAAATCCAGAAATTGCGTTCGGCTGGTTTTGAAGACGCTCTTTTTTCCTTGGAGGAAGCGGTCAAGGATTACCTGCAGTCCTATTTGTTGCCTGATCGAAGACTTGGAAACTAGGCGGATGGCTTGTAGCGACTGTCCCACAGCGATTTGCACGATTCAATCAGGCTTTTCATCGCTTCGGGCTTGATCGCTTGCTTGGGATCGTCTCCTATTCCCTTCGATGGCTCGAGGTGCGACTCAATGCACAATCCGTCGGCACCATAAGCGATTGCGGAAAGAGCGCATGCCTGCACGAAGTCGGCGTGGCCGACGCTGTGGGAAGGATCGACGATCACCGGAGCCCAGGTCCGGTTCTTGAGCAAGGGGGTGATGGATTCGTCGGGGTGGTTGCGGTAGCCATCGAGAACCGGAGTCGTTCCTCTCGGGCACAGCATCACGTTGGGGTTCCCTTCGGCGACCAAATATTCGGCCGCGGCAATGAATTCGTCCGGCGACGCAATGTGCCGACCCCTCTTGAGCAAAACCGCGGTGGCGCTGGACGAGGACAGTCTGCCCACCTCCTTCAAAAGCGAATAATTCAAGGCGTTTCGGGTACCGATTTGCAAAACGTCGACCTCGGCCTCGAGGGCTAGTGCAAGCTGTTTTGAATCCATAACTTCCACGTCAATGGGCAATCCGGTTTCTTCCTTCGCCTGCAAAATGATCTCCAAGGCATCGACGTTCCCCTGGTAGGAGTAGGGATTGGTTCGCGGTTTCCAGACCCCTCCCCGCAAGGCGTTTACCCCGCACTCCTTCAAGGCGTGAGCCGTTTCCAGATAAAGCTTTGGGTTTTCGGGATCGATGGTACAAGGCCCGGCGATGAAAAACGGAGACTCGCCCCCCAGTTCATGAGTTCCTACCTTTACCGAATGATCGGCCAGTCCGGACCGACGATCCATCAGTTTGTAAGGAGATTCGATCATATCGACTTTCCGAATGAACGGCAAACCGGCAATTCTCTTGAACATCACCTCCCTGCCCTCGTCTCCGAGAATTGCGTAAACGCATCGATTGCGGCCTTGAATTTCGAGAATTGAACATTCGAAGTCCGAGGCAATGCTCTCCACTTGACTCAATTGATCTTTCGTAAGCTTGGATCCTTTCGGGATTATCATGACCTATTCCCTTTCATTTGGGAGCGCTTTTGGCAACCAGACATTTTAAAAAGACCGAAAAATCTTGGTCTTGAGGCCAATCTTGCCCCTTGTTCCGGATTTTCGGACGAAAGCTGGGATCAAAATCGTTCTTTTCCTCTGATTGGATGGAACCAATCGGAACGCCGACCAAAATTTCAAAATCAAGGAAGGTGGGCATTTCGTATCGCATTCGCTTCACCTTTGTGAAAGAGTGTCGGTAATGAAATCGCCTTACGGATTTTACGGGGAACGCTTTTTTCCATTTCTTTTGCTGCTTGTTTTGGCAGCTTGCGAAGAACCACCCGAAACCACCAACGAAAACAAGGGCTACGCCTTGTCCAAGCTTTTGTACGACGAGGAATACTGGGAAGGCACTTCGACCGAGTACAAGGAGGGATTCTATACCAATGACGAATTTCTGTTTTGCAGAACCGATAGCCAAAAGCCTTTTTCGGGTATCATAAAGATTCGTTCGAGAACGGGCCTGGTTTCCTCCTCCAGCAGTTATTCGATGGGTTCGAGGGATGGCGATTTTTTCGAATGGCACGAAAATGGCCGGCTCAAGTCGAAATCTCAGTACAAGGAAGGCACGCGTCACGGATACTTCTACATCTGGACGGACAAGGGAGCGATATATTCGAGAAAGTTCTATCAGGACGATCTGGAGGACTTTGGAAGATTCCCCGATCAAGGAGCGATTGAAAGCGGACGTAGTCTGGACGCGATCCAACTGGAATCCTGGCAAGGAAGCGGATTGGAATTTTACCAGAAGTTCGCCGGCGATCCAAAGCGAGGGGGGGTTCTTTACATCCGCAGCACCGAAGAGCCCTACAACGGAACCATCACTGCGCTGGACGACAAAGGACGAAAGGAAGCGGTCTTAAGATTTCTCAACG
>JAYOEB010000097.1:0-9199 GCA_038116775.1 Opitutia bacterium | reverse complement strand
GCCGCATCAGTTCGAAATTTGCATGATCCCGCAGGTGGGCAACATTCTCCTTATTTCCGGTAAAAAAGTTGTCTAGACAGATCACTTCATGTCCCTGATCAAGCAAACGCTCGCATAGGTGACTTCCCAGAAATCCAGCTCCTCCTGTGACTAAAGTTTTCATAAATAGTGCAAAGGTACTATTCCTAGCAGATGAGAGGAATTTGGAAACCCTTCTTTTCCCTTGAAATAGGAAAAGGAAAATTGGTCGGGCCGGTGAGATTTGAACTCACGACCCCTACACCCCCAGCGTAGTGCGCTACCAGACTGCGCTACGGCCCGACCTTGGATGTCCGAAGACAAGAGTTAGAAAATGCTCGATCCGGCAATCTTAGTCAAGATTAACACCCTGCTTCATACCTCGAAATCCATTGCTTGGACCATTGCTCGAAGTCCCCTTCCAGAATATGTATTCTCGCCTGTTCCATCAGGGAAACGAAAAACCGTAAATTATGCAGAGTTAAAATGGTACCAGCCAGAGATTCTTTGGCTTGGATAAGGTGGCGGATATAGGATTTGGAAAATTCAAGGGATGCATAGCAATCAGAAGTCTCGTCCAATGGACTGTAGTCCTGCTTGAATCTTTCATTTCTCAAATTGAGGGTACCATTTGCCGTATAAGCCATGCCATGACGTGCCGCCCGGCTGGGCATCACACAGTCAAACATATCGGCTCCCATACCCACCATTTTAAGAAGCTGTGTAGGTGTCCCCACTCCCATCACGTACCTGGGCTTTTCAACAGGCAGTACCGCTGTAGTCCATTGTACCTGTTGCAGCATCTCCTCCTCCGTTTCCCCCACGCTTACACCACCGATTGCATAGCCTGGGAAATCCATTTCCATCAATTCCTCGGCTGATCTTTTTCGCAAATCCTCGAATCGCCCCCCCTGAACGATACCGAATAGATTTCTCCCTTCGCTTGGTCCAGCAGTCTTCTTCCATTCTTCCTTGCATGCCTTTGCCCAAAGAGTGGTCCGACTAACCGCGCTTTCGACTTCATTGCGACTGGCATTTGCCGCAGGACACACGTCCAGGCACATGGCCACGTCGGAACGCAGTCCATTCTGAATCGCCACAACCTCCCTAGGTCCCAGAAAAACCTCCCTTCCATCCAGATGGGAGCGAAACTGCACGCCCTGATCGTCAATTTTTCTCAATTTGGACAGGCTGAAGACCTGAAACCCGCCGCTATCCGTAAGCACTGGCCCATTCCAATTCATGTATTTGGAAAGCCCCCCGGATTCGCTGACAACCTCGACTCCCGGTCGTAGGTTCAAGTGATAGGTATTGCCCAAAACAATGGAGGCATGAACGACGTCACGCAAATCGCCCGGCATCACCCCCTTGACCGCGGCTTGCGTGCCAACCGGCATGAAAACCGGTGTGGGAACAGTTCCTGTTGCAAGAATCAACTCCCCGACTCTCGGACCACTTTCGGCATCCGACCTCAAACAGTTGAAGGGGGAGCGAGCAAGATCATTGGAACAAGACATTGCCGACTTATACTAGCGACTGAAATACAAGTAAAAGCGATATTTGCGGACAGGGGCATGAACGGAAAATTTTCCGCTCAAGCAACGCTGCAAATGAAATCAGATAATCGATTCCACGTTTCCTTCAACCAATTCCCCCATTGATTCCCAACGGTTTGACCAACGATTCCATTTTTCGATGCTAACGATCTCTACCTCCAAATCATCTTTGCTGCATGCAAATTCAAACATTCGCATTGCAGAAGATGAATCGACGGCAGTGAAATGGCGATCCGTCAAATAATCGGATCCGACGTGGTGGAATTGAAAGCGGAATTCAAACAGTTCTTCTATATCATCTCGCTTCCCCATGATGAATTTTAGCGCACGCTTTGTAGAATGCGCAAAAAAAATGACACTTTTTTGCCCTTTTTTCGCAATTGCGCCGCCCGCATGCACCTGCGGACGACGCAAAGAATCAGTTCAAACTAGGATCTGTGCGGAGAATATCCACGTTTTCCCACCTCTCGGCCCATCGATTCCACATCTCAACTTTGTCCAATTCAGGAGCAAGTCTGCGCTTGTTGCATGCGTATTGAAACATTTGCAGGGCTTCATTGTAATCCCGTGCTAAAAAATACCTGTCGGAAAACCCGATTGAATTCTCGAAATGGTAATGAAACCTGTATTCGAACAATTCTTTTTTCAGGTCGACTTTCATGAGCTAAAGTCGCATGAAAAGATATTTTTATCAAGTTTTTTTGTATAATTTTATATTTTTACTAATTCTGGCGTGTCCTTAACCAAGATCAATTCAATTCCAAGGAAACAACCATGCTCAAGAATCGTCCAAACTATCCAATCCTTTCAAGTGAGCGACGTCTCCCCAGGAAAGAAGCGACCAGTGGCCGTCGGCATCGAGAACGATTCGATTTATGGAAGCGTTCAGCAGAACGAAATTTCTTTTCGCTTCCAAGGGTATTTTTAAAACGTAGCGAAAAACAGCGCCAAGAACACCTCCATGAGTCACTACGACGATCTTTTGTCCTTTGTGCCGTGTCGCAATTCGATCAATTCCCGAACAACATCGATCGAAAAAGGCTCGGAAGCTTTCTCCACCAGAAACCTCGAAATCAGGACCTCCGTGGAGAAAGCCTTGGTAGTCATGGGGATGGCTCGAAAGCATTTCATTGACCGTCAAACCTTGCAGCGCTCCGACGTCCCTTTCACGCAATTCATGCATAACGGCAAAACTCAAGCCAGCCGGGGTTCCGATCAAAGAAGCGGTATGAGTGGCTCTAAGCAAGTCGCTTGAATAAGCCGCATCCACTTTTTCATCAACCATCGTTTTTCCCAAGGATTCAGCCTGGGCGATTCCCCGCTCCGTGAGAGCGGAATCGCCATGTCCTTGCCAACGGCCGGATAAGTTCCATTCCGTCTCACCATGACGAATTAAAATGATTTCGGTTTGGATCATTGCTGCTGAAACCGGTCATACTGATCCACTGATTCAGCGGAAGGATTCGGGAAACTCATTCCCTGGCAAGAGAAATACCTACTCGGCTAGCGGACGAGGACGAAAGGACCACTGGGGAGAACCAGTTGGATCGGCGGCAATCGGAGATTTACCCAACCCGTAGTCGTTTGGCTGCATGTCCATTTTCTTCCAGTACTGCTTTTGATCCTTGGTATATCCGTAAAAGGATGGATAGAAGGGATCTACGTAGGCGACGTCAGCCTTTGAGGGAACGTCGAGATCCGTCAAATGATAAGCGGCATTGACCAGAAGACGTCGGAGGTCTTCACTGGCCAGATCGACCGAAGCTCCCATGGTCGTACAGAAAGTCGTACCGCTTGATCCTCGAGGAGACTGATAGGTATGCAGCCAAGCCAGAGGTTGCATCGGGTTGTTTTTGCCGGCAACCGGACGGGAGCTTGGATTCAGGTTTTCGGTTACCTGACCACGCAACAAAATGGTGTCTTTTTCCGTCAAAGCCTTGATCCCATACACGTCGGAGGGACCGAAAACGTCAGAGACTCCATTGAGAATGGGATGATTGGCATTGGCGGATTCCAGCACACCCCTTGCTCCCTCGACCTTGTGCTTTCCATGATGACTGACCCAACCTTCACCCATAACCTTGGGCCCGAAATCCTTGAAGGAAATCTTTCCGCCAAAAGATCGATCATCCAACCATTTGAAGGCATGGGTAGAGGTACGTATTCCGATGACAGGTTTACCATCATTTAGAAATTTGGTGACATGCTTGGCATCCTCTAGAGATGGATCGCGAAAACGCGTTCCTATGATCATCAAATCCGCATGATCCAGGTAGCTCCAGCCCTTGACCCCACCGTGATTGTCGGGGTCGATGAAAGAGCCTCCCTCATCCCATGAAAAAAGCACCTTGCAATCGAAACCGTGCTTTTGGGAAAGAATTTTGGCGAGCATCGGCATGCTTTCCTCCGATCGATATTCTTCGTCACCGGAAACCAGAACGATCGATTTCCCCTTGCCGGGCCCTCTTTTTCCCTTGAGGTCAAGAACGTAAGGATCAACGGGTTTCTTTTTCTCAAGCCCTACGGCTGATTTGGCAAACTCAAAGGCATCCTTGGATTTTTCGACCACCAACTGGGATCCTTTTTGCGCCTTCTCCTTGATTTTCGTTCCAACTTGAGCAAGGGAACAAGCGGACGAAGAAAGAAGGAGAAAAGCGAGGGATATGGGTAAAAATGCCGAACGACTCATCGAAGCAAAACGGGGGGTTATTCTTCCGCGCCGAAAAAAGACTTGGTTGCCGACCAACCGGCCTTGGTTTTTTCGGACACGTAAGTTCCCGCCTTGGTGACGAAACAACCGGAGAGAGAAAGAAGTCCAAGCAGAAGAAAACTTGAAACGAATAACTTAATTTTTTTCATGAGCGTACTTTTGTGGAGTTAAATGATGTATATTCCGAACGAGGACTGATCTTTAGCGGTATTCTGAAATCTCACAAGGACTTTTTCATCAAGCGATTGATTCACTGATTTTTCAGTCCTTCTCGTAAGCTACTTTAATGATCGCATTTTGCAGGGGAATCCGATAGGGTGAAAATCATGTTTAAAAATATACCATTTAATCGGGTCGAATGGGTAACGAGTGGATTTTTGATCTTTACCGCCCTGCTTACCGTCTCCGCCGTGCCTTGCTACCTGTGGGCCTACGGTTGGGACTGGTTTCTCTTTGGCGTCTTTCTGTTTTTCTACCTGGCGACCGGCATGAGCATAACCGTCGGCTATCACCGTCTTTTCTCTCATATGTCCTTTCAGGCAAAATGGCCGGTCAAGCTCTTCGTCCTTCTTTTCGGAGCGGCTGCATTCGAAAACTCCGCTATTTGGTGGAGCTCGGAGCATCGCAAGCACCACAAGCACGTCGATACCGACGACGACCCCTACGATATAACCAAAGGCTTTTTCTGGGCTCACATGGGTTGGCTGATGTTCAAATTGAAACCCGAGCCACCCATTGACAACGTTCACGATCTCTACAAAGACAAGCTCGTCGCGTGGCAGCACAAATGGGTGCATCCGATTTCCTTTGGCGTCAGCTTCGTCGTGCCTACGCTCATCGGTTATTTTTATGCCGTCTACACCAACAACTTATTGCCTGCGGTCGGAGCTTTGGGAGGATTCCTGATTCCGGGGGTCGCTCGAGTGGTTATGGTTCAGCATGCCACTTTTTGCATCAATTCCCTTTGTCATATGATAGGCAAGCAACCCTACTCGACAGAACATTCGGCGAGGGACAGCTGGGTCGCCGCCATATTCACCATGGGAGAAGGCTATCACAACTACCACCACGAGTTCGCGTGGGATTACCGTAACGGCGTAAAGCCTTGGCAACTGGATCCGTCCAAATGGATCATCTGGACGCTGTCCAAGCTCGGTCTGACCAGTGACTTGAAGCGCGTTCCCAACGAGCGCATTCTACTTGCCGAAACCAAGGAAATGTCTCGATTGGTTCAAAATAAGATTTCCACCTTTCAATCCACCCATGATTCCAGCGTCGAACTCATCGACCAATCTCTTGCCAAGCTTGAGAGCCTCGGAGATCGACTGATGGAAATTCGCAAGGAGTTGCAGGTTGCCATACGCGACAAGATCGATCTTTCCAAGGTCAAGATGAGCGAATTGCGAATGGAGATTCGCAAGATGGTCGTCGAAATAGATTCTTTCGGCAATTTGGCTCCGGCTTGAAGCTAAGAATACGTTTCCTTCAGTTACAGTACTCCGCCTTACATCTTCCCCCATTGAGCTAACTCGATTTCAATGGTGAATATGACACCCAACGTAAGAAAGGTGTCGACCCTTGGCGTTATGAGTGAACGAGAACAATCTACACCGACAGGGCTACTTCGGATTGCCTTGATGGGGTGTCACTCAAAATTCAACGATCAGAAATGTTTTGATCGATTTGAGAGAAACGATTGTCGATGAAAGGATTGGAGACCACTTTGCCCATGCGTCTCATGTGAAGCACGTATTTTCTCGCCAATTCTTCGATAATGGTGACGTTGTCAAGATGCACGGAGGCCATGAAAGTATCGTTGTCCCCCCTTCTGGCTACGACGTACTCTTCGGAAACAGGATGAAAGCGGGTAACGACCAAAGTCTCACCGACTTCAGCAGTCATGTTTGCGCTTAAGGTAAGATCGGAAAGCACGACAGGTTTTTTAACGACTTCAACTTCGCAAGGAAAAGCCAAGGTGGAATACGCATGGGTCCAATCCTTGATTTCTTCGATGAAATCTTGCGGAATCAACGGGATGTACAAGTCGGCAGGTTCGATCTCGGCAATCACCTCTTCCGCTACAGCAGGTTTTTCCAACTCGATGAGTTTAGCCAACTCGTCCTGAGCTACGATCAATTCGGACTTGAGCGCGTCATATTCGTTGTCTCTAAGACTAAGGGCTTCCTCAGCGGCAAGTAATTTGGTTTCAGTGTCTTTCTTCAACGACTTGATTCGTCGGTTTGACTCTGCAAGTTCCTGATTTTCCAGTTCCAATCGTTGCTTGAGATCAAGGTAGAAAGCCTCATCGTTTTTGAGTTCAAGCAATTCCTTGGAAAGGGCAATCACGCGGGAGGGAGCCTCATGATCGTAACTTTTATACAAGCCGAACATGCCTGCAAAAGCCAAACAAGCCAAAGCAAGGCTGCTCGTGGCAAGGGCATTGAACGGTGACTTTCTCTCTTCCTTGACCGTGTGAACGCGGGAAGCGAGGTTCAAGTTTTCAACTTTTGACTGAAGTTCTCTTAAAGCGTTGGTTTTAACCGAGTCTTCGTCATATGCCTCTCTCAAACTTGTTATGGCCTCATCCAGATCCATGCGAACTTGAGACACGACGGAGTTTTCCTTAAGCAGTCGGTCGGCAAGCAAGCCTGCCAAATTAAGGGATACCTGACCGGCAATCGTTCCATGCGAGACGATGAACTCGAGCAATTGCCCATGATCCATTCTCCAAAGAATGCATGTTCCCCGCGTTTGAGAAGTTGCAGAAGCGATCTGACCACGAAGAAAGGCCACTTCGCCAAAGGTTTCCCCCCTGCCGAGGTCGGCGATTTTTTGTTTTTTTCCTTTTGGATCGGACTTGGACAATTCGACAGTCCCAGACACGACCATATATAAATATTGCTGATGCTCCCCTTCTCGAGCGATGAGTTCATCTTCGGAGAGAAACCATTCTCCTTCGGAAATCAACGCCTTCGAATCGTTCGCATCAAGGTTGTAACAAAGACCGGAAGTAGGCAGTTCGTAACCTGCTCTTTCTAGGTCATTTTGCAGAAGTTTTTTCATTCAATAAAAATTTAAAGTTGTAAGACAAAACAATCGTCAAAAAAAGAGATTGCACAATACGCGCCATAAACAATTTTCCACCACTGTTGTATAGATTTGATCCCTTTAGAAGGAATTATTCGTCATCCTACCAGTTCTTTGTGAATAAGCAAGCGGGATCGCCCCCTATAAACGTAAACTTTTTGTTACAGCGATATGACGTTTACTGATATTTTTACTGACTCCAAACAATTCACAATCAGGATTGGACGTCTGCCAAACTCATAGTTCCACATCGTCCTGCCAGAGCAAATCGGGTGCAGTCTTACCACTGTTTTTAGCCCAAGATGAAATGGCCTCCTCAACCTGCTGGCGGACCAGAATGCTCATTTGATGGCGAACTGCTGGACTTGAAACCTTAAAGAGCATCTTAATTTCTGAGTCTCCATCTGAATTTCCCAGCAAATTAAAGAATCCTGAATTTTCTCTTTTGGAATTCTCTTCCAATACAATTCCGAGCGGTCTCTTTAATCCCTCAGAAATCAATTTGGCGGCTCCCTGTACATTCTGCGGATCAAACTCCAAAATAAAGCCCCCTGCCCCACTAGGTGCTCCAAACAACATCCTGCACCTTCCATTAGGCAAATCTGAAAAGGCAAATACACCATCTGCCAAACCAATGTAAGTTTTCAATTCTTCCGTCACCCCTTCGGTTTTATTTTCCGTACCACCCTGTGCCGTTTGTTCGGGTTTTTCTTCTTTCTTTTGCGGTTCGGGTTGCTCGTTCTGCGTGGGCACTGCATCTGATGTACTACTATCCGAATCTCCTCCCAGTTCTTCGCTTGGAGCATCTGTGGAAGATTGCGTTTGTTCCACTGCATTCTCCATCCCCTCATACAATTGACGAACCACCTTGTTTAATTCCTCGCTAACCAGACTGAACTTGGATCGCCATTTCGGCACAACTTGCTCCTGCTTTTTATCCCATGCATTCTGCCAATCAGCTTCCCATTTTCTCAATATTTGATTCACCGGAACACGCTGGTTTACATCAATTTTTAACTGCTCAATATTTTGCTTCTCCAATTCCTTGATCAATGTAACTTGTGCCCGCATTGATTTAAGTGCTGGTTGAATCAATTGATTCATTTTTTGCCCAGCCATTATTCGGGTCTCTTCAAGGATCTCGGAACGGCTATTTTCGTCCATGGACAAGCTATCTGCAAGATCTGCAAAACTCGACACACTGCTCTTCCCCCTTTCATAATACCAACGAATTGTTGCTTCTTCGGGAAAATTATCATCCTGCAGCAGGGAGAACTTTTGGGTAAATTGTTCATCAGCTATTCGTTTCCGCACAGCATCGACTTTTGGTTTAATAGCTCCTTTGAGTTGGTTGCTCAATGTCTTGGCAAGGGAACCTGCCTCACTAAATTCCTTGGTAAAGTACTCGTTCAATTCTCCGCCACCATATAGTTTGGCTGCAAGCACACCCGCCTGCTTTTGATATTTCTCGACCAATAGATTCAAGCTTTCTCCGGTTGCCAAATGCTTGGTTAAGTTCGTGCGAATTTCTTTTTCCAGTTCCCTTTCATCCGGCACCCAACCTTTTGCCAACTTCAGGTATTCCTCCAATCGTTTTGCCTCCCAATGTGCCGCCGCCCGTTCAGCCAATGTTTCGATTGCTTCAAATGGACCATAAATCGGGGGTTTTGCTGAATGGTTCTGTTTTACTCCCTTAAGCTTATCAAGCGAACTGGCATACAATTCCGCTCTTGTTTTCAATGCTGGCGCATACTGATTCCCCTGCACTTCCTTACGAATGATCTCGAACTGTGCCTTGTACTGCTTGGCCACTTCTCTGCGGAAGTCG
>JAYOEB010000096.1:0-9301 GCA_038116775.1 Opitutia bacterium | reverse complement strand
TGGGCAGTCCCAACACCTTCCGCTGGTCCAAGGACGGCGGGGCCACCTTCGTGGACGAGCGTGTGGCGATTACCGAAGGGGTGGCTCAGGAGCTTGCTTACGGACTGGAGCTGAGCTTCGCCAACGACGAGGGGCATGCCTTGGGTGACGGCTGGAGCTTTACCGGTCGTCCGGAAAAAGTGATCGTGCCGATCGCCGGAGAGGGGGGCCTGGCGGTAAACGTCGAGCGCACGCGGAACGCCCTTTACCAAGCGATCGAAGAGCAGCGCCAGCTCGGACTGCTCTCCATGCGGGCTTCCACCGAGGCCAGCGCGGACAAGCTTTATCTCTATCACCTGATGGACCGGCTGATCGATCATGCCGTCTCACTGACGGGCACCAGTCTGCAAAGCGAAGGAGGAACTATCGTTCCAAGCGAAGATGGAGACGACTTGGTTCGGAGGGAGGAATCGTTCGGATTGACCGATTATCCCTTCGGTATCACTTGGACGCCCTCGGCTCCGGGCAATTATTACGTCTATGCCATCGCTCAGGACAAGGAGAGCAAGAACCGGGTGGTCACCCGTCCGATCGTCATCACTTCCACCACGGGCACCGGATCGATTCCGGTTATCGAATTGGGTCCGCTCGATGACGAAATGATCTACGTCGGCTCGCCGGTGAGCGTATCGGCCGGCGCCACCGCCTACGACGAGGACGGATTGGTGCAGCAGGTTGCCTTCTACGTCAACGGGGCTTTGATCGAATCGGACGATTCCTCGCCCTACGAGGCGTTCTTCGATCTAAACGCGAGCGGAACCTACGAGGTGTATGCGGTGGCCAGCGACGACGACGGCAACGACGTCACTTCCACCGTCCAGCGTATTCGCGTACTCAACGAGGTCGACCGAATCAACCCATTGCAGATCATCGCTTCCACAAGCGCCTATCTCGGAGGAGTGAGCGAAATCTTTGCGACCTATAAGTCGCCGGGCGGAAGCTACGATCCCGGAATCGCTGCTCACGTCTACCTCAACGGAGCCTATGCGGGTCTCGCGGACAAGCTGCCCTACGTCCAGCCCGCTCCGGGAGAGGACGACCCCGGACAGGGTTTCACTTTCGATTTGCCGGGCAATTTCGCCGGTGCGCACGAGGTGGAGTTCGTCATCGTAAATGGTGATGAAACCGCGAATGCCACCGTCTCCGTAAACGTTGAGGAGAGCCCGCTTACCGATGACCTCGAATTCATCAATGCCTTGTACAAGGGGTTGTACGACCGGGAGGCCGAAGGGTTTGAAATTGCTGGATTTTACGGTCGTCTGCAAAGCGGGGAGCTTACCCGCGCTCAATTGATCGCGCAATTGCGCAGCCGTGGAGAGTTCGTCAAGGCGCGGGACAACCTGCTTCTCCACAAAACTCTATTGGGCGAATGGAGAACCACCCAGATGGTTCTTGCCGATCAAAGTACGCCCATTGGTTCACTCGCCGGTGGAGCCAGTTCTATCGGTGAAAGCGCTTCATCCGCAACGACGCCCAACACCCAACGCCCGGATGATGGCGACAACCCCAACACCGCTACGTTGATCGGCATGAATGAACGAATCGAGGCAACGATCAATAACGTGGACGACGTCGACTGGTTCATGATCCAGGGATATGGCAACGGCAAGGACGGCGCCTTGACGATTGCCATCGAAGAAGGGCATACAGGGGTGGAATTAATTCAAGCGGGGAACGCCCTTGAGGACAAAAGAATCGAAATCTTTTCCCAAGGCTCATCCGCGTCTACTGAGTTCTTGGTTCCTTTTTACGGAGATCGCGTCGGTGGTGGACGGCGTTACGATTCCCACGGCACCAACCGGCCGCTTACTTTCAGTTGGGATTTGTCCCAAGTGCAAATTCCCAACCCGATATACAAATTCAGGGTTTATCTGAGCAACGAGGTGAATGAAGCGACCCTGCTGGAGCGCGGAGGTGGATACGCCCTGGTCGTCAGAAACGATGCGTTCTTGCAGGTGGATGGGCCCGAGTTGTCGATTTTTGAAGTCGTGGACTCCGAAATCACCAATTACCAGCCCGATCAAGCCCTGTTGCACTTGACTCAAAAGTACTCCTACGTCGATCAATACGGAGCAATCGGAACCCACAATCCGGAAGAACTCTTCACCCGCTTGTTCCGCAACAAGTACGAGCAGGATCCAAGCCCCGCCCAAATCGGTCGCGGAGTGGGACTGATGGGATCCGACGGAAACCTTTCCCAGTTCCAGTTCACGCTTGATTTCGCCATGGACAACGCGGTTCTGGGGGTCGGTCCCTACAACTACACCAATGACCTTTCGATACCAAACGTTCCTTTGGATGCGGCCGCTTTTGCGGAGACCGCATTGGTGTATGCCGCCTTGATCGGCGAGGCTCCCAGCCGCGAGCAGGCAGCTCGGCTCACCCTCACTCCTCAGTACGAGGTGAGACCGCTCGAGGAACGAGCGCGGATGATCATGGAAATGCCCGCCTATGCCTCCCGCTATGCCCTGGCGATGCCGGAGGTCGATTTCGTGGGCGTGTCCAACGGCAGGGCCTACGAGACCGGGAGCGTGCCGGTGATCAAGGTGGAAGCGGTGTCTCTGGGACCGGATAACTTGGCCGGTACGGTGGACGACGGTACGGTGCGACGGGTGGAATTGTCGCTCAACGGTGTTTCTCAGGGTGCGCTGGATTCGATCAACGGAGTCAATTTCTACGAGTTTATCCTCTCCGCCGCCCTGCCCAGCGGAGAGTATCGCATGGAAGTTTTGGCCGAAGACGCCAACGGTCTGCAATCCCGGGCGGAACGCTGGATCCGCTTGGAGTCCGGAGCAGATGCCTCGGTCTCCCTTACGGCTCCGGCCATCGGGGAGACGCTTTACCTCGAGGAGGACGCCCGTTTTTCCTATGATGCCAACGTTTCGGTGACCGCATACCTGGAAATCGACGGACGCATGCCTTGGCGCGGACGCTTGGCTTTCGACGGTTCCGACCTGCCGGCGGATGGCTCCACCCTGACGATTGCGGACGGCACGAGTCGCGATGCGGTGGTCTTCGAGTTCGACTCGGACGGATCGACCGCATCGACCATGGTGGATGATGCAGAGGAAATGAAGGTGAGAGGAACGGGAGGGCTGCACTCCTCGGGAACCTACCGAGGCGTGGAGTACCGGGAGTACTTGGTGGAGATCGACGGGAACGGGACCGGACCGAATGGAAGGGACACCTTCCGCTGGTCGTTGGACGGAGGAGCCAGCTTCAACGATTCGGGAATAGAGATCAGCGGGGACTTTGCCACCCATGCCCTGAGCGCGGGAGTGAATGCCCGCTTCTCCAGCGCAACCGGCAACGAGCTTGGGGACAGTTGGCGCATCAAGGCCTATCCTTTGAACGAACTGGTGGAAGTGGATCGCTTCGGAACCTTCGCCGATCGACTGGAAGGAACCAGGAGCAACCTGATTCAGGCGATCAACCGGGCCCGCAACGCCGGTAAATTGGCTCTGTATGCTCGTGAGCTGAGTCAGGCGAACATCGGTGGGTTTCCCATGCAAACCTTGGGAGAAGAGACCATCGAGCTGATTCACGACGGATCCTATCCGATCGTCCGATTGCCGAGCGTCGATGGTTCGAGCGCCCCTGCATCGACCATGATCTCCGACGAATTGCTCGGACTGGTCTCTGCCAGCGGACAGGAAGGCAACCTTTCCCTGGACTTGTCCCGTCTTTCGGCTCTCGGACCGGTTCTTCAGGCCAGGGTTGTGGCCTTCGATGCAGCGGGCAACGCCGCTTACTCCGAGCCGAGAAGCTTTGCGGTTCGCGATCGGGACCGTCTCTACCTGGAGATGATCGACCCCTTGGAGGATCTTCCCGTGGGCAGAAGAGCGACCTTGCGCATCGCCCAAGTCGATGGATTCGGCTCCATCACCGAGATCGAAGTAGTGGATCCCGGATTCGGCTACGAGTACGACACCGCCGACGACGCGGACAACAACCTGACCATGCGTTTCGTCAGCGCGGGCGGGGCGGGTGCGATTCTCAAGGTGGAGATCGACGAGAACGGCACCTTGGTCACCGATGCCGACGGCAACCTCGCGGCGGGCAGTCACACCCTCGAGGGGGGAGTGGGGTATCATGCCGGGGACCTGATCGTCGCGCCGGCTCCCCTGATTTACGAGGTGGGCGAGTCCCTGATCGGACGGGCCCGCTTGAACGATCCATTGGGAGAGCTGGGCCAGGTGGTCTTTTACGGCAACGGCGTCGCCTTCACCAATCCCGTCGCGACTGTCGACAATGAAAGCACCACCATATACGTTGCGGAGTCGGAAGGCCTTTCCTTCGTCAGCGCCCGTGCCCTTTTCGGGGACGCCCGGGACGATCCACCTGCGGTCATGCCCGAAAGAGGGTTCTTCGCCGCCTTGAAGCGGTCCGATTCGACCAGCGTAAATCAGGCCCGCTGGGGGTGGAGGCGCAACTGGCAGCAGCAGCACGCGTACAAGGAAAACTACCCGGCCCCGGCCTGGTATTGGGAAAACCTCAACTCCTACTGGTACTGGCCGCCCGATTGGCTGAGCTTGCCGGAAGTCCCCGGGGCCTTGTCGGTTGAAGCGATCTCGCTTGACGAAACGGGCGAGGCTTCGCTGAGCTTCGTTTTCCCCAATGCATCGACGGACTACGATTTCGCGCCCAGTTCGCAGATCAACGTTCTGGTGGACGCTACCGCCGACGTGTTGCTCGATCTGCACCTCTTCGTCGGCGAAGATCTCTACCTCGGACAAATGACCGAATTCAACGCCGGAGGCGGGTACCGCACGGGACGGTTCGCATACCTCGTCAACGATCCCGCCAGAGCCGAGCTCGACCTGACCATCCCCGGCAAATACCTGCTTGCGGTGCGGGCTTACGAGCGCGGAAACTACGACCTGGAGTTCCCGGACGAAAACCTCTTCGCATTGAAGACCATGGAGCTGGAAATGAAGGAGTTCTCCGGATCATTGCCCCCGCAGGTGCAAATGGCCACGCCCATCTTCGGGGCCCTGACCAGTTCTTCGACCCTCCATCTCTACGCCTCCGGGGCCGATGAGGACGGCGACTTCAAGGGAGTTCAATTCTACGTTAACGGACAAAGGTACGGAGAAGAGGTATTGCGCCCCTCCAGCAATCAGCCCGACCGAACCTCATACTCCGTAGCCTGGACACCGGGGGCGCCTGGAATCTACTCAATCTTTGCCGTGGGCAGGGACAACAGCGGAAACTACGTCAGTTCCGCAGTCCATACCATTACCTCAACTACCGGCGGAACTCCTCCGTCGATTACCTCCACGGGCCCCTTCCTGAAGGTGGATTTGAATGCAAGCAACCACACCTTGAATCTCGGAGCGGGTGGAAGGATCGATTCGATAGACCTTGGCGAACCGGTCGGATTCGGATATTTCACGATTCCTCGAGTCGATATCGTGGGCTCTGGCGAAGGGGCCGAATATACCGCGGTGGTCGACTGGAACTTTTCCTCGGACACCTATGGCATGGTTAAAAGGCTGGAAAGGCAAGCCGCAGGCAGCGGATACCTCGCCGATGACACCAAGATCACGATAGTCCCGGTAGTTCAAAGCATAAAGGAGGGCGTGCACGCAGACATTTTGACCACCTACTTCACCGAGGGAGAGGGGGACGATCGGAGAGTCACTCAAACAGCTTGGAGCATTAGACCGAGCCTCTCGGGCGGCTTAAGCTCCGGTTCCGGTTACGTCACTTCGCCCCGCTTGTTTCCCGGTCCCACGACCGGTCCCAACCGACTTGCCTTGCTCCCCACGCTCGAAGGGCAGACGTCTTCGGGGTTGGCTCAGTTCGATATTTCCGTAAATGCAGAGCGCCCGCTGGGCTACGTCTACGGCGGCTTTACCCATGCTCCCACCTTCGTCGAGTTCAATGCGACTTCGGAGGTGGGACAAATCGTGGAAGTCTTCCTTTCCATCAATGGGGAAAGGGTTCCCGAGCAGGTGCGGACGGAGCCTCCCTACACCTTCGAACTTTTATTCGAAGATCCTCAGGATTATTCGATCATCGCCTATGCCATCGATGAATTCGGAAACGTGACCGCAAGCGAGCCGTTGCTGACCGAAGCCACGGAGATGATCGGGGCGGTCCCGGCCGGGGGCTTCGAGGGGAACTCCACTGAAACTTACCGGGTGGGCTCCAAATTCATTCTGACCGCATCCGTATCTGCGGAAACCGGTGTAAACAACGTCGAATTCTACCAAAACGGAATATCCCTCGGCTTTGCCGAACAACAAAACGACAGCAATCGATTTTCCAAGGTCGTCCATTTAAGCGGGCTGACCGAAGGGCCCTACGAGTACTCCTTCGTGGCTCGTGACAATTCCGGGAACCAAATAGGAACCTTCGCCGACCACCTGACCAATCTCACCCATAAACTCAACAAGAGGATCAACCTCGTGGCTCAGCAAAGCGCGAACTTTCCAGACGCCGAAATCATCGCCCCATTGAGCTCCGCGGCCTTGGGTTTTGCCGAAGGAGAACTGATCACTTACGAAAAGGGCGCCCTGGTCAACGTCCTGATAAAAGCCGAATCAAGCGCGGTTTCGGAGGTTGAGCAAATCATCCTCTACGTCAACGGCCTGCCCGTCTCCTACGTCGGGCCAAACGGTACAAAACCTGCCCTTTACCACGATGAAGGTTCCACAAGCCATCAGATCGGTTATTATTCCTACACCTTCCGCGCAGAAGTTACCGGCGAACAATCCCTCGTGCCGGTCGTGATTGATCGCAACGGAAATCAGTACGTTCCCGAAAATCAGGAAATCGTCATACGAGTGAAACCAAACGTCGGTTCCGCTCCTCCCTCCGTTACCTTGGTTTCTCCTTACAAGGGAGAAATGGGCAAGGTTTGGGTTACGTCGGATTCGGATTTTCCCGATCTGTACGCCGTTTCCGAAATCACTCAAATCACCAAGGGCTCGACCATCCCGGTGGCGGCATACGCCACGGACGTCGATATGGATTTCGACAACTTGCAGTTCTTCCTGGGGCAAACTCCGATCAGCCGAAAGATCGAATTGCCCGCAGATATCGTAAATGGAGACCTATATCCCTATTCCATGATTTGGGAGGCCAATGAAACCGGACTCTTTTACCTCTACGCAGTCGGCGAGGACAAAAGCGGAAACCTTTCCATCTCCAACCTTTCGTCCATACAGGTTTTGGACCGGTTCGACCTAGGTCTGCCCCGGCCAAAGTTCTCCGGCACCCGCAGGCTTGCCGAGGCAAACGCCAGTCTGGATGGATTCGGTGGAATTGCGGTCGACTTGACGGACGGAGGATATGGGTACACCTCGCAACCGACGGTTCTGATGGATGATTTCGGGACCGGAGGAAGCGGAGCCGCCGCCACTGCGACCATCAACCCTCTATCCAGAGAAGTGGATGCCGTCAGTGCCACCGCAGCAGGAACCGGATACGCCTCGCCTCCCCAAGTTCATATCCTCGGAGGCTTTGACGACACCGTTGCTTCCGGAGCCCATGCCACCGCCGAATGGGGATTCGTCAATTCTTACTTTGACGTCAATGATTCCCTGGTGAGATTCCCCAGCATTGTGGTCACCGATCCTGGCTTCGGGTACAGTACGGCGCCGACGGTTACCGTAATCGACCCCGTTGGAGAGGGCGCCGAATTGGTGGCGATCATGGGGCCCAGCCCTTTGTTCGGTTTGCAGGTCAATCAAATTGTCGTGCAGGATCCCGGGGTTAATTATTCCGGTCCGTTCATTACCCGTATTGCCTTTAGCGGAGGTTTGGGTTTCGAGTCGGAAAGTTTTGCCGCCGAGTCGGAAGATCCGGCGGGCGCCCTGACCAAGATCCAGTTCCTCTCGCTGGGGGGTGGATTCTTCTGGAAATATGCCGAAAGATCCCTTCCTCCCTTTACCGGAGAATGGAGCGGACCCATGCCGGGAGAGTATCACCAATTCATCGTTTCCTACGATAACGCCGGCAATATTTCCACTTCCGAAAAAATGATCCAGCGGGTGATCAACCCGGAAGCGCCCACCATTTCGCTGGCCCCGGCGGATCAGGCCCTTTTGTCCTTCAAGGTGGAAGACAACGGTTCCATCGATGCCAATCTCTCCATCGATTATGCCGGGCAAGGCTACAACGCCCCCCCGAAAGTCCTCATCATCGGGGACGGCGAGGGAGCGGAGGCGGTTGCCGAGATCGATTATTCGACTGGAACGGTGATTTCCGTCACCCTGCTCGATGGCGGAACAGGGTACACGCCGGGAGCGACCAAGGTTTATCTTTTCGGAGGTTTGGAAAAATCAAGCGTCAATCCAACCCTCACTTTGGGAGAAACCTTGAACCTCGGAGTTTCGGCAACCGATGCCGACGGTCAGGTGGTCTCGCTGAAACTGGTCATCAACGGAGACCGCGACAATCCGCTCGATTCAACCGCCATTTCCGATCCTCAATTTCAGCCCGGCTCCTTCCAATACAACGGAGCGGATCCGAGCTACATGATGTGGTACACGCCCAGCGCGCTTGGAAAAATAGAGATCCAGGTGGCGGCCATCGACGACGAGGGCAAGACCACCTACAGCAATCCTCTTCTTTATGAAGTGCTCAACGGCGAGCCCCCCGTTGTTGAAATCGTCAGTCCCGCCGACAGCTCTGCCTGGAGCATCGGAGTAGATCAGCCAAGGCCGGTTACCCTTGCGGCGGAGGCGTATGATCCCGACTGGGCCTTTAACAACGGAGTTTCCGAGCTCAGCCAAACCAACGGACTGATTTTCTTTGCCAACGATCGCTTTGTCGGAGCCGGAATGCGGCATCCGGGCACCAAATATTACTCGGTGGATTGGCAACCTGCGGTTGCGGGCAGCTACAAGATCATCGCTTATGCGATCGACAGTCAAGGGGGCTACGTTTACGAGCAAAACACCGAAGACCTGCCCAACGTCGGAGACAACCGCGGCAACGTCGGCGTTTCCACCCCGGTCTATCTCACCATAAACTCCGCCGAGAACGGAAGTCTGCCGATGGTAGATTTGATAAGTCCGCTGGACGGAAGCTCCTTGACCACCGCTTCGAGCATCCGCTTGGAGGCCAATGCCAGCGATGCGGACGGGTCGATCACTCAGGTGGAGTTTTACGTCAACGGGGCTCTCATGGATACGGTCGAATACAACGCGTCCTACCCGCAGGCCGGCTTTGCCTACGGAACCACCTGGAGCCCGGATGCAAATGGAACGCACCTAGTCTACACCGTGGCGGTGGACAACGCCGGCAACCG
>JAYOEB010000095.1:0-9394 GCA_038116775.1 Opitutia bacterium | reverse complement strand
CGTTCCATCCGTGGAGCTCTTTGGTGTAATCCCAGTTGGGCAGGTTGGTAATCAATCCCATACGAAGGTTTGGATATTTCGATTTGATCTTTTTCCAGAAGTTCACCAAAAACCTTGAAATTTCGGGCAGGGAAAGAGCATCGGGATGATCGTGGACTCCCTTTAACATCCTGCGAATCGGGCCATCCAGATGCAAGGAGTCGACCTTGCCTCCATTCTGAAAAACGGGATCCAACTGTTTGAATGCGGATTGTACGACCCGTTCGGTCATGTTTTGCGACAGATGAAAGTCTCCGTATTCACACCCTAGGTTGATCTTTTCCTTCTTCGCGAAGGAAACCAATACTTTAGGATTTATGGGAGAAAATCGAGATGAATTCTTAAGCTGAGCTCCGTAATACTTGTAAAAATCAATTTGTTTGGCAACGAGTGGCCACTCTGAAGTATTGCACAGAAAAGGATTTTGAGAGGTAGTGACATGGGATGGAGCAATCCCAATCTTATAACCCTTGCCTTTGGATTCCTCTTGGGCAAAGGCCGTGAACAGCCCACACTTCCATAGAGTAAGCCAATAAAAGAAATGGCATAACCTCTGAAAAATCATCTTCCGGCATTAATCCTTCAGGGTTTTCCTACCAGTGGCAAAATCCTTGGTGATGGTGGCCCGGTCATACTCTTCTCCCAAGGCCGTGTAAGCCACGTAATGCAGTTGATCGGCCTCAATGCTGATTACCTGGAAGAACTGAGTCTGCTCCCCAGTCTTGTCCGAGCGATACCCTTCCGAGTCATAGGCTTGGATTTGCTTACGATCGAGCCCGTATTGCTTGGGACCGCTGACGGAGGTGACGTAGACGGTGCCGAGCGCGTCTGCATCGCCATCAATTGAGCGGAGAGGAACGTGACCGCGGGCATAGGTATGATCATGCCCATTGAGCACAAGATCCACGCCGTACTTGTCCAGCAGAGGTTTCCAGTTTTCTCGGGCATACTTGAAGTCACGACCGCGAGCCGGCGAGAATACCGAGTGATGACAGGTAACGATCTTCCACTTGGCTCTGCAGTCCTTCAGTTGATTCTCTAAATATTCGGTCTGCGAATCAAGGAGCGTATTCGAATTAAGCACGATGATCCGAAGATCCTGATAGTCCACGGTATAGACGGTCTCGTGAAGCTCCGGGTCCAATGCCTTCTCAACCGGCAGAGCGAATTGTGGCCTCCATTGGATGGAGACTTTGCGGGACCGGCCACTCACCTGAGAAAATTCATGATTTCCCACCGCAGGCACAGCCGTCCATTGACTATGAATGAATCCACCCGCCTTGAACCATTCGGCCCATTCGTAATCCTTGTGGGCATTGTTTACGAGATCTCCGGCGTGAATGGCGAAGGCGGCATGGGGAGCGGTTTGGTAGGCTGCCCGAATCACTCTGGACCAATGTTCCAAGATATCATTTTGGGCATCCCCAAAATAAACGAATTGCATAGGCGCGTAACTCGATTTTGCGGTACGAAACCGAATCCATTCAGACCATCGCTTGGAGCCGTCTCCGACCCGATAGAGGTAGAGGGTATCTGGCTTCAAACCCTGAAAGCGTACGCTGTGATAATGAACGGTAAAGGAAGAGTTTCCCTTATATTCCCCAAGATCGAAAGCTTGCGTTTGGGCATTCACGGTAAGGGCATCTTTGGCAAACTTGGCATTCACCGTAGCCTCGGCAATTTGAGCCACCGCCTTGGCAATGCTTTGGTCGGTTCTCCAGGTTACCGCTCTGCAAGTGGCGGGATCACCATCAAAGGTGAGGATAATCCGATCCGGGTCTTTGCTGGGAATCTCCCAGTGACGAAGCCCGTGGTGGTCGGTATGAGCGTGAACGGAGAGGATGGATTGGGCAAGGAAGCCAAGCAGAACCGATGCTCTTTTTATAGATTTCATAATAATATCCTTCAGTAACTTTTCAGAAAGGCAACCACGTCGGCGACGTCCTGCTCCGTCATTCCCAATTGATGGGCCGAAAGCATGAGAGAATTGCGGGAAGGTTGGATGTAATGAATTTCATGGGCGGGTATCTTTTGTATGAGACCACCCGCGCTTTTGATCGTGAGAGGGTCGCTCTCGGAGAGAATGATACCATTTATTCTCCAAAAACTTTTTCGTTCTTCCCCCTTGGGTTCCAGGGTGACCTCATGGGAATCAAAGCCATGGGCAATCCCGGCGGAAGGATGAATCAAGGCGGTGGCGATTTCCTCCGTCGAACGGTTCTGCCCCCACCCCTTCAAGTTCGGGCCAAAATCAACTCCAATGCCATCAAACTGGTGACAAGCGTAGCATCGAGCGACCGATGCCTTCCCCCTAACGATATCTCCCTTGAGGTTAGCCGCCTGCGTCACCTTCAGAGAACCAACGTCGTTCCGGACCCCGGGAACCTGAACCAAAGGCTTGGGCTTTGCATCAATGATTTCTTGCGAAACCAAGAATTCACGGACCGGATGATCTTGCCAGCGATGGACCATGCCCTTGACCAAAAACTGCTTGGCCAAATCCTTCACCTTCTCGTCCGTCGATTGCAAATAAACTTTTTTCATTCCCTCCAAGGCAGCTTCCGAGCGATTCATGGCCAAGGCAGCCACCAGTTCCATGCGATGCTCTGGAGAAACTTCCGCCAACAGCATGCGATCAACCAGACCGTCGATGATGGAATCTCCATGCAACCTCCAGGCCAGCAAGTGAGCCTGTCTGTCCCAATCCGCGGCTGCGTAAATTTTGCGAAGATTGGAGTAATCCGACCAAAGTTCGTCTTCGAAACCGTCGGCAGCCAATCCAACGGACTCCAAATAAGTACGATCCTCCAAGTTCCCTGATGTGATCAGACCGAGCAGGATCTTCCTTTTCCTCAGATATGGAAAATCGCGCAGGTGCGTAAGGATAATTCGACGAACCTGGGCGGAAGGGTCATGACTCAGTCGCTCGATCATCGACCAACCCAGCCCGTCGGGGTCAAACCTCAAGGCGCTTCGCAAAGCAGCCGCGCGGAAGCGGAAATCTTGCCCCCCCATGGTTGCGGGAATCTTTTTCAGTTCGGCTATCCCTTCCTCGCCGAGGTAAGGCAAGATCCAAATGGCCCGTGCGGCCAACCAAGGAGATTCGTTCTTCAATAGATTCAGAACTTCAGGCAAAGCGGCGGCGCCCCGGGCCTTTAATTTTTGAAAGCCCTGAAGCCTAGGGTGGTGCGCTGCACTTGAGAGCAATGATTCGGCGCTCTCCAAATGCGCTTTCACCGACTTGAATCCTTTGGGGGCGATCCGATAGATTTTTCCGATATGTCTTCGGTCCGCGGCTCCATGACCCCCTACGACCGGGTCATACCAATCAGCAACGTACAAGGCTCCGTCCGTCCCGACCAAAATATCCGAAAAGGCACCGCTTAGGCTATCCTCGCCACTTCGGTTGAGAAACACTTCTCGCTCCAGCTTGTAGCCTGCCCCTTCCGCTTCCGGAACATAGCGGAAGATTTGCCGCTTGGCAGGCTCGCAGGAAAAAAGCGACCCCTCGTATCTCTTGGGCAAAGCTCCATTTTCATAAAAGGCAATTCCCGTGGGCGAGCCACTGCCGTAGACGTCGCCGGGAGGGAATGTTCCCGGCAAATGCGTGCGCCACTCCGCTTCGGCAGTGGTCTGACCAGCCACCCGATCCGCCGACCAGCCAAACTTGCCGTCTTCCGAACAAAACCCAAAGAAAGCTCCTTCCGGAACGAAGCTCGTACGGCATGCGGGGGGGTCGTCGTTGTCGTTCTGAAACATATCCCCAAATGAAGTGAAGGTCTGCTCGTAACTGTTGCGGTAGCCATGACCCACGATTTCCATAACGGTTCCGTCCAAGTTGATCCTGCCGGTAAATCCGGAGACCCAAACATGTCCGTCATCGCTTTTTTTTCCCGCGAAACTAGTGGGATTTAAATTCCATCCAACCTGTGGTCCGCCCTTGTTGTAATAAAAACTGCCGACGTAAAAGGTTTTGCCGCTGCGGTCCGTTATCTTGGCCCCGCAATTTCCCTGATTGAAGTACAGTTTGCCATCAGGTCCCCCAATCACCGAGTGGGTGGAGTGGTCGTGATTGCTACCGATAAAACCAGTTAGAAAGATTTCCCGTTTGTCACCCTCGTCAAAAACAAGGTTTCGATTTACGTCAGTGTAACGAATAATGTCTGGCGTCTGTGAAACATAGATTGCGTTGTCGATTACCCCGATTCCCATGGGAGCGACCAAATATGGATCCTGTACAAAAACGGTGGATTTATCCCCCACCCCGTCCAGATCCGTATCCTGGAGAACAACCACGCGGTCGCCTTGAACCCTTGTTCGGCTCCTTCGGTAATTAACCCCCTCGGTCACCCAAATCCGTCCCTCCGCATCCACGTCGAAATTAGTGGGGTTGAAAAGTAAGGGAGTTTCCGCCCACAAGGTAATTTCCAAGTCCGGATCCAGTAACTGCAGACCGGCCGCCTTAGGGGCTCCGACGAGCTTGAAAAGGCATAAGACAAGAAGAGATGCGGAAAAAAACAACTTCACGGTCAAGTTTTTACCAAAGGTAGAAGAATCCGCAAAGATAAGATTTCGATTTTCGGAACTTTACTATTGGAACCTTTGGCTGCCGTAGTCGTAGATCAAAAGCCTGTTGCCAATAATCAAAGCGTAAAGCCAGTCACTGGTCTCGCTGGACCACATAAAGGGCCAAACGTCCTTTCTGCTCCAGATCCAACGATTTTGATCCGTCCACAACCAAAGCCCGTCTTCTCCGTCTTTTACCACATACACCCAACCCAGTTGAAGATGATAAATCCAACCCGAGGCAAAAGGCAAAAACGTACCCAACCAGCTTTGATAAAATCCATTGCCAACCCCCACCGCGTCCCCCCACCACAGATCGGATCCGTTGCCCGCATTGGGGGACGATTCGGGCACCACGACCTTTCGAACCAGGGAAGAGGATTCGTTTCCGGCCAAATCCACGACGCTATACTTGATTTCATAGATTCCAGCCTTGGACGAATCGACCTCCCCACTAATGATCACACGGGAGTGCATGTCGCCATAGACGTTGTCGGAAGCCTGATATCCCGGTTCGACGTAGATTTGGCCAGGCTCCAACTCCATGGTTGCATCACCGAGGATTCGCAAGGTGGGCGGCGTGAGGTCGGGCACGATGCCGGCATCCACCATGAATTCTGGAGAAGAGACCAAAAGCAGCAAGGAATTCTCAACGATCCTAAGGGCAAGGCTCTGTCCCTTGTCTTCGTCCCTTAGGACTCGTCTGTGATCAAATCCATGAACACACAATTCGACGAAAGCGGAGCGGAAGTTCGGGTTTAAGGGAGCAAACAAGAGGTTGGTCTCGTACCAATCAAACAAATCATCAACTGCCGACGCAAATATTTCATCATCGCTAAAATCACTCCCATTGACGTCCGTCAACAAACCAGTCTCCTTTCCCAGTCCCCTGATAAGAGATGACAACGGTTTTTCCAAGTTGATGATAAAATTCGCCCAATTATAATTCATCTCGGGGGCATCGTCCAAACCGGTCATTCGCGCCGGATCTTCGCACTTCAGTCTGAATCTGCCATAGTTGGCAATGATTCCACTCAATTGATTCTGCAGGTTTGGAAAATAATTGTCGTTGATAATTTCAGTTTCTTGGGAAGTGAGGCCATTCAACATGACGTCCTCATCGGGAGGCATGAAATCACGATCGTAAAAATTAAAGACGTCGAAGGCTCGAAGAGCTGCCTGATTAATGGTATTTTCAGGGAAACGGAAGGAATACATTTTCGGAAGATAGATGGGATTACTTTCATCCAGCAACATAATCGATTTGGTTTTCGGCCAAGGTCTGACCTCCATGGCACGCAAGAACTGAGTTAGAGCCAACAGCGGTTCCTTTACGCGACCACCAACTTCTATCGATTGGCTGTAAGCCTCTTGATCCAGAAGTATTGCCCTTAGAACCGCCTTCAGGTTTCCCCGTACCCCCTTTCCGTCATCATTGAAAACCGCGGCAACCCGGGCAACGTAAGCAGGCGTTGGGTTGGAACTGACGAAATGCTTGATCAGGTGTCGTGAGACGAAAGGGCCAACGTTAGGGTGATTGAAGACGATTCTTATCGCCGCATCCAACCCTGAGTTCGTGGAATTACCGCTACCATCCCTGAGTTCATCCGAAGCGTTCAAATCCATGCTAGCTTCCCAAGCCCTGCCTTTGAATAATGTAATGACGCCGCGATCCGGGTCGTTTGCATAGAATTCGTCTTGCTCGTCCTCATGCTTGTCGGGGTGAAAAACCATCAAGTGCTGATAGCTTCCAAAAGTTTTGCCAAGACGCTCCCAAGTGGGAAACAGAAATAAGTTCCAGCCTGTCAGCACTTTTGCCATTTCAATGATATCGTTCTGCGTGTAGGTCGGGATTGTTTTCCCATTCAAGTCCCTTTTTTTCGAACCATCCAGTTCGAGCTCATAAGGCCCGATCGTAAACAACTGCATGAATTCACGGGCTAGATTCTCATCCGGTCGGGTATTCTTTGCGAGGCTGGCCTTTTGATTCATTGCACTTGAAAGAAATACGCCCATCGCCGGACTCCTCAGAACATTCTGCAGTAAGGTCTCATAATTACCAAAGGCATTTTCGGCTAATAGGTCGTAATAGCAGGCCAAGCCCTCGGTTCTGCCATTAAGCGGAAAAACTGCTTTGGAGACTACCAGTAGTTGACTCAAAGCATATGCCATTCGCTGCCTTAATTGATCGGAACCGACCTTGTCGTTCAGATCCGAATTCCCAAGCGAATTGTCCCACCAGGCCGACATCTGGAAAGCGTCGATATTAAAAGATGAAGTATTGGGAACGAAACGATTAAAGATAAGAAATCCATCCGCTTGAGACTTTCGATTTTCATTGGGATAGTCCTTATAAAAATCTACGGTGGGCTCTAGGGTAGTGGCTATCTGTTCGACCCGTTGAAAATGAGTCAACCATTCGTCCTCGGGTTCATCATAAGCCGAAGGATGGTTAAGCTGGTAGTCGAGCCACTCGATTTCATCCGCCACTTCATCGTTGGAGGCCGTAGCATTGACCTCCATGACCATTTGATACGTGGGCCCGAAGGTCGCCATCTTAAGAAGCTGATGGCGATCTTGAAGAGTGAAGCTCTCCTTAGGCTGAGAAAGGAGATTAGGGGACGAAAAAATGCAAAGCGGAAACAATGCCCCCAAGGAATAAAGTTTGAAAAAAGTCGGAAAAATCTTCATCCCGATCAAATCATTCAGGAGGAAAATCCCAGGTTAACGAAACTGGAGGTCACTTCATTCGCATCCGATTGAAAATTGGAAATGTGGGGGAACAATTCTGGAAGATAATTCTTATCGACGCCAAACCAGTGGGCCAGCTCGGCCTGTACCTGAATATTGGCTATGGTTGGGATGATTCTACCCTGTTCACTGTAATCATCCGCACCACCGATGGCTAGACTCGGCAGTTTGCCGATGATCTCCGCTTGATTCAGCCCGCCGCCCATGATCATCTGATTTCCGCCCCATCCGTGATCCGTACCGTCCCCATTACTGCTCACTGTTCTGCCAAAGTCGGATGTAGTGTAGGTAACCACCTTGTCAGAAAGACCAAGCTCTTCAAGTGCGGAACTTAAATGGTCCATACCCAGACTCAATTCGCGCAAGATGCGAGGATGCGTTTCCAATTGACTGCCGTGCGTATCAAAGCCACCGTGCTGCACCAGAAAAATTTGCCTACGGTAACCTTCAGAGACGCCGACTTTGATCATTTTCGTTATCGTCTCCAAATTTTCAATCAACCTTCCAAAATCATTAAATGACAAAGCCAGAGTCTCTTCTTCAGGTACGGAAAACAAACCCTGTCCGTAGGAATCGGTTTTATCAAAGTTGAGGGTTTCTCCCAAGGCCGCCAATACCGCATCATTGGTCCGCAACGCATTCATTCCCATCTTTTGATAAATCCTCTTGAGATGATTGGGAGAAACTTCGGCAGCGCGATTGGTTAAATCCAATGGCCTCGGCACCTCGTCGTAGTAGTTCCATTGCTTGTTGTACTCTGCGTACCTGTAGTTGCTTGGATTCATCGGATTAGCTCCGAACAAATAGTGGTACATCGATCGTCGGTTCAAATTTTCGTCCGAAGGGACCCATGGCGACTCTTCCGCCGACACCACTTTCATGGAATTGAAAGCGACCGGATTCGGTTGGACGACGTAAGGTCGGGTTTTGGTACCTTCCAACATCCGCGATCCATTTGCCCGCAAACTAAAGTTCATTCCAAAGGGAAACGCATCATACTTTTCCACTCCAAACCACAAATCCGCAATTCTTCCCGCCCAACCGAATCCATTGTCCAAATCCGCCCGGCCAATATCCACCTGCATCCTCTGGTTGTCATGAGAAAACAGATAGGACGGTTTTTCCTTCCGCACCGATTGGATATCTTCCTTGGTGAGGGGTTCCACCAGATTTCCAACATTCGCAAGAATCTTTATCTTTTGCTTACGTATGAGGTGGGCGATCTCAGGCATGACTCCATTGACGTTCAAACCCAAGCCCACGTCGTACACTCCCTTCAGTCCGGCGCTTTCATTATCTTCGGCTGCATATGGATTTGTGGAAGAAGAGAGTTTTTGGCTATCAAGGTCGGGAAGATCAAAAACCGTGTTGGCAACTGCAATACCCGATTCCGGATTGTCTCCTCCCCCACGAACGTCGAAGTATTCCCGATAATTGGCAGCCGTTGCGGGGGGCAACATATTGAGACTGTCGTTTCCACCGTGCAGATAGACGCATACCAAGGCCTTGTAATCATCACCTGCGGGAAGATTGGGAGCGGCTCTGGCGGACAGAATCGGGAAAAAGCCACCACTGGCCAAGCCCAGAGCACCAAGAGATTTAACAAAAGTTCTTCGAGAATGCATCCATGATTGTTGTAAAATAACTCGACCAAAAGCAAGGGAAATATTAAAGAAATAGGTTTTTTAGGCAATTATTTTTTTGACCACATGGCCATGTACGTCGGTCAGACGGTAATCCCGACCTTGAAAACGGTAGGTCAGTTGTTCGTGGTCAAACCCAAGCAGGTGCATCCAGGTAGCCTGCAAGTCATGTACGTGGACGGGATCCTTGGCGATGTTGAAGCCAAGCTCATCGGATGCTCCATGAACATGGCCGCTCTTTACTCCGCCTCCTGCCATGATCATGGTGAAGCAATCCGGATAATGATCACGCCCAAGCAACTGTCCTTTGGATGTGCGACCCTCGCGGAAAGGCGTACGGCCAAACTCGCCACCGATAATGACCAAGGTATCATCAAACAATCCACGCTGTTTCA
>JAYOEB010000094.1:0-9397 GCA_038116775.1 Opitutia bacterium | reverse complement strand
GTACCGGACATATATTCGGCTTCCAACTCAAAGGGGCCGGTGCCGATGCGGGCGAAGATATTCCAGGCGTTGGTGGCATCGTAACCCAACGTCTTGTTGGAATCGTCATTTTGCTGAACGCCCGCAGCCACCCCGAAGAGGTAGCTGAGGTCCGAGCTTTCCCCTGCGTAGGAAAGCCTGCCGTAATACGAAAGCTCGTTATTGTCATACCCGTAATAACCATCATTGAGAGCGGAATCCTTGGAATTGTGGTTCTGTCCCGAATTTACAACTGCCAAATCATAGGAAAGTCCAGTGCCGGAAAGTTTGCCCGATCCAAACAATCCGGTATGCCGGGCATTGAATTTCAGCGTCTCGGCCAATTGACGATTGACCGCGGATCTTTCAATCGTCTTCATCTTAGCGGAGGAAGTAGTTTCCTCCAAACCGAAGGGAACCTTTTTCTGTCCAAAGTCGATACGGTTGGAATCGTTGAACTTGTACCATACGGAAGCACCCTCTATGAATACTTGGTCTGCCTTGCCGTCACCCTCGTTGTTTGGTGAGGCGGCGAAGTCCAAGACGAGGTCCCCGCCCCAATTTTCGCCGATCTTGGCATGACCACCCAGGAAAAGTCGGCGAAAATAGAAATGATTCTTATCTTCATCCGAATTGTTGTCCGAACCTATTCCGTCCCATTGTCCTTGAATGCGACCGGAGAATTTCAAGTCGGTTACTTTTTTACTTTTGGGCGAAACATTCACTTCCGCCAGAAGGTAGGTACCGGTGGTAGCAAGAGACAAGCCAAGGAAAAACAGGATTTTTTTCATATTCGTTAGTTTGATTGGTTTGAATTTCTCTTACCCTATCAGATCTTCGTTACGCAAATGGGTAGAGATTGTTACAATTACGTTACGTCTGGGACCGGCGACGTGAATAACCATGGGCGCAAGTCGATCGCGAAAGCCCGGCGAGAAGCTTTTGCTCAAATGATCGGCAGTCGGATCATAAAGGTCGAGCCCTTACCCCGTTGGCTCCGTACGCGTACGTTTCCGCCATGGGCTTCCACCACTTCCCTCACGATGCTCAATCCAAGGCCGGTACCTCCGCGTTCACGCGATCTGCCTTTGTCCACCCTGTAAAATCTGTCAAAGACCCGATGCAGGTCCTCCTCGTCAATTCCCTGACCGTCATCCTCGATCTTGCAGACGCAAAAGCCATCCTCTCCTTCCAGGGAAATCAGAATTCTGGTCAATCCTTGAGCATGTACCGAGGCGTTTTCAAGTAGGTTTTCGAAAACGCTGAGCAACCTCTCTTCGTCTCCATGCACCAGAATTTCCTCATCAGGCAATCGAGTGATCAATTTGGCGAAATTCTCTCCCTTGCGGGACTTGAAATCCTCAGTGGCGCGTTCAATCAAAACTCTCAGGTTGCAATCATTTTTTTGAAAATCAGCCGATGGAGAATCCAAGCGGGCCAGGGACAGCAGATCTTCGACCAAAGCGCTCAAACGACCCGCATTTCGATGGATTTTTTCAAGAAACTTCTTACGGTCCGATTCTTCCAAAGAATCGTAGTCCTCCAGTAGGGTTTCGGAAAATCCCTTGATGATGGAAACGGGGGTGCGCAATTCGTGGGAGACGTTGGCCACGAAGTCCCGCCTTTTTCTTTCCTGCTCATCCTTAGGCATCCTTGGAGAGGGAAGGGCATCCGGCCAGGAGCTGCGTCTCCTCATCCCAACCCGACATCCGACAATCAAGGATAGGACGGCAACTCCTACGACGCTGAGAACGACTAATGGTGAAGATAACACCTCAGGAAATCAAGCGATTCGCTCGAGCAATCGGTAGCCCACGCCTCGGATCGTTTCGATCTCGAGATTCGATCGTTCCAGTTTCTTTCGCAGCCTGCGGATGTGCACGTCGACGGTGCGGGTCTCCACTTCCGCATCGAACTTCCATACCCCGAGGAGCAAATTGTCCCGTGTTTGCACCCGTCCCTGACGTTTGAGAAAATAATGAAGGAGTTTGAATTCAGTCAAGGTGAAGTCTTGTCGCTCGCCGGCAACGGTCACCGAATGATCCTCCTCATCGAGCATCAGATTTCCGAGCAACAGACGCTTGCTTGAATCTTCGGTTCTCTCGGCCCTTCTTTTCAGGACGGTGTTGATGCGCAGGACGAGTTCACGAGGATCAAAGGGTTTGCCCATGTAATCATCCGCGCCTCGCTCAAGTCCTTTGATCCTGTCTTTCACCTCCGACTTTGCGGTCAGCATGATTACGGGAACCGACTTCAGAAGATTATCCGAACGAATCATCCGCAAAACCTGAAATCCGTCCAAATCAGGCATCATAACGTCGAGCAGTATTAGGTCGGGTATGAAATCCCGTGCCTTGCCCAAGGCTTCAAAGGGATTGTTGGCAAACCTTACCTCATAGCCTGCCCGCCCCAATTGATAATGCAAGAGATCGGTCAGGTCCTTTTCGTCATCAACGGCGAAGATACGAATTTTAGAAGACATAGAAGGATTATGATTCCATAATTCTAAGTCTAAATGGCAAGAAACATTTGCAGGGGCCTGAGAAGTCCATTGAGAGCGGACTTCTCAGGCCTCGATTTCAATGATGATTGGAAAGTGGTGAAAAAAAGCAAGAAATGGGAGACTCTTGGGTCATGGTCTATCCTGCGTTGTCGTCTTTACCGATCTTTTTGCTTTAGTCGGGATAAAAGTGCGGAGAGATATTTAATCCGAACTTCATGAGTTCCGATCCAGGCGGATGTTAAGCAAGTTGGATAATTTTCGGGGAGGATGCCCCATTCTTCTTTTGGGGCATTGTCCTCTCTTATCGAATACTGAGTCTCTCTTGCTTTCCACTTAGCCATTTTGTTTCCATTGCATGACGGCCACCCCGCGAAAATTCTTTAGGGCGAAAGAAAATAAATTTCAGGTTTCTTCGGAAAGATTCTTCCTGAGAACGGATTTTTTGTATTCTTGGGCGTGCCTAACGTCTCGACTGGTTGCCATGAAAACCACTTCTTTGGAGATATTCACGGCATGATCTCCAATACGTTCCAAGGATTTTGAGATGAACAAAATCTCAAAGACCGAGGAGGACAAGGCAGGGTTTTTCTCGACCAAGGAGCGACAAAACAGGTTGTTGTCTATGTGCAATTGATCCACTTCCAAGTCCCGGGTCCAAATCGCCTTTGCCTTTCCCTCATCATATTCGGCGTAGGTGGACAGTGCATCCTGCAGCATTTGCTGGACGATTTTTCCCATTTGGGGAATTTGATGAAAATCATGGGTAGCTGTTTTCCGCGACCTTCGGGCAATCGCTTTGGCCTCATCGCCGATCCTTTCAATCTCATGGCTGATTTTCATGGTCGCAACCAATAAGCGTAGGTCAGCGGCAACCGGGGCATGTGTGGAGAGACAAGTGGTGACGGAATCGCTGAGCTCATTTTCAAGTTCATCGATCTCTTCGTCTTTTGCCCTGATGGTTTTGGCGAGGGCAGAGTCGCCTTCCAACAGGGCTTGGATTGATAATTTCAATGCCTCATGGGCAAGCTGGCCCATTAACAGAAGTTTGGATTTTACGTTTTCCAGGTTATGCTCGAAGTAGGTGCTCATAGTCTTAGTCGTTTTCGGATGATACGTCTTTAAATCCTATCCAAACTTTCCGGAGATATAATCCTCGGTCTGCTTTTTGTCGGGGTTTATGAAGATTTTCTTGGTGGTATCGCATTCTATTAGCTTTCCCAAATAAAAGAAAGCCGTGCGGTCTGATATTCTTCCCGCTTGTTGCATGTTATGGGTGACCACCACTATGGTGTATTCGTCCTTCAGACCAAGGATCAATTCCTCCACCCTACCAGTCGCCACTGGATCCAATGCGGAACAGGGTTCGTCCATCAGAATGATTTCCGGTTCAACCGCGAGGGTGCGCGCAATGCAGAGCCTTTGTTGTTGCCCGCCTGAAAGACCGTAGGCGTTTTCGTTAAGACGATCCTTTACCTCCTCCCAGAGAGCCGCCTTACGCAAGGACTCTTCGACTCTTTCATCAATTTTACCTTTCGAACGAATACCCTGAATTTGTAATCCATAGGCAACGTTCTGATAAATGGATTTTGGAAATGGATTGGATTTTTGAAAGACCATCCCCACCTTTTTTCGTAGCTCGATGACGTCTACGGCCGGGTCGTGCAAATTGGTTCCCTGGATTTCGATCGTACCCTTGGTGATTTGAGCTCCATCGACTAAGTCATTCATCCGATTAAGGCAGCGAAGAAGAGTACTTTTACCGCAACCGGACGGCCCGATGAATGCCATTACCTCGCACCGATGAATGTCTAGGCTGACGTCGTGCAAAACTTGATTGTTGCCATACGAAAAGTTCAAATCCCTAATTCGAATCGTGGGGTTTTCAGTCTTGGGCTTTGAAGTGTTCGAGACTGTCTTGGGCGTAAGTTCGGATGTTTCTTGCATAGATGAAAAGTTTGCTACCAACGGTATTTTTTGCGTAAGCGATTGCGAAGAAGAATAGACAGGCTCGCAACTCCCAAAATCAAGATCAAGAAGACAAAGGCGGTACCGTACTGCATGTCTGCGGTGTATGCATTTTGGGGAATCTTAGCGCTTACGACGTAAATGTGATAAGGCAAGGCCATTACCCCCTGAAAGAAAAAATCAGTCCAATTTTCGAGTCCTTGCCAAGGAAGTTCCGAACGCTTTGCATAAGCGGCGGTGAACATGATCGGGGCGGTTTCTCCAGCGGCCCGGGCAACGCCTAGAACGGATGAAGTAAGGATTCCCGGCATGGCGTAGGGCAATACGCTTGTCTTGATCATGGTCCACTTGGTGGCGCCCAAAGCTAGGGAACTTTCTCTAAACCCCTGCGGGATGGAGCGAAGAGCCTCTTCACTCGCAGTTATGACTACGGGCAAAACCATGAAAGCCAAAGTGAACCAACCGGCTAATAGCGAGACGTTCCAGTCTAAGAAAATAACGAACAAGCCAAAGCCAAATAAACCAAAGATGATCGAAGGCACACCTGCCAGGTTAAGGATGGCCAAGCGTACCAAAGACAAGAACCTTCCCGACTTTCCGTATTCCGCCAAAAAGACGGCGCAAAAGACGCCGAGCACGATGGCTATGAACATGGCGCCAATGACCAAAAGCAAAGTTCCGACGATCGCGGGGAAGATTCCTCCACCAGAGTAGGCGTAATCCTTCGAAGGGAGAGAGACAGAAGTGGCGGCTTCGAAAGGCCTCAAGGAAGCTTGCATGGACGCCCAAGCGACTGATTCGTCAGAATCGCCGAATACGATTTTCCGAACTTGACCGTATGCAGAGAGGGCTTCTTTAAAGCGCCCGAATTCCTTCGGGCCATTTGCTTCCAAGAAATTCCCGTAAGTGAGGATTACCTCCTGGCTTGAAGAAGAGAGGGAAGAATCGTAGGGGGGAATGATCTCACTTAAGAAAGAAAGGTATGCTTTTTCCAACGAATCAAGATTTTTCAGATTCAAGTTTTCGATCTTTGGATAATGATCAGCCTGAAACTTGATGATTTCCGATTTGATCAAGGACAACCTGTTGCCTTCTTGTTTGAGATGACCGAGAAGAAATCCGCTGACCATACCGGGGACTTCGGCTTGGGACACTTCGAAGTCCCTGGCCGTTGCGTTGAGATCGGACAATAAATCTCTCCAAAATCCGAATTTGTCGATCAAGCGGTTCTTTTCATCTGCGAGGAAGGATTGCCCCCTTTCCTTCCTTGTCTTCGGTAGCCACTCCTTTCCCAATTCGGCAAATGCATTCTTTAAATTTTCTAGGGAGGACGCATGGTTTGAATTATTCAGAAACTCATTCCAGCGGACTAGCGTCTTCTGATCTTTCAAGGCATAGTATTTTTTCGAACTGAGCTTTTTTTCCACGCCTTCCTCCTCTAATACGTGAAGAGTTTGGGGGTCTTCGGTCAGAAATTCCCAATTTAGAATTCCTTCTCCTTCAAAAACTTTTCCAGCCCCCTTCGAAAAAATATCCCAGAACAAAAAGGCAGCGCAAAAAAGAACGAAAAAAGTTACTGCGCGAAGTAGACCGAAAACCAAGCTTTCGGTAAACTTTTCTCGGGAAAGCCTCGTTCTGAAAGGATTGTCTTGGTTTGGCTTCATGCGATCAATAGTTCGCCTTATAGCGACCCGCGATACTTTGCGACAGGTAGTTAACCAGTAGTGAAATTAAGAACAGGGAGATTCCAACCATAAAAAGAGCTCGGTAATGAATGCTGCCAAACTCGACTTCTCCCATCTCCTGCGCAATGATGCCCGTCATCGTATGAACGGGTTGGGCAAACACCCCTAAACCCGAGGTGAAATCTGGAATGTCGATGCGATTTCCGGCGCAAAGAAGAACAACCATGGTTTCCCCAATCACGCGGCCGAAACCTAATAAGACAGCTGAAATAATCCCGGTGATCGCAGAGGGAAAAATCACCTTGGCGCAGGTTTGCCAGCGAGTGGCCCCTAGGGACAAGGAAGCATCCCTCAGGGCTCGTGGGACGTTGTTGAGGGAGTCCTCGGCGAGTGTGAAAATGGTTGGAACCGTCATCAAGGCCAAGAGAAAACCCGCGGTGAGCGAATTTAGTCTCTCGTCCGCAATTACACTCACCATGCCCCCAAGAACCGCGATCCCAAAGAATCCGATCAATACAGACGGAATAGCTGAAATAAACTCGATGCTTGGCTTGATGATGGACTGCTCCCTAACGCTAGCCACCTGGTTGACGTAGATGGCCGATCCAACTCCAAACGGAATCGCCAGAGAAAGCGCAATAATCGTCACCAGTAGGGAACCGCTTAAAAGAGGAAGGATGCCGAACCAGTCTTGTCTCGCGCTATTGGTTACCCAATCCGTTCCGAGCAAGAATCCAGTTATCGAACGGTGAACGGGATAGGGCGCAAATGGGTCCCATTCCGCTAACCTTGATTGGTATTGGGGTGCTTTGTTAAAGTACTCTTTAAGGGCTTGCTTGGCCTGCCTAAACGCCTTCTCGGATTCTGGAAGCGTAAATCCGGAGCGATACCCCCCGAACAACTCTATGAAATTCTCTTTCTGGGAGGCGGTAATGTTGAGATATTCCCCATTTGCAGAGGCTTTGATTCGTTCAACCAAATCATTGATTTCGCCTTCTTCGTAGGTGCCTGCTTCATTGCCCACCCTAGGGTTGATTCTCTTGGCGAGGTCCTCCCTGTCATTGCGAAGAAAATAATTTTGCCAGCGGGCGAGTTCAGCGTGAGTGAAGAATTTTCTGGTTTCTATTTGTTCAAGGGAGAGATTGAAATCTTCGGACGGAAGCTTGCGGCGGATTGCCTCCCTTTTGAGATCGAGGAGGTCGTTCTGGGTAAGAAGAAATAATTTTGTTTCTGCTCCCCACTTCACCATCTTCTTCTCATATGAGAGCAGGATCTCCTTAGAGTCCTGAAAATTACGAAGCAGGCTCAAGAAGTCGTTTTTCCTCCCTTGTGCGATTTCAAAATCCTTCGAATCAGACGCAAGGCTTTCCAAATGCTCGGTTTCTTTTGAAAGGATGTTTTCAAGGTATCGGTAGAGCAAGGTCTGCTCGTCGTGCTGAGCGGTTACCACGTTGGCGTATTCCATCCCGGATCTGCGGTAATGATCAAGCTCGTGCCGGTATTGACCGAAAAACTCAATTCCTTCCTTAAAGAGAAAGATTGTAATTAATCCGAGTATGATAACGGAGGTGACCGCATTACTTGCGAAAAAACATTTGATCAGAGATTCTTTGGTGGCGCTTTTCACGATTTGGAAAAGAGTGGACTTACCGGTGGACATTTCCAAAAAAGATGGAAAGTCGACTCCTTGAAAATGGTAAGATTCGAATTCTCGCGAACATAGAACCCACCATAGCTGAAATCGGTGATCGAATTGTGAAGAAATTGCGCCATTTACGTAACAATCACTTCTTTATCATCCACGGATGGAAAAACCATCGGCAGGCGAAAGTAAAAAGTCGCGCCCTCTCCGCGCTTGCTTTCAGCCCAAACCTTTCCTCCATGGGCTTCTGCAATGTGGCGCACGATGCTCAGGCCAAGACCAGTACCTCCCTTTTCTCGCGATCTTCCCTTGTCGACGACGTAAAAACGTTCGAAGATTCGAGTGAGATCACCCGGAGGAATCCCGTTGCCGTCATCACTTACCGAACAAGTTACCTCATTCCCGTCCTTACTGATTTCGGTGCGTATGGATACCTCGGAAAAATCTCCCGCGTATTTGAATGCATTGTCGACGAGATTACCGATTGCAACCGCCACTTTGATTGCATCAAAGGGAAAGGCGTCTTTTTCATCTGCCAAGGTAAAGGAGAGCTTGGACACGTCCACGTAGGGCTTGTCCCTCAAGTATTGATCAATTCCTTTGATAACTTCGGAGAGTCTGTTGTTGGTGAGGTTGAGCGGTTCTTCACTTCCCTCCAGTTGCGATAAGCTGAGCAGGTCATCGACGAGGGACTGCAAACGAACGGAATTTTTAAAAATCTTATCCAAGAATCTGCGGACATGTTCGGGGGACAAGTCATGATCATCCTTCAATGTCTCTGCAAATCCCTTGATCATGGTGATGGGGGTTCTCAATTCATGAGACGCATTGGCAACGAAGTCTTTTCTCATTCGCTCCGCATGCTTGATTTGCGTTAGTTCGCGAAACAACAGTAGGTAAACTTCCCTCTCCGAAACGCGGATGGCCGATAACGTGGTCGCGGCCACCTCAAAATATTTCCGGAATCCGTGTTTTCGAAAGGCAAACTCGGCTCGGGTGGTTTTTTTTCCTCTGCGCAGCTGATCCAGTGATTCGAGCACTTCAAAGGAGTCTATCACCGCTTCCAAGCGCCTGCCTTCTATCTTGGACCCGTTTGCAAAATGCTTGCTTGAAGAAGTATTGGCAAAGGTAATTCTATGGTTGGCATCCAAGATAAAAGCTCCATCCAGCATTCCGCCCAAAATTTCATTGAAAGCGTGAGTTCTTTGCTTTCTTTCATATTGAAGCGTTGAAATTTTACGAAAGTTTTCGTCCAGAATTCTTTGGCATTTGTTTAGAGGGATTTTAGGGCTAAGCAGCCTTGGTCTCTCGAGGATCCGCTTGTTTCCCGATTCCATCGACTCAATGATCTCCTTGAGTAAGTTTTGGGCGTACCTTTGCTGGAGCAATGAGTAGGCTGCAGCGAGCCCCAACGCTATGCACAGAATAACTAGCACTAGCTCCGGCAATCTCGTTTAGTCAAGCGCCAGCTTGTAGCCAACCCCACGAACCGTCTTGATGAAGTTTCCCGCCTTGCCGAGTTTCCCGCGCAAGCGACCCATATGGTTATCCACAGTTCTGGTCTCGATCTCAGTATCGTAATTC
>JAYOEB010000093.1:0-9407 GCA_038116775.1 Opitutia bacterium | reverse complement strand
CCTTGCTCAATCCGCCAGGGAAGTGATCGACCTAAATCCGAGGCCAGCCAACCTGGTCATCAATGGGGACTGCGCCCTCAGCCGGGGCACCGAGGCAGAATACAAAGAATTTCTCCGGCAGATTGAACCGATCCGTGAGGCGGGCATAACCGTTCACATAACCATTGGCAATCATGACACCCGGGAAAAACTTTGGAAATTACTCCCTTTCCTCAAGAAGGAACAAATCGGTTTGCATGCGGACGTATTGGAACTCCCCCATGCAAACCTTATTCTATTGGACTCTGGGAAAAGAGGAATCCTCGGAGACAAACAATTGGACTGGCTGGCTCAGCAACTCGATGAACGAAAAAACAAACCTGCTCTTATCTTTGCACATTACAATCCCTCCCCAAATCCTGGCGTCCGCCCAATCCGGGGAATGCAGGATGGTGAAGCTCTTTTAAAAGTACTCGCCCAAAGAAAACATGCCCATGCCTACCTTCACGGGCACACTCATGAATGGCTGAATAGCAAGCACGCACATCTGCACATCATTGGACAACCTGCGGTCAGTTATTACTTTGGAAAAGGCCACGCCCATGGCTGGATCCATATGAAAATGACCGAAACATCGGCCGAATTGGAGTTGCAGTGCATCAGCGCCCAACACTCTCAGCACGGCGAGAGCAAAAAAATTCGTTTCTAATCAAATAAGAGACCAGGGCAGACTACATTGAAAATGCAAGCCGACCCAGCCTTGGACCTGCAGGCCTTCATCGTTGAGAGGGCAGGAAGGATACCCTCCTGAAAAGCCTGGGATCAAGACCCGGCAATTTTGGAAAAGGACCCTTCTTTTCCTGAATACGGAAACGAACTTCCTGAGCAAGATTTTGTCACCTTTGCTGCATTCAATGCTTGTCAAATATGCATAGGCGGTCTTCGATCTTGCTCCATAAAGTCAAATTATGAAGATTATTTTTGGAATTGTTTTCTTTTTATCAACGCTCTCCGCATACGCTGAACGTCACGCTGATGAAAAGCCACTGCGTGCCTTTATGATTACGGGCGGATGTTGTCATGATTACGCCAATCAGAAAAATATCATTAGCGAAGGCATCAATGAGCGCGTGCCCACGAAGTGGGACGTCTTCTTCGAAATGGACCAAGAGAAAAGCAAGGCGAAGCTAAGCGAGTCCGGATGGGCCGACGATTACGACTATATAGTCTACAACCACTGCTTTGCCCATGAGAAGGATGCAGACTTCATAAAATCAATGACCGACGTTCACAAGGCCGGAAAACCGGCTTTGGCCTTGCACTGCGCCATGCACTCCTATCACTGGGAGGTTCCCGTTGCCGATGGCGAAAAAAAAGCATGGCCCGAAATGCTTGGGGCGAGTTCCAAGGGGCATGGGCCCAAGGCGGCGATTACCGTCAACAAGGTTCCCAAACATGCCAATCATCCTATTATGAAGGATATGCCCGACGGATGGCTTACTCCAGAGGGCGAGTTGTACAACGTCCAGCAGGTTTATGAAAGCGCCACGGTGCTAGCCTACGGCGACAATGGAAAGAACAAGAAACCCTTGGAACCACAAGCATGCGTTTGGGTAAACACTCACGGCAAAGGGAGGGTTTTCGCGACCACGCTTGGGCACCACAATTCCACCATGTCGACCAAAGAATACTTGGACATGTTGGGCAACGCCGTCCGCTGGGTAACGGCAAAGTAATCGAAATCCGGCCTAGCTTCTGAACTTGGGCTTTGTTTTCTTCTTGAAATCCCGGCTTCTTCCGAATTTGCCCGCACCTTTTCCGAAACCCTTTTTGAACTTTGCTCCTTTTCCGCCCGGGCGGGGACGACCCTTGTCGACGGAAATTTTCATCTGATGTCCTTGTACCCAGACGTTTTTGAGGGCTTCGAAGATTTCCGCCGGCATTTCCTTGGGTAGATCAATAAAGCTGTGATCCTTGAACATACGAATTTTGCCCATGAGGCGGGGGTCGAGGCCGACTTCGTTGGCGATGGCTCCGACGATATCCCCTTTTTGAGCTCCGTGATATTCGCCCACTTCAATACGGTAGCTTTGTAAGTTTTCGTCGCGGAAATCATTTTTACCATAGCGGTCGTCGTTGGGGGAGGGACGATCTCTCGGCTCTCTTCTGTCTTCCCGGCGGGATCTTTTGGAATTCATGCCGGGCATGCTTTCGTAAAGCAAGGGTTTCTTGCCGGCGGCAAGGTAGGCGAGGGAGGCTGATATATCCAGCAGGTCCCTGCCTGATTCTTCGACGAGTCTCTGCAAAGCCTTACGAAAATCGTCAAGGTTTCCCTTCATGCCTTCCTCGACTTTGGCGAAAAATTCCTCTACGCGTCTTTCGTTCATTTCCTCCAAAGTGGGGAAGACGTATTCATCACAAGGAGCCTTTAGGGTTCTTTCAATGGCATTGAGCATCCTCATTTCCTTGCCGGTGACGAAGATGATGGCATCGCCTTCCCTTCCGGCTCTTCCGGTGCGGCCAATTCTGTGCGTGTAGGATTCGAGGTCGAAAGGCGCATCGTAATTAAGAACGTGGGAGATCCGGTCGACGTCCAATCCCCGGGCGGCCACGTCGGTGGCCACGAGAACGCTGATCTTGCCTCGTTTCAAGCGATCGACCGTTTTTTCCCTAAGGCTTTGCGGCATGTCGCCGTTAAGTGGTTCGGCCTGATAGCCCTTGCCTTGTAGGATTTCGGCAATTTCCATGGTGGCGCTCTTGGTGCGGGCAAAGACGAGAAGAGCGTCAAACTTTTCGATTTCCAGAAGACGAAGCATCATTTCCCTTTTTTCATAGGGACGGACCTTGATGAATCTCTGGCGGATATTGGGGGAGTTTTCGGCCTTAACCTTGATGGTTATTTTCACGGGATCCCGCATATAGGTTTCCGCTAACCTTTGGATCGGTTTGGGCATGGTGGCGGAGAAGAGGGCGGTTTGCCTTTCCGCTGGTGTGTGTTCGAGAATCCATTTGATGTCGTCGATGAATCCCATGCTAAGCATTTCGTCGGCTTCATCGAGCACGAGGGCGTTCAAGTGGTCGAGCTTGAGGTATCCTTTTTCGATGTGATCCATGGGCTCCCCGCTTGAATTCCCTAATCTGTTCGCCATAACCAGTTCCCCCATAGACGGCGACCACTCTGAGCTTGGAAAGATTTTCGGAAAATCCTTCCATGGCTTCGGAAACTTGCAGTGCCAACTCACGAGTCGGAGTGAGTACGAGAATTTGAGCGACCGCGCTGGACTCATCGACTCTGGATAACAGAGGCAGTGAAAAGGCAGCGGTTTTTCCAGTGCCGGTTTGAGCCACGCCGAGCAGATCCCGTCCTTCCAAAAGAGGAGGAATGGCGCATTCTTGTATGGGCGAGGGGTTTTCGTACCCAGCCGAGCGCACGGCTTGGAGGATGGGTACGGCCAGGTCCATGTCCGCAAAGCCAAGGGGTGTGCCCGAAGCTCCTTGAATTTCACTTTCTTGATTCATGGGGTAGAGGTTGTAAACGCGTTTTCGTGAGAGCCTGAAAGCTTGAACTCCTGCTCACAAACACCAACAACCATTTAATTCACGGGTGAGCTCTGATTCTCTTACTCGGCTAGAGCGCTCAACTTATTTTAGATCGTGAAAAATGGCGAGCATGAAAAATTTGGTTTACATACCGGCCATGATGTTTCAGTTCATTTGCTTGTACTTTTTTGATGAACCTATCCATTCCCAAAGAAATCCTTGAAGACGAGAAAAGGGTGGCGATTGCCCCGGAGAACGTATCCGCCTTTGCAAAGCTTGGATACGAGGTTCGCATCGAGGCCGGGGCCGGCAACCTCGCGGACATGCCTGATCAGTCTTACGTTGAGCAGGGGGGGCAAGTCATCGAGGACCGGGATACGATATGGTCAAGGGCGGATTTGATTCTCAAGGTCAATCCTCCGACTCTCGAGGAGGCGAGCCTGATTCGAGAGGGAGCCACCCTGATATGTTTCGTTTATCCCGCAAGAAACGAAGAACTGATTGAGGTTTTGGCATCGAGGAAAATCAATCTTTTGGCCATGGATTGCGTGCCTCGCATTTCCCGCGCTCAATCCATGGATGCCTTAAGCTCGATGGCCAATGTAGCTGGGTACCGTGCCGTGGTCGAGGCATCCCACGAATTCGGTCGCTTTTTTACCGGACAAATTACGGCTGCCGGAAAAGTTCCTCCCGCCAAGATTCTTGTGATCGGAGCTGGAGTGGCGGGTCTCGCCGCTATTGGAGCCGCCAGAAATATGGGAGCGATCGTGCGGGCATTTGATACGCGGCCGGTGGTCAAGGATGAGGTGAAAAGCTTGGGCGGAGAATTTCTAATGCTTGACTTCGAAGAAGACGGCGCGGGTTCCGGAGGGTATGCCAAGACCATGAGCAAGGAATTCATCGATGCGGAGATGAAGCTTTTTGCCGAACAAGCGGAAGAGGTGGACGTGATCATCACCACGGCAATGATTCCCGGCAAGAAGTCACCCATTCTCATTACCGAAGAGATGGTCAAGAGTATGAAGCAGGGATCGGTGATCGTCGATTTGGCCGCGGAGGGTGGTGGAAACTGCGAGCTTACCGAGAAGGGAAAACGGACGGTTGCACATGGTGTGACCATACTCGGATACACCGATTTGCCTTCCCGTCTGGCTACTCAATCCAGCCGTCTCTTCGGAAACAACCTTTTTAAGCTCGTCAAGTTATTGGGAGACGCCAATCAATTTTCCATCAACCAAGAGGATGAGATCATCCGGGGGGCTTTGGTATTGGACGAAGGGAAGCTTTCGTGGCCGCCGCCTAAGGTCGAAGTCAGCGTACAACCCGCCAAATCCACCGAAAAGGCAGTCGGCCTTACTGAAACCAAGGCGGAGAAAAAATCTCTTTTCAATCCTGGAATTTTGCTCGGCCTGCTTGCCCTTTCATTGCTCGCCTTGGGCTGGAAAGGCGAAAACGAATTCCTCGATCAGCTCACGGTTTTCGTCCTCTCCTGCTTTGTGGGGTATATGGTGGTCTGGAACGTCACCCCCTCCTTGCACACCCCGCTGATGAGCGTGACCAACGCCATCAGCGGCATCATTGTGATAGGCGGTATGCTTTTCGTTTCCGGATCCAATCCATGGATTGCAGGAGTGGCTATTTTCGTGGCTACGATTAACATTGCCGGTGGATTTTTGGTAACCCAGCGAATGCTGAAAATGTTTCGCAAGGAATGACGGAGGGATTGATAGTCATGGCCTACCTGGTTTCGGGCGTATTCTTCGTCCTAAGCTTGGGTGGTTTGTCCAAACAGGAAACGGCGAGGCGTGGAAACGTCTATGGAATCGTGGGCATGACGATTGCCGTGCTCGCCACCTTTCTTTCGGGTAAAGTCGAGAATTTCCAACTTCTGATTCCTTTGATGATCGGTGGTGCGGTCATTGGAGCCGTCCTTGCCAAAAGGGTAGAGATGACCTCCATGCCCGAACTTGTAGCGATTCTGCACAGTTTCGTCGGTTTGGCTGCGGTTTTGGTGGGAATGGCGAGTTTTCTGGATCCTAGCCATGATTTGCTTGAAGGTACCAATCGTTTGATTCATGACGTTGAGATTCTTCTGGGGGTTTTCATCGGTGGAGTAACCTTTACCGGGTCGGTCGTCGCGTTTGGCAAACTTCGCGGATCCCTTAGCGGGAAACCCTTGCTTTTGCCGGGTCGGCACCTCCTTAACCTTGGCATGGTAACCGGAAGCGTGTGGCTGGGTTCGGAATTTCTCAGTCAGGGACACGAGCAAGCGTGGATTACCTTACTGATCGTAACGGCGATCTCTCTTGTTCTCGGCGTTCACCTGATCGTTGCTATAGGGGGAGCGGACATGCCCGTGGTGGTTTCGATGTTGAACAGTTATTCCGGTTGGGCAGCGGCCGCAGCTGGGTTTATGCTCAAGAACGACTTGCTTATCATTACCGGGGCTTTGGTAGGGAGCAGTGGTGCTATCCTCAGTTACATCATGTGCAAGGCGATGAACCGGAGCTTGGCCAACGTCATTTTTGGAGGTTTTGGCACCGCTGGCGGTGGCTCTGCGGGATCGGGCGAAATCGAGGGCTCGATTACGGAGATTACGGCGGAAGAGGTCGCTTCCGAGCTGAGAGAAGCAAAGGAAGTCATGATCGTGCCGGGTTACGGCATGGCGGTGGCTCAGGCCCAGCATGTGGTGAAGGAAATCACCGAGACCTTGCGGGCGAAGGAGGTCAACGTGCGTTTCGCCATTCATCCGGTCGCCGGTCGATTGCCAGGCCATATGAACGTCCTGCTGGCTGAGGCCAACGTGCCTTACGACATTGTCTTTGAGATGGACGAGGTCAATGATGAGCTTCCGGAAGTCGACGTGCTTTTGGTGGTTGGAGCCAACGACATCGTCAATCCATCCGCCCTCGAGGATTCAAATAGTCCGATTGCCGGGATGCCCGTCATCGAGGCGTGGAAGGCCAAGTCCGTCGTAGCCTTGAAAAGAAGCATGGCCGCGGGTTATTCCGGAGTCGAAAACCCCCTCTACTTCAAGGACAACACCAACATGCTCTTCGGCGACGCCAAGGAAACCTTGTCGGCGGTCTTTCAGAACTTGAGCTAAGAAGAGTCTTCGGTACCGGGTTTTCCATCCCAATCGGATATCAGGCATTTGGAGCGCATCATTCGGTTTCCAGAATTTTTCTCTACTCTGCATGAAGGCCACAATTCAAAAAATTTCTTCCAAGTCTTTGAGATTCGCAAGTTCTCTTGTTTTGTGTTTTCTGTTTTTTTTCAACCGTTCCTCTCCCGGTCATGAAGGGGATTCGCCCAAGAAAATCGAAGCGATTCACGCTCATGAAAATCTTACGGGCCACGCCCATGCAGGTTGGGAGAGTCGTTATTTTTCGGAGGGTCGGGATGCCTTGGATGGAAAATCCTTGTGGACTGCCTCCTTGGAATTGGGATACGAACATTTTTCTGCAGGCATTTGGCAGGGTCGTTCATCCAATCGTCAGTATGAGGAATGGCAGTATGGTTTTGCTCTGACCCAGGAGAGCGATGGCTTTGCCTATTACGCGGGCTATACGCATCTGGTCTTTTCAAAAGAGGACGAGTCTGACGACGAGTGGTCATTCGGCATCAGTTATGACCGCTTGCCTTACCAAGTGGAGACTTCGTTGGACGGGACCTATTCCATGGATGCAAAGGGGACCTTCTACGAATGGGCACTTCATCGTGACTTCTCAATCAGTCAAAGATCGACCGCCTTGTTTTCAGGTATTCTTGGTCTGAATGACGGTTATGTTTCCGACGGTCACGATGGAGCTAATTTTTGCGCTCTTAGAGTTGGAGTTGATGGAAAGTTCGGCGAAAACTTCTTACTCTTCGCTCATGGGATGCAAAGCTTTGCGATCGATCGTGACCAAAACTTTGCCGGGGATGAGGGCTTGGTGGACTTTTTCCATTTTGGAGTCGGAGTCGATTGGAACTTTTAGGAAATCGGTGAGCAGAAGCATTCCGATTTCCAAAGATTTCATTCAAGCAATTCGAGGAAGACGGTAAATTTTTCCATGGAGTGGTAATTTTTCTAGAATTAATCATCCGATTATACTTAACTTCCCGAATGCTTCGCTTTTCATTTTCTTTCGCTTGGTCCAACCTTTTGTCGTTGGGCTTGTTTTTCGCAACTTTCTCACAAGGCCAGCATGATAGGGAGAGAAATGCCTTTCGATTTCTCGCAGAGGGCGAGTTGGACCAAGCGTATGCTGAGCTGAGGAACGGCAAAAAACACAGCGATCCAGCGGAGCAAGCATTTATTGAAACTCTCTGCCTGCTCAAAGAGGGCAGACCTGAAAAAGCTTTTGAGATGGCCAAGCAAGCGGTCCGCCTGGGCTTGCCTTTCGAACGTTTTCTGGTCGAACCTCGCGAGTGGTTGCAGCCTTTGCGCCGTCTGTCGGATTTTCAAAATTGGAAAAGGGAAATCCAGCCCTCTCCGCTCGTTCACGGACCGATGGTCGGTCAGGTTACGGCTTCCTCGGTTAGTTTTTGGTTTCGCACCGATGGACCATGCGAGGTTGCGGTGGAAATAAACGGTCATTCGGGTCGTGAAAAAACTCGGACTACGGTGGAGAACGGATACTGCGGCATAGTAGAGGTCGACGGATTGCTGCCGGACACCTATTTCGCCTATGAGGTTTTCCTGAACGGAGTTCCCCTGATCGATGAGTCGCGAGAGTTTGGCTTTCGCACCTTTCCGGAAGAAGGGGCGGGATCCAAGTTTACCGTCGCTTTTGGAGGTTGCGCAGGATTTGTCCCTGAATTCGAATCGATTTGGGACCTCGTTGCCGGTCATGATCCCCGAGCTACTTTGATGCTTGGCGACAACGTCTACGTCGACGACCCCGAACACGTGGAGTGGACGGGCGACTATTGTTACTCAAGAAGGCATTCCCGACCGGAGTGGAAGAGATTAGTGGCCAAAACCTCGATGCATGCGATTTACGACGACCATGATTTCGGCACCGACGACTGCGTGCCCGGTTCCTTGGTCGACGAACCAACCTGGAAAAAAACCGTTCTCCAAAATTTTAAAAAAAATTGGAACAATCCACCCACCGGCGGCGGAGGGCGAAATCCCGGTTGTTGGCAAACCTTCACCTTAGGCAAGGTTCAGTTTATTTTGCTGGATTGCCGTTACTACCGGGATCAGAAGAAAAAATCGATGCTTGGAATCTTTCAGAAACAATGGCTTAAGGACACACTTCTGAATTCCGAAGCATGTTTTAAGGTCATCGCATCCTCCGTTCCTTTCTCTGAAGGCATAAAGCCCGGAAGTAAGGACCCTTGGGATGGATATCCCGAGGAGAGGGAGGAAATCTTCAATTTCATAGAGGATGAAAGCATCGAAGGCGTTCTTCTGATTTCCGCCGATCGTCATCGGATTGATTTGCGTAAGATAAAGAGACCAAAGGGATATGATTTTTACGAATTCGTAAGCGGAAGACTGACAAACCGACACGTTCATCCGGTTGTAAGAACCGAAGGCTTGTTATGGGGCTATAACGATACTTGCGGCTTTTGTCTTCTTCGATTCGATACTCGAAAAAGAACTCCGCAAGTCCTGCTGGAGGCCTATGACTCTACTGGAAAAATTCTTCATCAGCGCAAAATATTGGCAAAGAATCTGACTTTTGAAAATTAAGTGGAGGACAGTTGATCCATGAGTGGCTTGTCCCCATCTTTTTTGGATGGCAACATGCGACCTCCCTGCCAAGGTTCTTGAAAATTTCCATTTTGCCAGCGATTCATCCGGTACAGGGTGGCGAAATCAAAGGCACATGCCTGCCCGCCCTGTCCGCCCACCACTTCGCTTCCCCGACGGACATTGTCCTGCATCCAGGCTG
>JAYOEB010000092.1:0-9452 GCA_038116775.1 Opitutia bacterium | reverse complement strand
TCGTACGAATTCAAATTTCCCTTTTAGTTTGCTTTCAATCAAATCAATGGTTTGCCAGCTCCAGGCACTTGGGGTCTTGTTTTCCAATTCTTCACGAAATTGGGGAATGTGGGCAATGATCTGTCTTCGAATAACTTCGTTGGCCGAGGGAAGAATCTGCGAGACCTTGGTTATTCTTAGAGTTTGGCCGCCACATAGCCTTCCCATTTCGTCTTTGTAAAAACCAACGTTTTGCACTTCGGTATTTTGAAGGAGAAGTTCGATCAATTCTTTTTCCGGTTCACCAAACTTTCCATGCTTGTTTCCTTTTATTATAGACTCAAGCAACTTGCCGGTTGAAGATTTACTGTACTCAGCTATCCAATTACTGAAAAAGAAAGCTCTTTTCTCCCTAAGAACGGATTCCAATTGATCAATTTGCAATAGATTCAAACTGTCATGGGTCGCGACGTCGTCACGATTTTTTTGTGAATACTCGCCCCTGTCGAGATTCCCAAAGATACCTTCGTATGTCAGGGTTGCCCGTAATTCGTCTTTTTCTTCATCATGGACGTAAGTCAATTTCTCCCGCTCAAATTCGATACATGAACCGAATGCAAGACAAAGGAAGAGGAGTAGAGCAAAACCACAAAGACGATTCATGCAGGAATAATTTAAGATTTATAGACTTAAAACAAGACTTATAAATTGCAGGCAATCAATAGGAGCAAAATTTTCATTGAACTTTGGTCAGTCGTCCTTTCAGCTATGAAAGTAATCATTGGCCATGGTTTCATTCTCATGACCAAGGGCAAACTCCTGCAGAGAGGGAGCGACCATACGCAGATTTTCGCTCAAATTGGCAAATCCGTTGAAGGGCGCGCACTCTTCATGACAGATATAGCCCACTTCTCCAAAGCCTCCGCCGTATTTGTCTTTGATATTGACCACCGCAAAGTCTCCATTGCCGCAACCGGCAAATTGCAAGTATCCAAGTTTCAGAAAGGCCAGCCCGCAATCTTCACTCTGCAGGACACTGATTAATGAGAATTCCCCGTACACCTCCACACCGCCAAGCCAGACGTCGTTTAAGATGAAGTTGTCTTCCATGAACTTGATGAAGGGCTCGGGAAACCCGAGCTTCTGGGCGCGATCTCTAAGGGCTTCCTTCAGAGACTTGGGCCCGTCGCAATTTCGCCAAAGAATTTCACGAAAGGTCTCGTTGGATTCGGGAACGTCTTTTGAAATCATTGCTTATCTCAAGAATCGATTCTTAAATCTTTCCTGGTAATTTTCTGCAATGCAAAAGAAGTCATGATGCAGTCCTCAATGCCCAACCGGGCGACTTGTCGGAATACCTCGATGATGAAGACGATCAACGATGAGAACCGTTCTGGCTTGGCCGCAGCTTTCGGGGGCAAGGCTGCCTTTTACCGATTGGTGGAATGAAAGAGGCGTTGGTAGGCCGTGCTGTGCCTCACCTCCATACGCTGCTCGCCCAGTAGGCAAAATCTCACGGCCATATCCAAGTCTTCAGCGACTTGCATCCCTTCCTTCGGCCCCAGCACCATCAGGGCGGTGGCCCAGGCGTCGGCATCACGAGCGGTTGGAGCGAAAGCGTTGACCGCAACCAGATCATGTTCGACAGGGCGGCCGGTTCGCGGATCGATCAAATGGGAAGCGTAGCGGTTGGAACCGGGAATGGGCTTGTTCTGGCGGTAAGTGCCGGAAGTGGCGACGGCCCAGTCCCGCAGGTGAATGGAAACTGCTTTCTTCACATTCGAGCCCCGCCCATCCTCCAGTCCGACCTTCCAACCCATCCCTCTTCGTCCCTGCCCGCGGGCTCGTATCTCCCCGCCGATTTCCACCAAATGATTTTTCAAATCCCAGCGATCGAGAAGTCTGCATATTTGATCAATGATCTCTCCCTTGGCGGAACCGGAAAGATCGAGTTGGAGAGCCGGGTTCTTTTTCCGGATCATTACCTCCGGGAAAAGCTCGAGTCTTTCCATACCGGTCCGTTCCAAGGTCCGGGCGATGCTTTCGTCGCTGGGAATGGTTGAGCGTGTCCCGCCAAGGGGGCCGAAGCCCCAGAGGTTGACTAATGATCCGACGGTCGGATCGAAGGCTCCACCGGTTTGCCCGTGCATCCATTGTCCATGAGCCAAAATTTCATGGATTTGCGGATGAATGGGGTGGGGCTTGGTATCGAGGGTGGAGTTGAAGTTGGAAAGGAGGGAATCTCGCCGCCAATGAGAGAAGATCATTTCGTTCCTTTCCAGTTCTTCTTGGATGCTTCGCTTCAATTCCTCTGCTTCGCTGAAATGACTGGCGATGACTTTCACCGTCCAGGTGGTGCCCAGTGCTTGTCCATTGATTTCCGTGAGAGTGGTTGATTTCGGGTCGCCTTCAGGGGCGCAACCAATGAAGTACAGAATCAAGGGAGCGAAAAGGGAAAGGCGAAACATAGCGGACTTCGTTATCTGACTGCGTTTTTCGGTGCGGGAAGGTGTTGGACGAAATCGCCCCCCTTTTTTCGGTATTCGACCAAGGTCTTTTCCCGCAAGGCCTTCAATTGCGCGAGAAAGGCAGGATTGACCGCGAGGTTGTTTTGTTCTTCCGGGTCAACTGACAAATCATAGACTTCTTCGATGACCCCGTCCTTGAAGTGGCGGACGTATTTGTATTTTCCATCCCGCATCATCATCCAGCCGTACAGGCTTCTCCTCGTGAAGACCTCGTAATCCTTATTCTTCAGATGATGGCTGACGGAGCTACCGTATTCATAAGTCGAGTTGACCAGAAGCATGGGTTCGCCCAGAGATTGCTCGGGGTCCTGAAGAAGGCTGCTTAAATCCCGCCCATGCATTTCCCAGTCCGGTTCCACGCCGGTCATGGAGAGAATGGTCCGGGTGACGTCGACGCCGGAAACGGGTTCTTTGCAGACGCTGCCTGCCTGAAATCTTCCCGGAGCCGAAAAAATCAAAGGGGCGAGAAGAGAGGCGTCGTAAGGGGCCCATTTTTCCTGAAGTCCGTGCTGGCCCCAGGCAAATCCCTGATCGGAGGTAAAGATAATCACGGTGTCTTCCAACAGTCCGGTTTTCTTCAAGGTCTCGACCAGGGCGCCCACCCCTTCGTCGATCGATCGCACGGCTCGGTGGTATTTTTTGACGATCTTGTCGAAACCGACCGCTTGACCATCCTTTCCTTTTTTCCAACGGGTGAGGTTTTGGAGATGATCGGGCTTGGTCGGACGGGGTCCGAATATATCTGCGGGGGCTTTGGCGATTGGAGATTCTTTGTAATCATCCAAGTGCCTGTCAGCGGGGGTATGGGGACTATGGACCCCGGGGTAGCAAAGCCATAAGAACCAGGGCTTGGAATCCTTGGTTTTTTGTCGGAGATATTCGTTTGCGATTTCGGTGAAGCGGTCGGAGCTGTATCCGCCGAGTGGTACTCTTTTTCCTCCATTCGTCCGAATCAAGGTATTGTAAAAATAGGCTGCCCGGTTTTGCCTCGTTCCGCCCCGGTCCCAGATAACGGAATAGTCCCAGTCCCGTTCGTGCCCGACGTCTTCCCCGAGGTGCCACTTGCCTATACACGCGGTCTCATACCCGTTTTTTCTTAGGGTTGACGGGAAGAAGGGCAGTTTTTTTGGATCGTAGCTGGCCAGAGGATAGTCCGTAATCCTTAGGGACTCCAATCCATGTTGCAGTAGGCCGGTGAGGGCGGAGGCCCGAGATGGCTGGCACCAGGTCCCGGTATAGCATTGGGTGAAGCGTATGCCCGCGGATGCCAATCGGTCAATGTTTGGGGTTTTTACCCAGGATCTGGCTTCCTCATAGGCGGAAACCGACCGGATGGATTGATCGTCCGTGAATACGTACAAAACGTTGGGCGACTTGGCGGGGCAAAGAGAACCGATCGCAAGCAGGGCCATCCCTGCGAGCCCATGGGGGGGAAGACCACCTCTGATCCTGGCGATCAAATCGATGCGTTTCGGGTTGGGTTCGGAGGAGAATCAGCGGCTTCTTCCCCGGTCGATTAGATCCTGCAATTCAGCATTCAGTCTCTCCGCCATCTTAGGCTTTGATTTGGCGAGGTTCTTGGTTTCTCCCGGATCTTCCTCAAGATCAATGAGGGTCAGTTGTTCCACGGTTTGGTTGGCCAGTCGTTCTTCCACTCTTACGTTGCGAGCGATTTTCTTGGAATGTCGCAGAAGTTTCCATTTTCCTTTGCGGAAGCCAAAATTTCCTTTGCCTCCGTTATCCTGTTGGATCAAGTGATCGCGGCCCTTGGCTCCCTCCTTGCCGAGGAGGGCATCCATTACGTTCAAACTGTCCACATGGGAGTCCTCGGGCAAGGAGAGTCCCAGGTGACTGGCCAGACTGGTGGCCAAATCGATGGTGCAGACGACTTCATCCGAAACTCCCGGCTCGATCGTACCCGGCCACCAGGTAATGAAGGGGGTGCGGGTACCGCCCTCGAAAATGCTGTACTTTCCCCCCTTGTAGGGTCCGGCGGGCTTGTGATCCCCCATGAATTCGAGGGCGCCGTCCTTGTAGCCATCATCTCCGACCGGTCCATTGTCGGAGCAGAAAACGATCAGGGTGTCTTTGTCCAATCCCTGCTCCTTGAGAATGCGGACGATTTCGCCCACGCACCAATCCAGTTGTACGATGACGTCGCCCCGGTCACTCAGACCTGAAGCGCCTTTGAAACGCTCATGGGGAATGCGGGGAACGTGGAGGTCGTGCGAAGCAAAAAAGAGAAAGAAGGGATTCTCCTTCCTTTGACTGATCCATTCTTCGGACTTTTCCACCCATTTGTCGGCCAAATCCTCATCGCGGAAGCGGGCGGCATGACCACCTGTGTAGAATCCGATACGACTGATTCCATTATGAATGGTGGCGTTATGTCCATGGGACCAATCCATCTTCAGGGTGTGTCTATGGGTAATGCCGGTCGGGTGATCCTCGCTTGGCTTCCTGGAGCCGACCCAAAGAGGGTCGGAGGGGTCGAGGTTGAGTACGCGGCTGTTTTCCACATAGACCTGAGGCACCCTGTCGTTGGTGGTGGGCAGGAGAAAATTATAATCAAACCCGATTTCTCGCGGTCCGGGTTTGAGTTCACCATTCCAGTCCGGTCCTTCCCCTGGCTTCCCTAACCCAAGGTGCCATTTCCCAATAACCGCCGTTTGGTAACCCGCTCCTTTAAGAAGATCGGCAATGGTTTTTTCACCCGGTTGAATGATCGACGGACCATCGGGTGGGGCAATTCCCGTGCCGGTTCTGCGAAAGGCATAGTTGCCGGTCAGGAAGGAATACCGGGTGGGGGTGCAGGTGGAGGCGGAACAATATCCGCTGGTAAAGCGCAGACCCTCCTCGGCAAGTTGATCAATGTGGGGAGTCTTTAGGTTCTTGGGCTTGGCTCCGTAGCATCCAAGATCTCCATATCCGAGATCATCGGCCATGATGACGACGACGTTTGGCTTCTTGGCTTCGGACCAGAGAGCCAGGGCTAGGAGGGCAAGTAGGTAGGTGATCGGTTTCATTTCGAGGTGGGTTTCCCTGATGGGAGTCAGCGGTTCATGAGTTCTTCGATTTCTTCGGCTTCGATGGGTATTTTGGAAGTGAGGTTGAGGGCGCCTTCGGAGGTTATTCGGATGTTGTCTTCCAAGCGGACGCCAAATCCCTCCTCAGGCAAATAAATCCCGGGTTCCACCGTAAAGACCGAGTTTTCCCGAAATTCCCTCTGCCCGTTGCATACGTCGTGCACGTCCAGGCCCAGAGAGTGTCCAAGTCCGTGCATGTAAAACTTTCGACAAGCGGGTTGATCGGGGTCTTGCTTTCTCACTTGGTCCTTGGTGATCAGGTTCAACTTGAGCATTTCCTCCGTCATCATGTCGTGCGAATCGGTTTGCCATTCCTTTAATGATTTCCCGACGGTGGCGTTTTCGATCGATTGCCTGAGTACCCGGAGCACCGCATTGTAGACCTGTTTTTGTCTGCGGGTGAATTTTCCGCTGACGGGAACCGTACGGGTGAGGTCCGCGTTGTAATTGGCGTAGCAGGCGCCGACGTCCATCAAAAGAAGTTGGCCTTTCCTGCAAGTCTGATCATTCTGCAGATAGTGGAGGGCGCAGGCGTTGGCTCCCGATGCGATGATCGGAGTGTAGGCGAACTTACACCTTCTCCTGATGAATTCCCTGGCCCATTCCGCCTCGATTTCGAATTCGGTCACTCCCGGCTTCACCACTTTTAAAACCCTGTTGAACCCCCGGGCAGTAACCTCGACGGCTTGCTTGATCTGTTTGATCTCCAGGGGGTTTTTGCAAAAGCGAAGTTCGTGCAGGTGAGGGGCCAGGCGGTCGATCTTATGGAGTGGGTAGTCCGAGCGGATTCTTTTGTTGAAGCGTTGGTCGCGGGTCTCCACCTCGTTGGCCGCCCGGCTGTGCTCGTTGTCGTTGAGAAAGAAAGTTTCCGCCTCGGCCGCAAGTAGTTGAAAGATACTATTGAAATCCTTGGTCCAGTAAACGGTTTGGACTCCGGAAATCCTTTGGGCATCCTCTTTGCTGTGCTTGTATCCCTCCCAAATCCTGAGGTGCTCGCTGGGCTCGCGAAGGAAGAGAATTTCCCGGTGCTTGGGGTTCGTGCAATCCGGGAATAGGACGAGTATGCTCTCTTCCTGCTCGATGCCCGACAAGTAGAACAAATCCGCATTCGGATGCATCGGAAGGGCGCCGTCGGCATTGGTGGGCAAAACGTCGTTGGCGTTGGCGACCGCCAGCGCCTTGGCGGGGAGTCTCCCGCAAAGATTCTTGCGGTGAGTTGCGAAAAGTTTGGAGTCGATCGGAGCGTGACGCATGGGCTTAACTTACTTTTCTAAGTTTGGTGATTCGGCCCGTCTGCACCCATTCGGCCACGTAGACGTCGCCATTGGGTGCGAAGCAGGCATCATGGGGATGGACGAACTTGCCGTCTTTCCAGGTATCCGGCTTTCCGCGATGCACCTTCTTGCGCTCGACCACGTTTTCGACGTCGGCCCCAAGCCTCGCCACCAACTCATTTCTTTCATTGAGCAGAGTGATCCGGGAATGAAGTTCGGGCACCAGCATCAAATTGCCGAGCGTATCCAGGTTGGCGGGCAAACCGTATCCCGTCAGGGTTTCCTCATGTTTTCCGTTCAGGTCGAGAAACTGGAGGGTGTGATGGGCCCGGTCGCAGATGGCTACCCTTTCCCTGCCGGACCTGCGGTCGATGCAAATGCCGTGCGGGGTGGCAAACGAACCTTGGCCTTTGCCCGGGCCGCCGAATTTCGAGAGCCAGTTTCCTTCCTTGTCGTAGCGGTGAATGAAGAAAGATCCGTACCCGTCGGCGAGGAGAAATCCACCGTCCTCGAGAAAGGCAAAATTAGTGGGCAGAAACGCATCTCTTCCCCAACGTGGACGGGCGTTGCCGGCAAATCTCACCGCATTCGGCCCGTCTTCTCCCTTGCGGTAGACTCCGCTGTCCATGGGGGCGTATTTTTCCCAGACGGTCTCACCGGTAAGCGTTAATTTGGCGAAGGCCTTGACGTTCTGATAGCCGCATACGTAGAGAAATTCCTCGTTGCCTTCCTTCCTGACTTCCATGCCGTGCCCACCGCCCTGAAACTGGTTGCCGAAAGCCCGGATGAATTGGCCTTTCGGGTCAAAGACGAAAATCGACGGATGTTCCGCTTGATTTCTTCTTCCCTCGTGGATGACGTAGAGGTTGCCTGCTTTGTCCACCGCCAGGTTGTGGGTGGTCTGCCAGACGTACCTGTCGGGAAGCTTGGCAAAGTCGTGGATTACCTCATACCGGTATTCGCCTTCTCCGATGATCAGTTTTTTTTCCTTCCCCTTTTGCCCCAAGAGCAAATTCGGAAAAACCAGAGCTGCGGTCGCGGAATGGGCCAAGAAGGAGCGGCGGTTACAAAAAGGGGATGAATTCATTAGTAAGGAAATGGCTTCGTTTAGCGGCAATTCTTGATCGTTACCAAAGAATCAGTGCCATGCAAGATTAGTTCTTCCCAAGAGGGCATTCATTTTTTCGAACCAAGATCACCAACGAGAACGGTCCGGGTTTTTCCTTTTGGGTATCCATGGCCTTTGTTTCTTGAAATTCCGGAGCGGATTGAGTTTGTAAGGCTTATGGACAGTAGGTTTGCAATTTCGTCAAAAACTTGTGGCGCGGACTCAAATAAGGGATGATGAGCGGATGAAATCATTTACCTGTTTTTTGTTCCTGGCTTCGATTGCTTCTGCCGAGGACGCCGCATGGCCCCGCCATCAGATTTATTTCGGATCCCACGTCAATTCCGCCACTGCCCATGATTATGATGGCGATGGCGACCAGGAGATCCTTTTCTCCGCAGAAGGAAAGTTCTTCATGTATTTCGGTCCTGATTACCAAGAGTCATTCGTTTTTGCCGAAGCCACACCCAAATATGCCAAGATGAAACCGCGTTGCATTCACTGCGTCTTGCATGACGTGGATGGGGACGGGGATCTCGATTTCGTAGGTTCCTACGTTCGGGAGGTCTTCTGGCTGGAGTGTCCGGATAAGAACCCGACCAGTACCCAATGGAAAATGCATCTCATCACCGATCAGATCTTCGGAGTTCATTGCATTCGATCCTTTGACCTCGATCAGGATGGCGAAAAAGACCTGGTCACCAATGACTTTACCGAGGACAAGGGGCCCTATTCGCGATCCGTTTGCTGGCTTAAGCCCCAGCTCTCGAAAAACAAACCCATCGAGTGGAGCATTATTCAAATCGCCAAAGGAACCGCTCAAGGTGGCAGTCACTACTTTGACTTTGGTGACGTCGACGGAGACGGTCGGATCGATTTTGCCATGGGGGCCAAGGGAAAGCCCTTTGAAGACGGAAATTATTTTGCCGTTTATTATTCCCAGGAGGATCCCTCCAAACCTTGGCGAAAGGAGCTACTGCCTGGTGCGGGAGAACAAGTCGGGGCCACTCATGCGTCACCAGCCGACGTCAATGGCGACGGCAAGATGGATATTTTGGCCACCCGTGGGCACGGGGTGGGCGTTCTTTGGTTCGAGGGACCCACTTGGAAACAGCGCATGATCGATGATTCCATTGATTCCACCCACTCCACCGACTTTGGAGATATCGACGGGGATGGAGACGTCGACCTCAGCACCGTTGGTTACGAGTCCAAATTAGCGGTTTGGTACGAGAACGACGGCAAGGGAAACTTCACCCGCCATGTCTTGAGCCGCAATCAAATGGCTTATGATACCATGATCACCGATCTGGACGGGGACGGGCGCAAAGACATACTTGTGGCAGGTCAAAAAAGCCACAACGTCGTCTGGTTCGAAAATCCGAAAAAGTAAGGAAACCTCAAATCTACCAGACGAAGATTTAGTTGTTCATCGCCTGGAGGGGCGGTGCAAACTTGGTCAGGTTGATTCCCTTTA
>JAYOEB010000091.1:7011-9612 GCA_038116775.1 Opitutia bacterium | reverse complement strand
GGCGGCAACCTTGTGAAATCGATCCATCTGATTTCAGACTATTGATTGGCCTCAAGGGAGCAAAATGATTCTTATAGTTTCATTGATTCAACGAATCTTTTTTTGGTTCCACGCTATCGCCATTCCCAAGGTCCCAACAAGGATAGGATGATTTTTTCTTCATTGATGACTTCCGGTTGCTTGCCGTTTCGGCGAACCACCGCATTTGAGACAGCGGATGGGGAAAGAGACCCGCACACGACCTACGTCTCTTGTCGGTCCTAACGGACTAACCTCAACGCAACCATCATTTCGCTTTGCATTTTAATTTCTTTGCCAATTTCCATGCATCTGCAAATCTGATCCTCTTTTCATCTTATGCTCACTCTCTCCAACCTAAGCAAAAGACATGGACCGAAGTTACTCTTCCATGAAGTTTCGCTCCGCGTGGCAAAAGGAGAAAAAATGGGACTGGTCGGGGCAAACGGTGTCGGCAAAACCACTCTTTTTTCCATTCTCCTTGGCGAGACCAAAGAGGATGCGGGAAAGGTCGAATGGGAACGCGGCATTCGTATTGGATACCTACCGCAAGAAAGCGCTCCAACGGGAGAGGAAACCGTTCTTGAACTCGCGACATCGGTTACGGAGGATCTGCGTACAGTCCTTGAAACTCTCCGAACAGTCAATGACCTCTCAACTCCGGAACGCGTTGAAGCTCAGGAAAAATTCGTGGAAATGGAAGGCTTTCGCTTGGAAGCCAAGGCAAAAAAAATTCTAACGGGACTGGCATTCCGGCAAGAAGAATTTCATCAAACGGCCAAGACCCTTAGCGGTGGATGGATCATGCGGGCCCATTTAGCCCGCCTCTTGGTCATGGAACCCGATCTCCTCATGCTCGACGAACCGACCAATCATCTTGATCTCGAAACCTTGGGATGGTTTCAGCAACAGATAAAGAATTTTTCGGGTTCCGTGATTGCGATTTCCCACGACCGGGCTTTTCTCAACTCGATCTGCACGGGAATTCTCGAGATCAGTAATCGGAAAATTCATCGATACGCGGGAAACTTCGACAATTTCATAGTACGAAAAAAGGAACGCGAGGAGCATTATTTGGCCGCTTATCAGAACCAGCAAAAGGAGATCGCTCACCACGAGGACTTCATTCGCCGCTTCCGGGCAAAGGCATCCAAAGCTTCTCAGGCACAGGCTAGAATTAAGTTATTGGAAAAAATGGATCGTCTCGATGCCCCGGAAAGTGAGGATGCAGCCATTGCCTTTAGGTTCCCCCAACCCCCAAGGAGCGGCCAACGCGTGGCCACCCTCAAGGGCGTCCGGCAATCCTATGGAGATCATCTCGTCTACTCGGATCTGTGTCTCGAAATCGAAAAACAGGAGCGGATTGCTCTGGTCGGACCCAACGGAGCCGGCAAGTCCACTCTTCTGAAAATTCTCGCCGAACTGATCCCCATCGACAAGGGAAGCCGGGAACTTGGGCATAACGTATCCGTCGGCTATTTTTCACAGCAACGAGTGGAAGTCCTCAACCTTGATCAAATGGTTTTGGAAGAAGCTATGGAAAAAACCGGTCCGAACGTTCATGAGCAGGACGCTCGCTCCTTGTTGGGAGCCTTTCTTTTTCATGGCGACGACGTCTTTAAAAAGGTACGGATTTTAAGCGGTGGTGAGAAAAGCCGTTTGGCCTTGGTCAAACTTTTGCTCTCGCCTCCCAATTTTCTGCTTCTGGACGAACCCACCACTCATTTGGATATGGCTAGCATGGACGCGGTCATTCATGCTCTCAAAGAATACAGCGGTACCCTAATATTCGTTAGCCACGATCTCCACTTCATCAGAGCCTTGGGCAAACGCACGATTAGGGTAGAAGCAGGCAGAATCACAAACTTTGCCGGCGATTATGACTATTACATGTGGAAATCGGGCAAGAGTGATGCCCGCAGCGCCTTGATCGAAGGTTTGCGCGACGCTCCTCCGGCGCCAGAAGAAAAAGCTCCCTCAGTCGAAAAAGCATTAAGCGCCAAGGAAAAACGTCGTGTCCGATCTCAGGAAAGAGAAAGAAAAAAAGCTCGACGCGAAGAACTCGAGAGTAAAGTCAGCAAGTTGGAAAATGAAATCATGAAGCTCGAAAAGGAGCAGGAATCGATCAACCAACGATTGAGCGATTCCGATTCCTACAACAACCCTGAAACAGCCAGGGAATTGAATGCCCAAGCTTCCCAGACGGCCCGGCGACTTCAACAAAGAAATTACGAATGGGAAATCGAAATCGAGAAACTTCTAGGACTCGAAGAATAAGCGAAGGCAAGCCACAAATGCAAAAAAGGAGCCGTCCGAAGACGGCTCCCCTTTTATTTAAACCTTATTTGGCTCGTCAGCCCTTTCGGCCTAGAACCGACATCACGATCAACAAGGCCACGATACTGGCCAAGCTGGCGCCTGCTCCGATGAAGGAGTTCACCACTGACGTAATGTTTCCGATGATGTCTATTCCACCATCACCAGCACCGAACACGACTTGAACCACTACCAGCAGTCCGATCGCCCCGATGAGGATTTCCGTTAGTCCGCCAATGGCGTCCTTTAGTTTTCCGGCTACGTTTT
>JAYOEB010000091.1:0-6988 GCA_038116775.1 Opitutia bacterium | reverse complement strand
ATTGACGATCTGCGTAATGTTTGCGATGACGCTGCCTCCGAAGATCGCACCGGTCCCAAACACAATTTCCACGATTACGCCGAGTGCGATCAACCCTATACCTATTTGAGACGTTAGTTTGATCCACTCATGCAATTGCGAGATCATATCCTTCATATATTTACCTCTCTGTTGAGTTTCGGAGCCAAGGGAGCCCTGTTTCGGTTTCGCGAAACTACTAAAAGAGCATCCACCATCCTTGACATCACCTTCCATAATCAGAACAACTTATGAACAATCTGTCAACACCTTATAATGAATAAGTTTCATTTGAAAAATTAAAGTTTTTCATTCGTCTGGCATTGAGTTCAAGAGGCATTCGTCGCCCCACTCGCAGAATTAGGCAAAGCGAAACCTGAGGGTTTGGGTTCGCCCTCTGCGATAAACTCAAAGCAGGTCTTGCAAGTACGCCCAGCCCCCCCTTTTTGAAGGCAAACCTCGCTCAGGGTATCGGAAGTTTGATTTTTGGCTTGCTGAGGTCAACCTAGCCAAGACTAGGCCCGGGCTTTCTGGAGCAATTCCCTAAGCCTTGAAATCTCCCTACTGGAAGTCTTGGCAATGAATCCCCGATTGTGAACGAAATGCACGTCGGGTTCTTCGGCCAAGTTGCAGAAGTCGAGGATCTGGTTGTCGTTGAACCTGCGCATCCCATATCCATCTCCTCGACCATCGGGATAAACCAAAGCCAAAATTTCTTCCTCCAAGTTCAGTTCCTTGACCCTGAAGGCCAACGCCCCGGCGGGATCCTCGATGAGAGGATCGGTTCGAGGAAGAAAGGCAACTTTGAACGAATGGGCTGCCTCTCCCAACTCCCAGATCTCTTGGGACCGCGCCACCCGATTCATTCTTTTTCGCAGAGTGGTTACGAAGGAGACCAGTTCTGCGCCCATGATCCTCATAACTTCCCAAAGCGGTTCTCCCGGATGATGCTCTGCCCGAGCGGCAAATGCGCGGAGCAAACCGACGTCCAATGGAGAGTTCAATTTCGTCATCGCCTCACGATCGATCCCCAACCAATCGGCGGTATCGCCAGGTCCCCTGCAATCGAACCACTCGGTCGTTTCAAGCCAACCGCAAAATTCTTTGGCGTCCTCATAGATGCCGAACTTTTGCAAAACCAAAGACAAAGCGCAGGTCGGGACGCAGTCGCGGAGAAACTGATGGTGATCAAAATTATTAAGTTCCGCATCGTGCTGATTTCCTACGTCCACAATGGCAATTTCCGAGTTTGAAAGTTCACCATCGGTCGGATCACGCCGAAAAATGGAAACCGGAGATTTTGAAAGCAAGACTGCGCAAGCAAGAAAGTCGTCCTTATGGGCACCTCCGGCATGGGTTATGATGGATCTTATCATCGACAGCTAGGCTGAACGTTCAAATTCTCATGTCGAATCCAAAAGGAAATTCTAGGGATCTGCTTGTTCAAAGTACGAATTTAGTCTAGTGGAGGAAGTGTCTTCTCTGCGCAGGCACCGAGTGGTAGGAATCAGGGTCCTTTTTTCTTGTTGAACGGTTTGCTTGGCGCCTGATTTTCACCCTAGCCCATTCGTATTGTGTTTAAAATAATCTATCGAAAGTACGGTCGTCGCCTCCATTCCAAAGACGACCTTCTCTCCGGTCTCACCGTGGCTCTGGCCCTGGTGCCAGAGGCAGTTGCCTTTGCCATCATTGCCGGAGTCTCGCCGATAATCGGTCTTTATGCCGCCTTTATGATATGTCTCATGACTGCTGTTCTCGGCGGAAGACCGGGTATGATCTCCGGAGCGACGGGTGCCTTGGCAGTGATTATGGTATCACTTGTTTTACTCGGAAACGAAAAAGGGGAAGCCTTGGGACTGGGCAGTGACATGGGAGTTCAGTACCTCTTTGCCGCAGTCATCTTGATGGGAATCATCCAAATCGGATGCGGGTGCCTCAAACTCGGGCGCTTTGTACGGCTAATCCCACAACCCGTTATGTTTGGATTCGTCAACGGATTGGCAATCGTGATTCTCGAAGCCCAGTTTCCTATGCTGACCGAGAATCCAATCGTTCCTGACTCACCATGGTTGGTCGGAAATGATCTTTATCTCATGATTGGCTTGATCGCTCTCACCATAATCATCATTTATCTGTTGCCAAAGCTAACGACCCAATTCCCCTCATCGCTTGCCGCAATTGGAACAGTGAGCTTGATCGTGATTGGATTGGATCTGGACACACTTGTGGTTCGTGACATGGCTTCCATTGGAGGTGAACTCCCCAAACTCGTAAGTTTTCGAATACCTATTTCTTGGGATACCCTCGTTTTCATCGCCCCCTTTTCTTTCATTCTGGCTGCCGTCGGACTCATCGAATCCTTGATGACCCTCACCCTGATAGACGAACTCACCGAAACCCGAGGAAACAGTACCCGTGAATGCCTGGGTCAGGGGATTGCCAATGTGGTTACGGGATTTTTCGGAGGAATGGGTGGCTGCGCCATGATTGGACAAAGCATCATCAATATTCGCTCCGGAGGAAGGGGACGGTTATCAGGAATATCGGCCGGACTTTTTCTACTAGTCTTCATCTTATTCGCCAGCCCATTGATTGAAAAAATTCCACTAGCTGCCTTGACCGGGGTGATGTTTATGGTGGTAATCGGAACTTTCGAATGGTCGAGTCTTCGAATCCTGCGTAAAATTCCCAAAACGGATGCTTTTGTCATCATTTTGGTATCCGGCATAACCATCGTCACCCATAATCTCGCCCTCGCCGTCATTAGCGGAGTAATCGTCTCCGCGCTTGGATTCGCCTGGAAGTCTGCGATGCACGTCCATAAAAGTTCTGAAGTCAAGCGAGACGGGACCAAGGTTTACTTTTTGCACGGACCACTTTTTTTTGGATCGGTTACCGATTTCAATCTTGGGTTCACGCCTGCGAAAGATCCAGCATCTGTGATTGTTGATATGAAATATTCAAGGGTTTGGGATCACTCCGGACTGGAAGCGATTCACAAACTGGGCGAACGCTATCATAGGAGTGGTAAAAGCCTAAAATTGCGTCATATCAGTACAGATTGCCGGAATCTACTTAAGAAAGCGGGAAGTATGGTTGACATAGAGGTACTACCCGATGACCCGAGCTATAACGTGGCTCAACTCAAGGGGGGTATCCCCATTGACTGAAAGTTCAGGGCTTGCCCTTGTTCCAGAGAATATGAGTCCCTGATTTCCCCGGAACCACAATTTCCTTCCATCCGTCCATATTCAGGTCGGCGGTTACTATATGCAGCCCCGTACCCACTTGGCCGGCGCTCAAAATTTCCTTCTCGAAGGAAACCTTTCCGTGATCACCAAGTTTGGGCAGATAGCGAACGACGACAATCTCGTCCTCCGCTCCACGGTCCTTTCCACTGTGGGCGTAATAACGCTTTCCGCTGATGATCTCTGGTTTGCCGTCGTTATCCAAATCCTCCCAAGCCAGGGCATGCATCTGACTGATTTCGTCGTCAATCGTATGGTGTTTCCAATTTGTGCTTCCATCGGGTTCGGGCGGTAGTTGTTCGTGCCAGAAGATTCCGTAATTGTGCCCGCTTCCCCAAACCAAATCATTCCGTCCGTCTTCGTTCAAGTCAATCACCAGGATCGGACAACTTGCATGGGGAAGGGTAAAATCCTTTCTCCATTTCCATGGCCTTTCAAAAGCATTTTTTTCCGGACGCTCATACCAACCCTGCATAAATACTATGTCTTCTCGACCATCTCCGTTCAAATCACCAAATCCTTGGCCGTGTCCATTTCCGGATTTCGAAACCACATGCTTGCTCATTCCCTCCGATCCCTTATCGCTCTTGAATTTCCAAATCAGCATCGGGTTCTTATTATTCCAGCTATTGGCGATATACTCTGGCGTACCGTCTCCGTTCATATCACGAAAGAAGATGATTTCGTTGTGGGCATATCCCGTCTCGACCAAAACTCGCTGATTCCAAGGCTTCCCCGAATCCAATTCCTCATTCCCCGGATTTTCAAACCATAGAACTTGAGATAGCGTGAACTGACCCGCAACGACGTCAAGATCCCCATCTCCATCGACGTCGTACAGATAATCTCCGTTATCCTGCATGTAGTCCTTTCCGAAAGCCTCAATGCTTCGAAACTTCACGGGGTTCCAATGAGGGTTGAGATAAAAGCGTTCGCCCGCCAAGACGTCAAGATCTCCATCTCCGTCCAGATCCCCGACGGCGCAGGCCTCGACGTTGTCCTTGTGCAAAAGTTGGGCTTCGAATTCGAGGGTGGAGTAAGCGCAAGCGGGAAAGAGTAGAAGAAAATAAAGAGATTTGTTCATAGGAGGAAATGGATCTTGATCCCCGGAAGCTTTAGATGTCCTTTAATTTGATTTCCTAGGCAAGGGAATAAACTCACTTGTTCTGGAAATTCATCCCACATCTTCGACACTGAGTCTCTTTTCTTTTTTAGTGGAACCGACCTCCTCGTTGTCTGGTGGATGGGAGTCCCCCGGATTAAAAACAACAGGGAAGATCCGGTCATTCAGGATACGAGCATGCTTGCTTGCATATCCGATTGCCGTTTAGAGTGAAATCGGATCGTCTCTGGAAATTAATCCCGTCCTACAATTTCCTTGATTTATCGTATAAATCCTCAATGAATCCTTTACTTTAACAAAACCCTGAATCTCTTGTTTCAATTATGACCATCGTCAACAAATCCAAAGTAAAAATCGGGGTCGTCCCCACTCATCTTATGTTCGTCGGGGCCCTCGCGCCCGACGAATCAGGCAAATTGCCCCGCACGCGCTCCGGCGATCTCAAGATCGTATCCGGCATTCGCATGATTTGCCGCACCTCCCCAGTCAAACTCAATACCATACAAGTTCCTCTCTTTCCCGGCACCGACTCCGGTGACTTACGAGATTTGTTCAAGGACCTCAAAGCCCTTAAGCTTGAAGTCCACCTCATCATGATGGTCGGCGGGGCCAACCCATTGAACCCGAAGGACGAGGACGCGGTGGTCGGCATGCTCAACTCCGGACTTGAAGTCGCCAAGAAGTTCAAGGTCAGGCACGTATCCTCCACATCCTTCGAAGAATGGCTTTCCGGCAAAAAGTTAAAGGGCAAGGCTTTCGACGCCGCGGTCAAGCAGGTGATACAAGTCCATGCCCGCTGCTACAAGGAATGCTCGCTCGACAAGAGCCCCATCGAAGCATGGCATCTCGAATTCCTGCGCGGCGTAGAGTTTCAAAACTTCACCAACGCCGCCAAGGCCGCCAAGGTGGTCAACGGGATCAACAAAAAGATCAAAAAGAAATTCTTCAAGTTGATGATCGATGCGGCTCATTGTGGAGATTCCGATTTATCCATCGCGGAAAACGAGAAAGTCATCCAAGATCTTGCCAAGACCGATGCCTTGGGCATTTTCCATGCCTCCGCCAAGACTACCCGCGGATGCCTTTCCACGGACGACGGATGGATCGGCGCCCTGCTCGCCGCCTATGCCCCCACCGGAAAATTGAAGCATGTCTTCGTCGAACTCTTCCATCATCAGGACCCTGCCCTCGAGCCTCTGCGCAAAGCGGTCAAGGGACACGGGGTGGACACCACCGACGGGCGCACCTACAACAAAACCGTCGTCGACGGCATCGTCGAGGTAACCCATCGTCTCAATAATCTGGCGGCGCGTAAGTTGATAAAGTAAGACTTCCGAGCTTCTTTTTCCATCCTATTGTCGGTGGATAGATTCCCCAAGGGTTTTTGACCCTGTTTGTTTTGCCGAATTTTTCCGATATCGTAGAGTTCATGAACAAATCCACTCTACTTTCGTTTCTCATGGTTTTCGTCGTCTCCACCTCAGCTTTGGCAAAGCAAAGGGTTGTCGTCACCAGCGACGACTCAATGCAATTCGACCTCAAGGAATTTACGGTCGTCTCCGGTGAGATGGTGGAATTGGTTCTCAAGAACACTGGGAAGCTTCCCAAAATCGCCATGGGTCACAACTTGGTCATTCTCAACAAGGGGATAAGTCCGTTGAAATTTGGCCCGATGATCATGGGCATGGGCGCAAGTCCCACCAACCCTCTTCCCGAGGCCAGTTTGCCGGACGTCTTCGCAGCCACCAGACTGCTCGGACCGGGAGAGAGCGACACCATCCGTTTCACCGCCCCTGAACCCGGGGAATATCAGTTCGCATGCACTTTTCCGGGCCATTACGCAATGATGAGAGGCGTCATGGTCGTCAAGGAAGCAAAGATCGTCAATTAAAGACAAGTCACCGGGCTTCGAGTTCCTTTTCGGTCCAAGGCGAAACTCGTTTGTCTTCCAGCTTTCGGTAACGAGCGACGTCATCTTCGTCAATCGAACCCGACCGGTTGCCCCATGCATTGCGGACGTAAGTGAGGACACTTGCCAAATGTTCGTCTTCCATAAAGCCATGCCCGGGCATAATCGGAGGCACCCCAACCACCGTTTTTCCATTTACCTTGATCGGGCCCATCAAGCCGTGAACTGCGACTGCGATCAGGCGGTTGGGGTCGCCCGTTACCCAGTCGCTCTCGGCGAGAGCGGGTGCCATATTCGGCAGTCCCCTTCCATCTGCCTGGTGACAGGCTCCGCAACTGACGGAATACCTTTCTCGTCCCCTGCGATAGACGGTCATGAGGTCCTTATCCTTCTTTAGCCAATCGGCTTCCTTGTCCTCGTATACTTTCACCGAACGCGAAGGATAGGAAAAATCCGCCAAAAAACCGGCATAGGAGGAGAGGGTCGGGGGAACGTCGCTGCGGGAGGATACCTTTTGAGCGGATGCTTTGAACTCACCGGGAAACAAGTCGGGCGTGCCTTTGCTCTCACCGGCTAAGCGTAGAGCAGTCATACTGACAAACCAGTGATCGTCCTGCAGATTTTCTTCAATGATGTCTGGATCTAGTTTGCCAAGACCTTCCAAGGCCCACATCGCATGCACCCGGGCAT
>JAYOEB010000090.1:0-9623 GCA_038116775.1 Opitutia bacterium | reverse complement strand
ACCGACTACTTCGATAGCGTCGACGACAAAAGCTACTATCAGAGCCAGCGCATTCACGGAATGAAGCGTGAAATCAATTCCTATTCCGAAAGACTCCATAATTTGCAGTCCCGCTTCGACGAGATTTTCTTCGGTCTCTCTCGCGGCAATTCCTTTCGCAAGCCCTTTGACACCGATACCCTGCCCGTTCGTCCCCAAAGAAAGGAATTGTATGCCCCTGAAGCCGCTCCACAATCATCCTTTGCTCCTTCGGCCATGAGTCCGGCAGTCAATCCCGACCTGATCGACCCTGCGGAAGCCAACCCCGCCAACCAACTCGCCTTTCAAGTCGACTCTCCCGGAACCTACACCCAGGGAGGCAAAACCAAAGCTCTCTTCAACCCCAACGATCATGGGGAAGACGGATTGGGCAAATACTTCCTGTTCGCGCCCGGATATGCGGTGCCGTACAAAGTGCACAAGCCCTCCCTGCCAATCACGGATGGCCAAAAATACCGTAGGTACGACCCGGGCCCCAGTGTGGTCGTCGCCGGCGGTTTTCGAAAGAACGGACTTCGCTTTGGGTTGGGGGGAATGTACAAAAGGCATGAGTTCCACGAAACCTCCTACGAATTTCACAGCTCCTATCCTTATCCCGGAAACCGCCTGCCCTTGGCGGAGACCTCCGAAACCTTTGCGGGCTTTCTCGATCTCGGATATGATGCCAGTCTCTTCGGTAACTTCGAGGGATACCTCGGGGTGGGCCTCGGGTACTACTTGTCCATCATCAAAGATCCCAGGCGCCGGTCGGACCATGGTTTCTTCGCCACCGGAAACCTGGGCGTCGCCTACAGATTCAACGAGTTGATCGCCCTGAGACTCGGCTACCGCTATCTTCACGAAGAGGAAGCGCCTTCTCACGTCGGCGAGCTTGGTCTCGACTTCGAGTTTTAAGTCAATGTCTCTCTCCGATGGGGGCCGTGGCCATGCCCCTCGCCGTCAAAGCTTTTTCAAGAGACTTTTGCTGAGCCCCTTGGGTCTGCTCTATCGCCTGTGGAATGCATCGATTAGAATCAAGTTCCCGGATCAAGCCGATTTGCGGAAGCTGACTAGCGAAGACCTGCCCTTGGTCATCATGCTTTGGCATAACCGGCTTTTCATCGCCGGCGAGTGGCACCTTCGATTCCGCAAAAAACAGCGTTGTTACGGACTGATCAGCGGAAGCAGGGACGGCGCCTGGTTGGAGACCTTCTACGGTTGGGCCCGAATCCGGGCGATTCGCGGTTCCCGAAACCGGAGGGGCGCCCAGGCCATGCGCGACCTTGTCAAAGTCGTGCGCGAGGGACACGACGTGGGGATTACGCCGGACGGTTCCAGAGGGCCCCGCTACGAGGCAAAGCCAGGCGCCCTTGCCTTGGCTAAAATCACCAAATCTCCCGTCTTGCTGCTAAGTTTCAGCTATTCAAGGGCCATTCGGCTGAAGTCATGGGATCGTTTTGTGATTCCGCTGCCGTTTTCTTCCGTTCGGGCAACCACCCGGTTTTTGGAATATGAGGAACTTTTCGGGGGTCGCTCTCTCGATGAGGCGACCCGGGCGGCGGAGAAGGCCTTGAATGAGTTGAATCGACCTCCGGACCTCTGAGGATTTCCTGCTTGCTCAAGATGCTGACAAACAACCCGAAGACAAGGTGAAACCAATACTCGAGACGCAGTCATTGACTAAGAGATTCGGCGATATGACCGCCGTTGACGGTCTTTCCATTGTCTTGGAAAAATCGTCGATAACCGCTTTGCTCGGCGGAAATGGAGCTGGAAAGACGACGACGCTATCGATGCTCCTTGGTCTGCTCCGACCCACTTCCGGAAGCATTCGTCTCTTTGATCACGATTTCATCAAGGACCGCTTTCCCGTCCTCGGCAGAATGAATTTTTCCTCGCCCTACGTCGATTTGCCCCAGCGCTTGACGGTTCGGGAAAATCTTTGCGTGTATGCAAAGTTGTACGGGGTATGGAAGCCGGATGCCCGAATACGGGAACTTGCCGCTTCCTTTCGGATCGAAAACTTGTTGGATCAGCGACTTCGCCGCTTGTCCTCGGGACAAAAGACTCGGGTTTCTCTGGCCAAGTCGCTGATCAACGAGCCTGAGTTTTTGCTCTTGGACGAGCCCACCGCAAGCCTCGATCCCGATACCACCGCCTGGATCCGAGAATTTCTTCGTGAATATCGAGACCAGCGAGGGGCCACCATTCTATTCGCCAGTCACGACATGAGGGAAGTGGAGCTGCTCTGCGACCAAGCCATCCTGATGAGGTCCGGAAGGCTGGTGGAAAAAGGAACGCCTGCCGATCTTCTGCAAAAGTACGAACGCGATAATTTGGAGGAGGTATTCCTCAAGATCAACCGGGAGACAAGTTGACGATGCGGTTGCAAAACACGTGTTCGGGCAGAATCCTAGCCCTCTTCATGAGATATTTCTTTCTCCTGCGGAGCAGCTGGCCGAGAATCGTCGAAATCGCCTACTGGCCGACCATGCAGATGGTGGTGTGGGGATTCGTCTCCCAGCACTTCGCCCCCAGCAGTCCGGGTCTGACCGCCGGTGGAATCTTGATCTCGGTGGTTTTGATATGGGATACTTTGTTTCGTTCGCACATTAGTTATACCCTTTCCTTCTTGGAGGAAATGTGGTCCCGAAATTTGGGCAATTTGTTCGTGTCCCCCCTACGTCCCTGGGAGTTGATGCTTGGCTTGGCCTGCATCTCCCTGATTCGTACCCTTATCGGGATGCTGCCGGCCGCCCTTCTGGCCATACCCTTCTTCGGCGTTTCGGTCTTCGACATTGGTTTTCCCCTGTTGATTTTCTTCTTCAATCTGGTTCTGACCGGATGGGCCATGTCCCAGTTCGTCACCGCCATCTTGATCCGCTATGGCCTGGGGGCCGAGAGTCTCACCTGGGTGTTGCCCTTTCTCATCGCCCCCTTTTCCTGCATTTATTATCCCTTGTCCACCTTGCCGGCCTGGATGCAGTCGGTGGCAGCCTACATCCCCACCACTTACGTCTTCGAAGGCATGCGCTCCCTTCTGCTAGAGGAAGTCTGGAGGTCGGACCTGCTGATCAAGGCCTTCAGCCTTAACCTTTTCTACCTCTTCGTCGGCATGGGAGCCTTCCTCTTTGCATTCCGCGCGGCACGCAAACACGGTTTGCTCCTGCAAGCGGGCGAGTGATCGGGGCCATCATTCCCGTTTGCCAAATTTTGTGAATTCCTCATTATCCCACGTTTCACCTTTTCACAATATGGCTAGAATAAATCAAAACTACGACAAGTTGGCTTCCGGATATCTCTTTCCGGAAATCGCCAAGCGAACGGGAGCCTTCCTCCAGCAAAATCCAGGCGCTCAAGTGCTTAGACTCGGGATTGGAGACACCACCGAACCGATCGTATCCTCGGTATTGGACGGATTACGGGACGGAGTTGATGCCCTTGGGGTCGAGGCAAGCTATTCCGGTTATGGTCCCAGCGAAGGGATTTCTCCCCTGCGGGAGTCTCTCTGCGCCCTCTACGCCGAGCGCGGACTTTCCTTGGATCCAAGCGAATTTTTCGTAAGCGACGGAGCCAAGTCGGACTCAGCCAACATCCAGGGGATCTTTTCCGACGACTGCATCGTGGCGGTGCAGGACCCCGCTTATCCGGTCTACGTGGACAGCAACGTCATCGCCGGACGTACCGGTCTGGCCACCCCTTCAGGCTATGAGGGGCTTGTCTACATGCCTTGTACCGAAGATAATGGTTTCTTCCCGGAATTACCCGAGCGTAAAGTCGATCTCATTTACATTTGCAGCCCCAACAACCCAACCGGAGCGGTGGCCACCAAGGAACAACTCAAGAGGTTCGTGGATTACGCGAACGAGCATAAGGCGGTCATTTTCTTCGATTCCGCTTACGCGGCCTTCATCACCGACCCCGAACTGCCTCGGTCGATTTATGAGATCGAGGGGGCGGAGCGCTGCGCCATCGAGTTCAACAGTTTTTCCAAGACCGCGGGTTTTACGGGCGTCCGTCTTGCCTGGACGATCGTTCCCAAGGCTTGTCGGACGGAGGATTCGGAGGCGGGCAAGTTGCATGCTCTTTGGACCCGCCGGCAGAATACTTTTTTCAACGGAGCATCCAACGTCGTGCAGGCGGGTGGGGTGGCGGCCCTGAGTCCGGAGGGACGCAGGCAAACCGATGAACAGGTCGCCTTTTACTTGGAAAATGCCCGCATTATCAACGAGGGCCTCCTATCTTTGGGCATCACTACCTATGGTGGTGGCAATGCTCCCTACGTATGGCTGAAGACGCCCGGTGGACTGTCTTCTTGGGATTTCTTCGACAAGTTGCTGGGAGAGTGCCACGTCGTGGGCACTCCGGGATCGGGTTTCGGGCCCGCTGGCGAGGGATTCTTTCGACTCAGCGCCTTCGGACATCGTGAAAACGTCGAAAAGGCGGTTTCCTCCATACGCGAAAACCTGCGGATTTAGTCGGCGTCGAGCGCTCGGGCAGGACCAAGTGGAGCCTATCCGCCAAGTCGGGTAGACCCACGGGGCTGAGGCTCGGTTGCTTTCCATTCGCCGGTCGCTTTCTCCTGCCGGGATTGAAAGCGGGTATTGACGAATCGATTCCCAGATCCCTAACATGTTCCCATGTCCGACCTAGCGACCATGCAACCGAGTACGTCCTTCGCCAGGGCGTTGGTGGGAATTCTGGGTATTTTGTTGATCGCATGGTTGCTCAGCAGCGACCGCAAAAAAATCGACCCACGCGTCATTCTTGGTGGTCTCGCTCTTCAATTCATCATTGCCTTTGGGGTTTTGCGGATTGGCTGGGTGGAGGCTTTCTTTGGCTGGGTGGCCGGGGCCTTTGCCCTTGCCTTGCAAATTTCGGTGGAGGCCGCCTCCTTTGTCTTCGGCCCGCTGTCGAATCTCAAAAGCATGAACGAAATCTTCGATGGACAGGGCTTCGTCTTTGCCTTCATGGCCTTGCCCAGCATTCTCTTTTTCTCGGCCCTTTCCTCCCTGCTTTACTACTTTGGGGTTCTGCAAATCGTGGTCGGGGGAATGGCTTGGGTAATGAGTCGGGTGATGAAGTTGTCGGGAGCGGAGAGTCTGGCCGCGGCGGCCAACGTCTTCGTCGGGCAGACCGAGGCTCCGCTTATGGTCAAGCCCTACGTGGCCAAGATGACCAGATCCGAAACCTTGGCCTTGATGGTGGGGGGGATGGCCACGATCGCGGGTTCGGTTTTCGCAATCTATATGGGGATGCTGGGCGGAGCCGACGAACAATCGAGAATGGAATTCGGAAAGTTTCTGCTTTGCGCCTCCGCCATGAATGCCCCAGCCGCCCTTTTGCTCGCCAAGGTCTTGGTTCCAGAGGTCGACCCGGTGGAATCCGACTTGAGGGTTTCCAAGGAGTCCATGGGCCGAAACCCGATCGACGCCCTGGCCAACGGAACCAGCCAAGGCCTGAAGTTGGCTCTCAACGTGGGGGCTATGTTGATCGCTTTTTATGCGGTGATCATGCTGATCAATCACCTGCTCGCCTGGATCGGCGGCTTTTCCCTCTTCGGCGAGCTTTCCATGAATCAATGGATTAACGAATGGAGCCAGGCCCGATTCGACGCCCTCAGCCTGCAAGCCGTTTTCGGCTTCGTCTTCGCTCCCCTTGCCTGGTTGATCGGGGTGGGCGGAGAGGAAATTCTTGCGGTGGGTCAGCTCATCGGCACCAAGACCTTTGCCACTGAATTCTTCGCCTACCTTGAACTCGCAGAGATGCAAGGCGGCGGGTTGTCGAGAAAATCGGTTTTTCTGGCAACCTTCGCGCTTTGTGGGTTCGCCAACTTCAGCTCGATTGGGATTCAAATCGGGGGAATCGGAGCCCTTGCTCCGGAGAAGAAATCGGAGCTTGCAACCCTTGGATTCAAAGCTTTGCTGGGCGGGACTCTGGCCAGTTTGCTGTCTGCTACGATTGCAGGGTTTTTCTTCGAATAGAAAAGAAGGAGAGGAATTTGCCCCGACCATGGTTTGACCTTTGACGATAGTTGTACAAGCTGAGAAATTTCATGGTAGATTCTTCATTCGACATTCCCCGGCGCATTCCCGTCATGACCTTGCGTGGCGTGGTCCTTCTGCCGAGCGCCATGATGCCCCTGCGGATTTTCGAGCCCCGCTATCGCAAGATGCTGGACGAGGTCTTGTCCGGTGACCGTATGTTCGGTATCGTTCGCGAACGGGAGGACGTCGGCCAGGATGAGGTGGAACTCGAGCTTTCCCACGAAGTGGGAACCGTCGGACTCGTCAGGATTTCCAAGAAGCACGACGACGGCACTTCCTTCGTGCTGCTTCAGGGACTGCACCGCGTCCGTATCCTTTCCATCCTCGAGGAAAGCCCCTATCGAATCTTGGAGGTGGAGCCTCTGGAGACCTTGGCTGAGGAAAGCTTTTCCGCCCTGCGGATGGAATTGTTCGAGGCCTTCCGCCGCAACGTCGAACTCGAGGGATTGGTCACCGAAGAAATCCTGGAAATGCTTTCGCCGATCGAGGATGGGGGAGCCCTGGTCGATCTCGCCGCCCATCATCTTTGCCGGGAGGTAGACGTCAAGCAAGACCTGCTGGAAGAGCCTTCCCTTTGCGAGCGGGCCAACATACTCCTCCGTCTTTTGGAGGTGGAGAACGAAAGACTGACCTTTTTGAAGCAAAGTTTCGAAGGGCAGGGGCAAGAAGATATGGACAGCGACTGATTTTCAGCGTATCCGATTAACCGATGACTGGCCTAACCGAAGAACAAAAAGCAAAAAAAGTCGCCCACTTTCGCAGGATCATCAAGTATCGTTCCTGGTTTGGTTGGCTGTTTGCGGTGGTCGGGGCCGTTTTGTTTGCCGTGGGGGTCGATCAGGGCCAAAACCCCATGGTCATGCTTAACGGCTTTCTTTTCTTCGGCTATGGTTGCTTTATGGTCTGGCAGGCCAAGCGGGCTGGGGAAAAGCTGGACGGCGGTCCTTGATGAGGGAATCCTACGCCCATTCCTGGGGGTGAAGAAGTTTGGGATCCGGGTTCTCGTTTTCGGCAAAGTAGATCGCCATCCGCAGGTAGGGGATGACCCATTCCGGACAGTCGGGCTTTGCCTTCTTGAGTTCCTCCCACACGGTCTCGGCCGACCGACCCTGCAGTTCGTACAACTCCCTTACCCCGAGATCGATCAGATCCCTGGCCACCCGCACGTTCATTCTCGGAATGCGCATCATGGGGGAGGCGAGGGCCTCTCGGTCCACCTTCTTTTTTTTCTTTCCGAGGAGTGATTCGTCCTTCTTTCTTCCGAAGAATGCGTCGAGTGGAATAATGTCCTCCAAAGCCATTCGCTAGATCAAGTCTGGAATCGAGGGAAAGGCAAATGCAAAAAGACCAAAAGGAAGGCCTCGACCCAAAAAGTGGCGGTCACTGGGATAATCCGGATTTTCATGGAGAAATTGAAGGTAGAGCTTGAGGAAAAAATCGATGGGTTTGAAAATCACGCAATCTGCGAATGCCTTTTTCACCAAATTCCTGCTTGTACTGGTGATATTATCCTTTGTCCCCCAACTGAGCTCAAAAGAGTTCCTTTTGCTGAGTTTCGCCTAACTGGGAAAGGAGAGCAAAGCGGTTAGTCCTTACATATCGACTTAGTCTGATTTTTGTATCTCAATGGCAAGGATAGACTTACGCTTCGATAAGAAGCGGGGTCCCTATGCAATCTCAGCAATTCGTTGCGTATTTTCGGTTTGATGAACTTAAAGAGGGGCTGTTCGACGTCAGGCAAAAAGAAAAGAGATTCCCTGACCCGCCTGTCCCAATCCAACATCAATGAATCTGGCCATGGCTTAAGGTCTTCGATCTTTCTACCCTCAGTAATGAAATTGGTATCGTGATGCGTACTGAATATTCGATAGTCGTCGGTCAGTTCCTCACCCTCGTCCACGTCTCGAACCGCTACCTCAAAGCCATATCCGGTGGTCAGTGTGTTGGCCTGGTCATCGTGATTCATGTACTTGGCGAAATCCCATGATATGATTCGGTTCCCCAAGTAGTCTTCATAGGAATATTTCTCGACGTATTCGAGAAGGCCCGGATCTACCTTGCCGTACTTTCTCTCGCTAATGACGATATCCAAGCCATCTTGGACAAAGGTGATGGTTCCTTTGGCTATGGACCGAGTCGCCACCAAGCCGTAGCCTTTGGAGTCGGATATCCAAACGATTCGTACCCAGGGGATGATCATAAAATCGGAAATGATTAATTTTAGATGAATCTGAGATCTTTTTTTATGCAAAGAAGCAACATCAAAAATTTTTTTTTGAGCAAAGGTCAAAGTTCGTCTTAGCTCTTCCAATCTCTGCGTCCGGTTATTCGTCGATGGCTTTGCCCTCAACTTGCCGCAAGTCTTCGGCGTCACGGTCCAAAACCTTGAGAGGCAAGGGCAAAATTCCGGGCATGTCCGGCGTGACTGCAAAGCTTGCTCATACCCTCTTTTTGCGGGAAATGAAGGCGCGGGGCCCTCATCCTTTGACTGGTCTTTTCCCACTCTTTTTCTTACCGGGGATTTTTCTTCCCGCGCAGACCTCGGTGCCGGCGTCTTAGGTGGGCAGGGCCAATCGATCGGAGCGCGGGGCTGATTCGGGCAGATCTCGTCATCGCGAGGGCATCAGTCCGCGGCGATCAACTCACTCTCGCTAGCTGAAATAAATACCTCCGCCCTTGTCCCCAAGACGCAATGGATTGTCGCGTCGGATCTATGACATCCTCCTCGCAATCACGATACCTTTGTCTTGTTCATGGGTTCGGTAAATCGGGATTACTGGATGATGGGGAGTTGCAAATTCGATGAGAGAGATGCTTTTTGCTCGACCTTCGAGCCCTAAGTTTTTGTTGATGGCATCATGTCAGTTTCCATCGGTACGCCTTTTACAGATACAGCCAAAAAAGTCCTCCTTTGCGGGTCCGGAGAATTGGGAAAGGAGGTGGTGATAGAACTTCAACGCTATGGGGTCGAGGTGATTGCAGTGGATTCCTACGCCCATGCTCCGGCGATGCAGGTGGCGGACCGCAGTCACGTCGTTTCGATGCTGGATGCGGATGAACTTAGGCGGGTGATCGAGTTGGAAAAGCCCGATTTGGTGGTTCCCGAGGTGGAGGCCATCGCCACGGAGGTATTGGCGGAGTTGGAGCGGCGGAAGTCTACCGTCGTCATCCCCACGGCCCGGGCTACGCAGTTGACCATGAATCGCGAGGGCATCCGTCGCTTGGCCAGCGAAGAACTCGGACTGAAGACCTCCCCTTATGCCTTTGCCGAGACGGAGGAGGAATTTAGGCAAGCGGTCGATCAAATCGGCCTGCCTTGCGTGGTCAAGCCGATCATGAGTTCTTCGGGAAAGGGACAAAGCGCCATCCGTTCGGCCCAAGACCTTCCCAAAGCCTGGGAGTATGCCCAGGAGGGCGGGCGAGCCGGAAGGGGCAAGGTGATCGTGGAGGGTTTCGTCCGCTTTGACTATGAAATAACCCTGCTCACCGTGCGGCACAGGGGAGGGACTTCCTTTTGCGACCCGATCGGCCACCTGCAGGTGGACGGGGACTATCGGG
>JAYOEB010000089.1:0-9644 GCA_038116775.1 Opitutia bacterium | reverse complement strand
CTGGGCGCACACTACGAACAGGCCCGAATTTACCGGTAATATTTTTGCGGACATATCGGTCGATCTCTTTCAATTCCTCATCGGTAATCCCTGAATATGCCTTGGCAACGGTAACAAATTCCCCTTTTTCGTCGAGTACCGCCAGGGTGTAATCAGAGTAAAGATTAGCACGCTTGCCATGTCCCAACTGGGCACCGACCACCACCATATCGGCGACAAACGGATCCACCTTCCATTTATACCAGTCTCCCTTCACCCGCCCCGAAGAATAAACTGAGTCCATCCGTTTGAGCATAAGCCCCTCCACGCCTCGATCCCGTGACTCCAACCTCGATTCTGCCAGACCCGCCCAACTTTCTGCGGCTACCCGAGGCGAAATACGAAGAGGAAAACCGGCAGGCAATGAATTTATTAAATTCTCCAGACTTTTCCGACGCTGCTCAAATGGCAGTTCACGAAGATCCTTTTCTTCCAGCTTTAACAGATCATATGCCATGAACTGCACCGGTTCTTTCTTGAGCAAGGATGGCCCTGGTTGCTTTCTTCCAAGCCGTTTTTGCAAACGGTTGAAAGAGCGAAGCCCTTCCGGACCCCAAGCAAGAATTTCCCCGTCAATGGAAAGTCCATTGGGCAGACGGGCAATCAGCTCGAGCAATTCGGGAAAGGATTCACCGACAGATTCATCTCCCCGGGTCCATAGCATGCCTCCGCCCTCTTCGCTCAACAACTGACATCGGATGCCATCCCACTTCCACTCCGCCCACCAGTCCTTAGGATCGCCTAGGGTTTCTGCCTCCTCCTGCAAAGGGCTGGCCAGGCAAAAAGGGAATGGACGACACCAGGCATCCTCAGCCCTTTCTTCGCCCACAATGCGGTCGTAAGTTCTAACCCGGGGGTCCCAATCTCCGGAGATACGTTGCGAAATGACCGCAGGTTCAACGTCAGCAACCACCGCCAGGGCTTTACATAAATTTCCACGCGATACTCCGATACGGAATCCACCGGTCAACAATTTATGAAAAGGCAGCAGATCGATCGGACGCAACTGATTCCAAACTTCCATTAAAATATTCTGCTTTTCCGCTGAATCTGCAGTGACCAAGGGATAAAGAATTTGCTCCACTATTTCAGACAAGCTCATGGGCACAGCCTGAGGATCGCCCCGAACCAGCAAAGAAATCGTTTCAGCAAGATCGCCCACCCGTTCGTAACTTTCCTCCAACAACCAAAGAGGGAGATTCGCACGCTGAGCCGCCCACTGCCTCAATTCCCCGGTACGCACCGCGCCCTTGATCCGGTTGCCGGCAAGAAACCAGGCCGCCCATCCGGCATCGCGGACGTCGGCCTCCCGGAAAAAAGACACCATACAATCAATTCGATCACCCGTTTTGGTCATCTGATCGAGCTGATGAAAGAGTTCCGAAAATCCGCGCATCTCTTACTCCTCCTCGGTTCGCTCGGGCACCCCCCCTTCGAGCATCGAAGCCTCAATGCCATCCTCGCCAAGATACCTCGCAAGCGGTTGGCCATCACCGTGGGTAAGCTTGATTTTCTCGGCGCCGGTTCCCTTGATTACCCCCAAAAGACCCTCCCAGTCCGCATGATCCGACAGAACAAATCCACGATCGAGATTCCGTCTCCTTTTGGCCCCGCGTACCGCCATCCATCCCGAGGCAAACCCACGCTCAGCGCCCTTGAACCGCCGGGTCCATCCAGCATTCTCCACCGCCGGGGGAGCCACAATCATCGCACCCGCCCAATTCCCATCTCCGTCTTTTGGTTTCCGGACCTTGGGAAATTCGACGCCGAATGATTCGTAGACGGGAAGGAAGGGATGGGCCGCGCCATGCGCATACACCGGGCCAATTGCAGGATCCAGTCCGCGCAATACCCGCTGGGCCTTGCCCAAGGAATAAGCAAACAGCAGGCTTGGCTTGCCCGCCTTGGCATTGTCGCTCCACCATTGGTTGATCTGTTGATGAACGGCTTCCTCCTTTTCCCAGTGATAGACGGGCAGACCAAAAGTGCATTCGCTGACAAAGACGTCGCACTGCACCAACTCAAAAGGCTCGCAACTGCGGTCCGGTTGGGGTTTGTAATCTCCGCTGACCACCCAGACGCGCCCACCCACTTCCACGCGAACTTGAGCCGATCCGAGAACGTGTCCAGCCGGATGAAAGGAAACCGTGGCCCCGCCGATTTTGCGTTTTTCTCCAAAGGGGAGCCCTTCCGCCGAGATTCCCTCTCCCAGGCGCAATTTCAAAAGAGGCAGACAACTTGCCGAAACCAGATAAGAAGCATGCCCGGGACGGGCATGATCGCTGTGGGCATGAGTGACCAAAGCTCGTTTCACCCGCCCGCGAGGATCGACGTAAAAATCTCCGGCTGGGCAGTACAGCCCTTCCGGACAAGCGATCAGAGGCTCTTCCATCCCAACGGAGGAAAACGGGGCGCCTCTTCGGGCTCCCGCAAAAAAAGAACTTTTTTTCGAACAAGCATAGAAAAAAAGTTTTTTTGCATTCGCATGATCCTAAAACGGCAAACCATCGTAATCTTTATTGTTATGGCACCATACAGCATCACGCAAACGAATGATTCCAACGATTCCATCGGTCGTTTCATGACCGATCGTTCACGCTTGGCTCCTCCCACCAAGGAAGAGTACGATTCTCTTTTCTCTGAACTGAAAAAGGGTTCGGATTCGGCCAAAAGCGAATTGATCGAACGCCACCTGCGTCTGGTCGCATCCATTGCCTTGAAATTCCGTTTGGTCAACGTACCCATGGAAGACGTCATGGCCGAAGGCATTCACGGATTGATCATCGCCATAGAGAAATTCGACCACAGTCGTGGAATCAAGCTCAGCACTTACGCCGCCTGGTGGATAAGGCAGCGCATCCAACGTTTCGTCAGCAAGATGGCGGAAGCGGTTTCCGTTCCTCATGACGTATCCCAGGGAAAACGAATGGAAAACAATCTTCGTTCCACCCTCCAGGTTGCCTTGGGTCGCGAGCCAACCGAACGAGAGCTAAGAGCGGCTCTCGACGACTCACGCAACCTATCCGGTCGGGTCAAGCACGCCCCCACCAGCACCCTGTCCCTGGACGAACCTTTCTCCGATGATTCCGATCATTCCCTGATCGATCTGATGACCGATGAAGAGGATACGCGATCCTCTTATCGTGAGGATGGCTCATTGGCTGATGACGTCAGCGTCGCTCTGGGCTTTCTAGAACCACGCGAGCGCAGGGTCCTGCTGATGCGTTTCGGGCTTACCGGCACCAAAGAAGCGATGAAACTCGATGATATCGCGGAGGTGCTTCAGGTATCCGGCGAGCGGGTCAGGCAACTCGAAGCCCTCGGTCTGCGAAAATTGCGCGCCGTGATCATGAAAAACGGAAAGCTCGATTTCCGCAACCTCGACAGACTGGTGGGAATCGAATTGCGTGGCAAAACCAAGATGAGTCCTTTACAACTCTCCCTCATTCTGGACAATGCCGCGTAATTAATGATACCTTCCATCGCCAAGTGGGTCTGCCCTCCCCCGGAGACCTTCGACAAGCCCGACCCATCACAAGATCGTGTGGAATGGTTCCGTTGCGTTCCCTACATTCTTGTTCATTTGGGAACTCTGCTCGTCTTCTACACTCCTTTTGCATGGCCCTGTCTGGTCGTCCTGTTGATTTCCTATGCGGCCAGAATGTTCGCGATCACTGCCTTCTACCATCGCTATTTCTCTCACCGGAGCTTCTGCACCAGCAGACTGGTGCAATTCCTCGGCGCCTTTGTGGCCTGCGCTTCGGGGCAGCGTGGTCCGCTTTGGTGGGCGGCTCACCACCGCTTGCACCATCGTCACTCCGACACTGATCTCGATTCTCATTCCCCGCACCACAGAAATTTTCTCTGGAGTCACACCCTCTGGTTCATGACTGACTACGCCCTGCCCACATTCCTCAAAGAAATTCCAGACTGGGTAAAATTCAAGGAACTCCGCTTCATCAATCGATACGATTGGATCGCCGTTCTTCTTCTGGCTCTGGGTTGCTACTTTCTCGGGCAATGGGCTGCGTTTGAGGCATGGACTGGAATGAACGGACTCTCCATGCTCGCATGGGGATTCTTCCTGCCCACCGTTCTGCTCTACCATGCCACGTTTTCGGTAAATTCCCTCACCCACATGTTTGGGAAAAAGAAATTTGAAACCGGGGACGAAAGCCGGAACAATTGGTTCGTTTCCATCATCACCTTTGGAGAGGGCTGGCACAACAACCACCACTTTTTCCCCGGTTCTGCTCGCCAGGGGTTTACGCCGCTGGAATTCGATCCCACCTACTATGGTCTTCGCATCCTCTCTTTCCTGGGACTGGTCAGCAACCTTCGTCCGGTGCCCGCTTGGGTGAAAGAGAAGGCGAAGAACTGATTCCGCTGTCTGCCCTCCGCGAGCGCAGCGCATGAAAATCGCCATTATCGGATCCGGTGTTTCCGGACTCGTTTGCGCCCATCTGCTCAAGAACAACCACCAGGTCACCTTGTTCGAGGCGGCGAACAAACCGGGGGGACACGTAAACACCGTCGACCTAACCGGCAAAACCGGAGATTACCGCGTGGATACCGGTTTCATCGTATTCAACGAACAAAACTATCCCAACTTTGTCCGTCTCCTCGGATTGCTCGGAGTGGAATCTCAATCCACACGCATGGGATTTTCCGTACGCTCCGAATGCACCGGGATCGAATACAGCGGCGAATCCCTCTTCGGATTGTTCGCCGGGGTCAAAAACTTGACTGACCACAGGCACTGGGGAATGGTGCGGGATATTCTAAAATTTCACAAACTTGCAAAGCAATCGTTCGATCCGAATGAAACGGTATCGGAATTTGTCAGGCGAAACGGATTGGGCGAGCGGTTCGAAAGCTCCTTTCTCCTCCCTCTGGGGTCCGCCCTGTGGTCCTGCTCGATCGAAAGGTTCGGATCCTTTCCTATGGAATTCCTCACCGATTTTCTGTCCCACCATAAGATGCTGCAGGCATACGACCGTCCAGTTTGGCGGGTATTGAAAGGAGGCTCCCGCACCTATGTCGATAAAATCGTGGAGGGACTAGGTGAACGGCTCCGCCTCTCCACTCCGGTGCGATCGGTACACAGATCAGACGACGGAGCAAGCATCGCCCTGCCGGACGGCGGGAAGCAAAACTTCGATCAAGTCATTCTTGCCTGTCATGCCGATCAATCCCTCAAATTATTGAATGGTGCGGAACGGGAGGAAATCGAGCTCCTGGAAAATTTCCCTTACGTGAAAAACGGGGTTTGCTTGCATTCCGATGACCGCCTTTTGCCCCGCCGTTCCTCGGCCAGAGCCAGTTGGAATGCCTACGTGTCCCAAGAGCAAAAAGATCATGCCGTTGTTACCTACGACATGAATATCCTGCAAAGCCTGCCCACCAAGGAACCTTTCTGCGTCTCCTTGAACCAGAACGAATTGATTGATCCATCCCTTCGCCATCGCGACTTTACATTTGAACACCCCACCTACCATCCGGGCAGAAAATCCGCTCAAGCCATGCATCATTCCTTCATCCAACGCCGAGGAATTTCGCTTTGCGGGGCTTACTGGGGATATGGATTTCATGAGGACGGAGTTAGCAGCGCCTTGAGGGTATGCGAATCCTTCGGCGAAAAACTGGGATGAACAGTTGCCTCTACTTCGGGGAGGTCAGCCATCACCGCAAAGCACCCAGAAAGCATGATCTGCGCTACGACGTCTACATGGCTCACCTCTTTCTCGATGAACTGGATGATGTCTTTAAAGGCCGCTGGTTCTGGTCAGTCAACCGATCCAACCTGGGCGGTTTCAATCGGTCGGATTATCATAACCCCGAAACTCCTGATCTTGCCGATGCGGTTCGGCAGACCATGACCGATCAACTGGCAAGGGAAATAAAAGGTCCTGTTTCCATCATCACTCATCTTCGTACCTTTGGATACTGTTTCAACCCGGTGAGTTTTTATTTCCTCTGGAACGAGGAACTTACCCGCCCGATTGCCTTAATGGCGGAAATTACCAACACTCCCTGGGGGGAGAGATATGCCAAGTGCTTTGAATGGGATTCGTGCAATGGCGGAGACAGAAGCGATCATGAATTTCGCAAGGAATTTCACGTCTCTCCCTTCATCGGAATGAATATTGATTACGACTGGAGATTTCGCGCTCCTGCAAAGCATTTTCAGGCTGACATGATTTTAAAGGAGGAAAAGAAAGCTTTTTTTACCGCTCATTTAAAACTTTCCCGACGGCCGCTTGATGGACGCAACCTCGCTTGGGCACTGGCGCGGTTTCCGTTCATGACCCTCAACGTCACCCGGGCGATTTATTGGAATGCTCTGATTCTGCGACTCAAGGGTTGCCCTTTTTATTCTCACCCCAAAAAATCGTCTTCATAATCTTCCCCCAAATGAAAGCCACTGCCTCTGCTACCCTATCAGCGCCCCTTCGTTCCACCAGCGAAGGGCTTGGTTTTTTTGGGCGCGCCCTCAGCAATCAGTTGAGCAAAATTGAACATGGTCTGCTTGAGTTGCATTTTCAGGGATCGGTTCATTCTTTCGGACAGGCAGGTTCGACGCTCAGGGCAAGAATCGAAGTAAATCATGCTTCGTTTTTTCGCAAAGCCTGCTTGGGGGGATCGCTCGGCGTGGCGGACAGTTATGCGGCGGATGACTGGGATACCGATGACCTAGTCATGCTCTTCCGCCTGTTTTTGCAAAACCTGAAGGTGATGGACGGGATGGAGGGAGGCTGGGCAACGGCGCTCAATAAAGTCGCTCGCTGGGCCTACCTGATCACCCAGAGAAACACCGTCAAGGGAAGCCGGCGCAACATCGCCCTGCACTATGACCTCGGGAACGATTTTTACGAGCGGATGCTCGACCCGACCATGACTTACTCCTGTGGCATCTTTGCCGATGAGAAAACCACGCTGGAAGAAGCATCGCTCGCCAAGTACGACCGCATCATCGAGCAACTGGAAATCAAGGACGGACAAACGGTTCTGGAAATCGGGTGTGGGTGGGGAGGCTTCGCCAAACGCTTGCTGGAGACAACCGAGGCCAAGTGGACAGGCACCACCATTTCTGAGCAGCAGTACGATTATGCCAAAGAGGTTATCGAGCAAGGAGGCTGGAAAAACCGGGCCACTCTTCTTCAGGATGATTACCGAAAGCTGCAGGGTTCCTTCGACCGCATCGTTTCCATCGAAATGATCGAGGCGGTGGGTCACGAATATTTGCCCACCTATTTTTCGAAGATCTCCAACCTGCTCGCCCCCGATGGCGCCGCCCTCATTCAGGCAATCACCATGCCGGATCACCGCTATGATCAATATTTGAAGGAAGTCGATTATATCCGTACCCGCGTATTCCCAGGCAGTTGCGTACCCTCGATCTCGGCAATGGTTTCCGCGGTGGCCAAAAAGTCTGATCTTCGCCCGACCGGAATCCACGATATCGGCTACCACTATGCCCGCACCCTGCGGGAGTGGCGTCTGCAATTTTTGCAAAAGGAGGAGGAGATCAAGAAACTCGGATACGACGATTCCTTCCGCAGGGCGTGGGTCTATTATTTGTGCTACTGCGAGGCCGGCTTTGAGGAAGGATACACTGGAGATATCCATCTTCTTCTGACCAAACCAAAATCCAAGGCAGGAAAAGGATTTCCTCGATGAACGGGCGGTTGAGGTTTTGGATTAACTTACTGGTCTTTCAAGCGGCTTGGTTTGCCTGCGTACTCGGATCAAAATCCTCCCATCCCATGCTCTATCCCTCACTTGGATTTTGTGCGGTGTTTGGTTTGGTAATCTTCAGCAAACGCTTCGGTTCCGCTTTTCCATTCCTGCTCTCTTCCGTTGCCCTGGGGATGGTTGGTGACTCCCTGCTCGTCCGATTGGAACTTCTCGCGTTCTATGCCAACCCCACGGTGGGTGGAGCCCCTCTTTGGATGATTGTTTTGTGGGCAAATTTCGGCCTCATGCTGCGTCCGCTCTTCCCCTGGTTTCTTGAAAACAACTTCCGCTGCCTTCTGGGATTTTCAATTGGTGGGGTGGCTGCCTACTATGCGGGTTGGCGGATGGACGCCCTCGCTTTCACTTCCGGTTGGTTCACTGCCCTTGCCATTTTGATTGAGTGGGGAATTGCCGGATTGGTACTCCGCCAGGTTCATTTAAAATATCCAAAATTCACTGATGAGTCTGCCTGAGCTTCTGCTTTATGGACAGGCTGGAGCATCGGTGGTGATGTTTCTTGGCTGGTTGATTGCCCTGAAGATCAAAAACACATCCTACGTCGACGTGCTCTGGGCCTATGGAGTGGGCATCCTGGGAATCGTTTATCTTTATCTGTTACGGGAGGAATGCCACCCTGCCCGCCATGCTCTTCTGATCGGACTGCTTGGAGTATGGTCCGTCCGACTCGGTACTCATTTGCTTCGCCGGTGCTGGGGAAAACCGGAAGATGCCCGCTACCTCTACCTGCGCGAACACCTCGGCAAAAAGGCAAACCTTGGTTTTTTTCTCTTCTTCCAGGTGCAGGCTTTCTGGGTGGTTTTGTTTGCCAGTCCTTTTCTCATTCTCGCAAGCAACCCGTCTGATCTTTTATGGACCGACCAAGTGGGGATGTTTATCTGGATCATTGGATTTGTCGGCGTCAGCATAGCGGACAAACAGCTCCGGTCGTTCAAAAATTCTCCCAATCGCACAAGGGCTGACGTCTGCAATACCGGGCTGTGGAAATATTCCCGCCACCCAAATTATTTTTTCGAATGGGTCCTTTGGCTAGGCTACCTACCCATGGGGATTCATTGCGTCGGCGGGGAATGCCTCCTCCTGATTCCGCCCATCCTCTACCTCTTTCTTGCCAAAATTACGGGGATTCCCTTTGTGGAGGCCCGAAAGTTGGAAGCCAGTGGGGATGCTTATAAAAAGTACCTCGAATCAACCTCCTCTTTTTTTCCCTGGTTTCCCAAATAATTTCTTTTTCTGACTGATGAGCCTGACTGATACTTTTATTCAAGTAAGCGAACGCGGACTGATGCCCGACTTTCTCATCCGGGCAGGCATCCGTAACCTCTGTAAAAAACGGCTCGAACAGTGCCAGATTGAGGACTGTGAAAAAAATGCGGAACTGGCCGAGGAATATTTACGACAGGTCGACCAGTCCCCCCTCGCGGTGGACACGGACAAGGCAAATGAGCAACACTATGAAGTGCCCGCTGATTTTTATTACTTGGTCCTCGGGAAAAATTTAAAGTATAGCTGCTGTTGTTATGAACCGGGCACCCACGGGCTCGACCAGGCGGAAGACCGGGCACTGGAACTGACCTGCCAACGGGCAGATCTGCAGGACGGGCAGGATATTCTCGAGCTTGGATGTGGCTGGGGCTCCCTCTCCTTCTGGATGGCTAAGCATTTCCCAAATTCCCGAATCCGCTCCGTTTCCAATTCCAATTCCCAGCGGGAATACATTATGAAAACCGCCAGTGAGCGCGGGCTGGGCAACCTCGAGGTGGTGACGGCAGATGTGAATGCATTTGAGACCGATCAATTTTATGACCGGGTGGTATCGGTGGAAATGTTTGAGCATGTGCGCAACCACC
>JAYOEB010000088.1:0-9885 GCA_038116775.1 Opitutia bacterium | reverse complement strand
CTACAAGCATGTTGAAACCCTCTTCGAAAAATCTCTCATCGCGGCCTTCAAGAGCGAACAACTGCCTCCAAAGTACTCGGGGCCAAATTACTCCGAAAACAAAGACCTTCTCCAGCTGCTTAGGGATGGTATGGAAATCAATCAACTTATCGAAAAGGACAAGGGTTTTTGGGCAGTGCTCTTCGAAGGCAGGACTAAAAGCGAAATCGTCCAGTATCGTAGAAAGATCAGAGACATTCAGTCCGGCAATCAAAATTGGGCTGCGGTGCAGAGAAACAAAGAGTTTTTTTGGGCCATCAGCGAGGGTTGCCGGTGGTTGCTCTCGGAAATGAGTCAATTGTTTGCGAGCGAGAGTGAAGCTCCCCTCTCGCGAGGATCCTGAGAAAACACTTCTCCGTGGCATAAATAATGCTACACGCAGGCGTGTTTTTCTTTCAAACTAGTTTTTCCCGCTCCGTCCTACCGTCGACGTCGCCCGGCGATCCACTCGAATTCTAATGGGATCCGAACTTCAGCTAACGGGGTTGGCCTCTGGATTTGATTGGGCTCCAGTCGTTGATCAACTGATTGAACTCGAGAGAGTTCCGCAAAAAAGACTCATTGCCGAGAAGCAAAGAAACGAGGAAAAGATTTCTGACCTCGACTTGCTCAAGAGTCAATTGGATGCCTTGAATTCAGCCGGCAAGGAATTGCAGAACGAAGATTTGTTTCAGGCAAGAAAGGTAGGAGGCTTCAGTCAGAATTCGGGGTTTTTCGCATCCGCGGACGCTGGTTCGATCACTGGTGACTTTGAAATTTCCGTCGAATCCCTTGCAAGCAAAACGGAAATGTCTTCGGCGAATCGATCCGGTAAAAAACTCGGAGCCGGGCTCGATCTCACCCAATCTCTGCGCAACCTTCCTTTGCACACGGCCATTACCCCCGGCACCTTCACCATCGACGGAAGAGCTTTCAACATCACCAACCTTGACATGACTTTGCAGGAGTTGCTGGATGAGATCAACTCCACCGTAAGCACCGTGCCGGGCGTAAACCCCGAGAATGATTCCTCCGGGATTACGATTTCATACGATTCGGTCCGGGACAAGATGATCATCGACGCGGGCGAAGATTTGCCCGGCGCGGCCAGCGAGCTCCCTGTGCTCGGTTCTTCGACCGACAGTTCCAACTTTCTGCACGCCATGCGTTTGATGAGTCGTACCTCGGAGTTGGTCGATGCCGACGTTGAGGCTGGCAGCGGAGTTTTGAGCTTTAATCCGGGAGACGGTTCGAAGGCGTGGTTGCATTCGGAAGACCGAAATTCATCGGTCTCGCCTGGAGATTCAAGAAGTTTTGCGGAGTATGACGGGCTTTTGTACGAGCGGATCGCCAAGGAATCTCAATATGATTCCGGCGTCAATTATTTGAGCGGAGACAAAGTCTACAATCAGGGATTTCTCTACGAAGCGATTTCGGACGCTCCTTCGGAGTTGTGGGACGGTACCCAGCTTAGCCAGGGGAGCAAGGTCCGAAGCGGATCCAAGTCCTACGAGCTTCTGGTCGACCTGGAAAGCCATAAGGTGGATGATTTCGCAAGCGTCGACTCTGGAAGTCATGCGGTCAGTCAGGCTGTGAACGCCGGTGGAACCACTTCCCTCGACGCGTATCGAGCCGGCGACGTGGTCAAGGCTGCCGATGGGTCCTTCTTCAGGGCTATCAAGGATCGTTCGTTGCCGGCCAGCGTTGATTGGGCGAACTACTCTGCGGCAACTGGATTCCCCTCTCCGATTTCAACTCAGGCATGGTCGGCGGGCATCCCACAGCATGCATTGATCCAGGGTCGAGTCTTTCAGCTCGACGGCGATGTCTCCGCCTTGGAGCACGGAGGGTCCGCCGATTCCACGATTTACAGTAGCGACAATGGATGGGGAGCGGCATCCGCTCTGGTTTTTGGGGAAACCGGCGTGGCGGGAGCCGAAAGCAATTACTATTTGCCGAATTCTGCGTCTTGGGACGCAGTGGAGGACTTTTCCGCCACCAAGGACTACGCCGCCGGCGAGGTGGTTCTTTCGGGCGGATTATTTCTGCAGGCAAACGCAAATATAACCGCCGGACCCTTCAATGCCGCCGATTGGACGAACGTCACCACGGAAATCAATGACTTGGGCGACGTCGGCAATGGGAATTTGGTTGATCAATTTTGGTCGAAGGCCGATCTTTCCATAAGCAATTCGACCTACTGGTCGGAAGTTGCCCACGCCAACGGGCGGGATGACTTCGACGCCGAGTACTGGCAGGAAGTCGCCCCTGAAATGAAAAGATTCGATTCCTCGGGAAGCGGAGCGGTTCTCAACTCCGTCGACTATTCCCTGTGGGCCCGCATTGGGTCCGTTGGTTCTTTTTCAGGAGATGGCGTTCATGGAAACCATGATTCCCTTGAAAATGGATTTCCGACTGATGCGAACTTCACTTATCCAGGCTGGACGGGCAGCGCCAATGAAGGTGATTTGGTCTTGCGCAACGGCATGGTCTTCGAGGCCATCGTCTCCACCGTCAAAGAGCCTGGGGCAGTCGGCAGCGAAGCTGACTGGAACCTTATTGCAAGCAGTTCGACCATGACGGCCGGCAGTCTCAGCGAACAGGCCAACAAGAGCATGTTCACCGATGCCGAGTATTGGGTTTCCTATGACGTTCCCGACCCTTCGATGAATTCCGGGCATTGGCAAATTCTCCAAGAAAGGCAAATCGTCAGCAGCAACCCTCTGGGCAGCCTGGATCTTTCCGCAACCCTGGCGAATGCGAATTTCAGCGATGCCTTTACCGGACTTACTTCCGGACTGGGCAATTTTTTCATAGGAGAAGGGGAGGGGGCCGTGCGCATCGACTATGACGTGAACAACGACACCTTGGCCGATTTGATCGAGCGGGTCAATCGTTCCTCGGCCAACGTCGACATGTACTACGATCCCGTCAGTGACCGTTTCGTACTGCGAAACAAAGAATCGGGTTCAACGGGAATCGTTCTTCATGAGTCGTCGGGTTGGGACACGCTTGCATCCGCCAACGTCGGAGCCGGGAACCTTTTGTCCTTGATGGGTCTGGCCGCTCCAAGCGCCATTGACGAGGAGTACGACGCATCCTCTTCCTATGAAAAGGGAGACTTCGTCAGATTGACCAACGGTTCCGAAATCACCTATTGGCAGGCTCATGAGAATTCCCCTCTGGATCTTCCTTCCAATGCGAGCGGACAGTGGAAGCAAGTCATTCTAAGCGTGGGACGCTCATTTGAGGAAGAACTTGGAGCGAATTCCGTCGTACGCGTCAACGGCGGGGAAAGGGTTTACAGTTCCAAGACCGAATTCACTGAGGATGAACACGGTTACGAAGGGATTTCCTTTGACGTCGCCAGCGTCTCCATCGGAGGCAGCGTCAGGTTTACCGTAGCCCGCGACGCCAGCGCGGCCAAGCTAGCCATCGACAAGTTCGTCGAAGAGTTCAACGACGCCCAGGACTACATCGAAAGCCTGGTCGCCATATCCAACGATGGGGATAAGGTGAGCGCTGGTCGTTTTGCCAGCAACTTGGAAATCAGCAGGCTCGGCAGTCAATTGAGAAAGATCGTTTTTGGTGACTCCACGGCCCACTCCGAAAGCGCCGTCACCTCGGACGGTTCCGACTTGGTCATCAATTCCAACGATGCCTCGAATACGGAAATCAACGCCATTTCTACGCAACTGAACCTTGGTTCGGGTGATTCCGGATACATCATCAAGGTTTTGGATGACCAAGGCAGTGGGCAAACCGTCTTTTACCAATGGAACGGTAGTTCGTGGGATGAGAGTTCTCCCAGATACAGTTCCTTCCGCTTGTCTGATCTCGGCATGGACTTCGGCATAGGATCGGACAACCTGAAGGTCGAGAACTCCGCAAAACTCATCCAAGCGCTTGAAGATCAACCGGAAAAGGTACAGGCCTTTTTCTCCGAATCTCCCGTCGAATCCGCTTTTGACCTCAACACGGGGACCGACCGAAAATATGGAGGCTTGAGTTATTCGATCGACGACTTCATCTCTTCGTTTTTGACCGGCGACAACAATTCAGGCTACAAGGGAGCCTACACCACTCACATCGAAAGCATTAGAAGCCAAAACGACAGGCTCGATGATCGGATTGAAGACCTTGAGCTTTATCTCGAGCAAAGAGAGCAAACCTTGCGGGAAGGTTTTATGCGAATGGAAGAAATGCAGTCGAAAATCAATACCCAGATGCAAACCTTGCAGAATTCCTTCAACAACAACAACAAGAAGTAATGAGATTATTACTAATATCCGCCCTTTTGATTCTGTCCTTTTCTTCCTGCAGGAAATTCGAACAGGAAAAAGTAGTTTCGCAAGCAGAACCATTTGTTCCGCAAAACCTTTATCCGACCGAAAGACTTCCCGCCTATCTCAATCGAGTGGCGGTTCTTCCTTGCTATTATCCCGACGAGGATTCGACCCTTTTGAATTTCGTGGACGAGGTCTTCAACCAGGAACTGGCCCAGGAAAGAATATTCGAGACCATCGTTCTCGATACTGATTTCATGAAGAGAAACTTTGGAGTCCGCAGGTTTTCATCTTCCGAGGCGTTGCCGGAAAACTTCCTGAAGAACCTCGAATCCCTGACGGCGGTAAATGCCGTTCTTTTTACGGACTTGAGTTCCTACAAACCCTACAAGCCCATCTCGTTGTCCGTACGGTCAAAATTGGTCGACGTAAAATCCGGAGAGTTTCTTTGGGCCATCGACGAGACTTTTGATGCGGGTCACGCAAGCGTAATCGTTGGAGCGAGTGGTTATCAGCGAAGCTCGCAAGTAAGAGCCTTATCCGAGAAAACCAGTGGCAGCGCCTTGCATTCTCCACGAGTTTTCACCAAATACGTCGCCTCTACCATCTTTTCCACTTTGCCGATGAGATAAGTTATTTTGTTGCGTAAATACTTAATCTGGCACATATTTAGCTTCACAACGCTTATGGATTCCATTCAAGGATATGATCGCAACCAGTCCAGGGTCAGCGAAAGCAGGGCCTCTTCGGTCCCTTCCTTGCGTGGTTCCTCCGATCGTTCCTCCACTGCCGAGGAGCATGACAAGGTCTCTTTGACTGACTTGTCGGCTATTGGCAAGAAAGCCGATGCTTCCGAGCCTGAAATTCGTCGCGATGCCATTCTACGCGCTCAGGCTCTTTTAAACGACCCCGATTGGCTAAGCGATGAGAACCTCGACGCCTTGGCCGAAAAATTAATCGAAGTCGAAGATATCTGATCTAAGTTTTTCGTGCAGTACGACAAGATAGCAAAGTCCTACAAGGCTCAGTCCGTGCAGACTGCTTCGCCGGGAAAATTGGTTTTGATGCTTTTTGATGGTTATCTCAAGTTTTCGGCCACTGCAAAGCGTGGGTTCGAGGTTGACGACCTGACCAAGAAGAATGAGATGATCAATAATAATCTGATCAAAGCCCAAAACATCGTCACCGAACTTCAAGCTTCTTTGGACATGTCCGTCCCGGGGGAGTTGCCCGGCACCCTATACAGGCTCTACGATTACGTCTTGCACCAATTGCAGCAGGCAAATCTCCAGAAAAAGCCCGAACCCATCGATGAGGCGGACAAGGTCATATCCGAATTGCGGGAAGCCTGGGCGGAAATGTTGACCCAAAATCCAGACGGGAGTCCTTCTCGCGACCAGGATTCCGGTTCCATTTCCATGCAAGCCTGATTTGCTCTTCAAGGCGGACCGAAGGGTGAGTGATCTGCGTACTGCTCTCGATACCCATGAAGACTTGCTTCATGCGGAGACGCAAGCAATCGCCGCAAAGCATCTGGATACGATAGAGGAAATTCTGGAAAAAAAGGACGTCTCGCTTGGGATTCTCGTACAAGCCAAGGAGAAAGCGGACACTGATTTGGTCGACAGCGACGAAATCGTTGCCCAAATGAACAGAATTCTTGAGCTTCAGCAAAGAAACGCTGATTCCTTCGCTAGATTTTTCAACGAAAGGTCCAGGAAAGAGCGTGGTCTCAAGGAGAAACTTTCCTCGAGTGACCTCAGGCTCAAGCGCACCTATTTTAAATCCTCAAGTTAAATTGCTTCGAGTCGGGGCATTGAACTTGCAGGTTCATTCCGCAAAATATATTTTGATCGTTTAGAATGACTGCAAAAAACCTTTTTCAAAAAGTTTGGGAATCCCATTCCGTCGGCACCCTGTCGAACGGTCAGACTCAATTGTTCGTCGGGCGTCATCTGATTCATGAAGTGACGAGTCCGCAAGCATTCGGCATGCTTCGGGAGAAAGGATTGCCCGTGCGCTATCCCGAGCGCACCTTCGCGACGGTCGACCATATCGTTCCCACAAACGAGTCGAGCGAGCCATATTCGGACTCCCTAGCGGATGCGATGATCAAGGAATTGCGCAAGAATTGCGAGGAGACCGGCGTTACCTTTTTCGACGTCAATACGGGCAAGCAGGGAATCGTTCACGTCGTTGGTCCCGAACAGGGGTTGACTCAACCAGGAATGACTATTGCCTGCGGAGATTCGCACACATCTACCCACGGCGCTTTCGGAGCGATCGCCTTTGGCGTCGGCACCAGTCAGGTAAGAGACCTGCTGGCGACCCAGACCATGGCCCTTAACCCACTCAAGGTCAGACGAATTGAAGTCAATGGAGTTCTTGCCGCAGGAGTTTATGCAAAGGACGTCATCCTTCACATAATCAGAAAGTTGGGGGTAAACGGCGGCACGGGCTATGCCTACGAATATGCCGGTGAAGTCTTTGACGCATTCAGTATGGAAGAAAGAATGACTGCCTGCAATATGTCTATCGAAGGAGGAGCCCGGGTAGGCTACGTCAACCCCGACGACAAAACCTTCGAGTATTTGCAGGGCCGACCTTATTCCCCCAAGGAAGACGATTGGTCGAGCGCGGTTGCAAGGTGGAAGAGTTTTTCATCCGATCCCGGATGTTCTTATGATGACTTGGTTGAAATTGACGCGTCTGAGATATCGCCCACGGTCACTTGGGGAATCAATCCAGCCCAAGCGATTGCCGTAGATGAGGTCATTCCTTCGGTCGAATCAGTTCCCGATGCGGAAAAAGAAAGCGTACGCGAAGCTTTGGACTACATGAAACTGGAGGGGGGCAAGCCCATTTTGGGTACTCCGATCGACGTTGCCTTTATCGGTTCCTGTACCAATGGGAGACTTTCCGATCTGGAGGAAGTCGCCTCCGCGATCAAAGGTTACAAGGTGAAGAGCGGAGTCAAGGCAATCGTCGTGCCCGGTTCCCAAATCGTCAGCAAGATGGCTCAGGAAAAAGGACTGGATAAGATTTTCACCGAAGCAGGCTTCGAATGGAGGAACGCCGGGTGCTCAATGTGCCTGGCGATGAATCCCGACAAGCTCATTGGCGATCAGCTTTGCGCCAGCTCAAGCAATCGGAACTTCAAGGGCAGGCAGGGCAGTCCGACCGGACGGACCATGCTGATGAGTCCGACGATGGTCGCGGCCGCAGCAATTTCTGGGAAAATATCTGATTCCAGGAAAGTCTTTCAAAATTAATTCACACTAAAATGGCGCTTGCAAAAATAAAGGAAGTGATTGGGACTGGTGTTTACGTTCCCGGGGATGACATCGATACGGATCGCATCATTCCCGCCCGATTCATGAAATGCATTACCTTTGACGGACTTGGGGATTATTTGTTCTACGACGTCCGTTTTGACGATCAGGGCGAACCTCGGGAGCATTCACTGAACGATCCGGCTTTCCAAAAGGCTTCCATCTTGATTTCAGGCTCGAATTTCGGCTGTGGAAGCTCTCGGGAGCATGCCCCTCAATCCATTTATCGCGCCGGTTTCCGGGCTGTCGTCGCCGGCAATTTTGCTGAGATATTCTTCGGTAATTCCATTAATCTCGGAATTCCCTGCGTTTCTCTGGGTGAACGGGAAAGGTCGTCCCTTGTCGGCTTGATCGAATCAGATCCGAACTTGAACCTAACCGTTGACGTCGCAGACTTGAAGATACGGGCTGGCGACTCGATTTTTCCGATTGAACTTAGATCTGGAGCACGCGACTCTCTTCTGAACGGCACATGGGACCCCCTTGAGGAACTCTTGGCGAGCAGTTCCGGGATCGAGGAAGTCTCAAATCAAATCTCATACGTTTGATTTTGATCTTTGCAGGCGTGATGAAAGCTATTCTCTTGGTTGGAGTATGCCTTTCCTTCTCAAGTTGCATTTCCCTGGATCAAAAAAAACGTCTTGAGGCGGAAGCCTTTCTTCAGGCACTGGAATCGAACCAACTTGAGGTCATTTCTTTGCCGCTGCAATCGAGTCCCGATTTGGCGCTTCCTCCTGAATCGGGATTAGAGTTTTTGGGAGTTTTCTCCATTCAAGACTTCAAGTTTGCAATTCACGATTACGAACAATCGATCCGCAAGGCTTCGGATTTGAATTCCTCCAAGTTTCTTCATCAAAATGCAAACTTGGTACTGATGAGTCTCGCAAGCCCACCCGTCGAGGTTGCAAAGATCTTCAACAGCTTAAGACCTCCCCTGACGATTTACGACGCCGGAATCTTTATTTACCCACTGGGACTTTGTTTGTTTTTATCGGTTTTTGTAATTGTCGAACGTTTCGTCTCACTGAGGAGAGGCGTTACCTTTCCTCGAAAGGTGGAAAAGGCCCTAAGGGTAGGGGAGTTCCCGAATAAGAAATGGAAACAGGGGTCGGCGGCTGAAAGAATCGTTTGGGTTGCGGTACATGAGAAGCCATCCCACGATTCACTGAAATCCTATTCCGCTCTTGAGTCAAGCGCTCTTCAAAGGGGCTTGTTCGTCCTCGAATTCGTGATAGCCGGCGCCCCTCTCATCGGTTTGCTTGGCACTGTTACCGGACTTGTTCAGGTCTTTTCCTCGATGCCGTCGATGACCGAGGGAAAGGATGCCCTGACGGAGGGGATAGGTTTGGCTTTGCTTACAACCATACTGGGACTTGCGATTGCAATCCCGACCCTGATCGGACATTCATACCTCAGCAGGTTGGTCGAACGAAGGGTAGCCTCGCTGAATTGGGTGACGTCCAGGATCAACGACGCCATCAATCCCTCGGCTCATTCCAAAGAACTTTTTTAGAAGATGCTGGCTAGGCGAGCTCCCAAGATCGACGTCGTTCCTCTCGTGGACGTATTGATGGTTTTGATTGTTTTCTTTTTGCTTACCATGCAGTTTGAGGACCTCCGTACCCTCAACGTTAACCTTCCTAAAATTGAGACCGCGGGATCAAACCTCCTTAAGGGACAGTTGGTGGTATCCGTAGACGCTGAGGGAAGTTATGAACTAAACGGTCGGGCTACTGAAATTGGTCGGATAAGGAAAGTGATGAAGGAAATTGGGCTCACCTCCAGAGACGTCAAAGTCTTGATCGCTTCCGATGAAGATGCCCCTCTTAAATTCATTACGACAATCATCGACGCCTCGAGGGAGTCAGGACTCGAGAACTTTCGCCTGCAATCAAGATAAGGCTGGCAAGTTCTAAAGTTCAGGAAAAAACGGATTGTTTTCCTTTTCTTCTCGAACGGTCGTCATCGGTCCGGGCCCGGGACAGAGAATGGTTTCCGCCGGCAAAGCCATGATTTTCCCTCGGTTCGTCCGCAAGGCGTCCGCATAGGAAATCATTCCTCCTCCCATAGAACCTGCAAAGATAGCGTCACCTACAACTGCGACAGGTTTTTCGAGTCCATCAATAACATAGGTTAAACCGCCTACAGAATGTCCATGCGTATGTTTGGCGACAAGGGAGAGTGAATCGACAGAATGCTTGAACCCTTCTTGGATAGGCTCGCATCCTTCTAATAGCTCGAGTTGGTGA
>JAYOEB010000087.1:0-9890 GCA_038116775.1 Opitutia bacterium | reverse complement strand
CAAGGCCTTTGATGAGGAAATGAAGCAATCCAAAAGACAACCCGGAAAAACCCAAGCCCTATGAAAAACAAGAGACGCTCGTGCTTAGGCCCGGTTTCAGCCATCGCTTTCACTCTCCTGCTGGCCGGTTGCGCCACGGAAAGTCCAGATGAAATCGTCGAAGGTTACGCACGCGAGGGATGGACAAAGGTAGCGGTGCATGGAAAACCCGGTCCGATTGAAAGACACGGGCGCCTAAGCAGTGAGACAGCCCGGTCCGTCGAGGCTTCGTGGGTGGATCGAGGGCGAAGAAAGACCAAGCTTTACTCGCAGGAGAGAGAGTATTACTTGGTGCTGCGCTTCTTTAGGGAGGATGGTGATCAGTTTGCGGTGGTGATGAGAAAAAAGAAATAAAAAAGGCGATGGATTTCTCCATCGCCTTTTAGAGTCAAATGCGGCTTTGATTACGCGGACAAGGCTTCCTTGGTGGTTTTGATGATCACCGCGGCAATCTTGTAGGGATCTCCGTTGGAAGCGGGACGACGATCTTCCAGACGACCTTTCCAACCGTCTTGGATGGTACCGACGGGGATGCGAATGGATGCCCCTCGGTCAGATACGCCGTAGCTGAACTTGTCGATGGATTGGGTTTCGTGAAGACCGGTCAGGCGCTGATTGTTGTGGGCTCCGTAAACGGTAATGTGACGGTCGATGTTTTTGCCGAACTCCTCGCAGATTTTCTTGAAAAGTTCCTCGCCGCCCTGCTCGCGCATGGCTCCATTGGAGAAATTGGCGTGCATGCCGGAACCGTTCCAGTCGCCCTTGATGGGTTTGGGATGCAAGTCGATGACGATGTCGTAGTTCTCGGCGGTACGCTCGAGAAGGTAGCGGGCCAACCAAATCTGATCGCCTGCGGACTTGGCCCCCTTGGCGAAAATTTGATACTCCCACTGCCCCATCATCACTTCCGCGTTGATACCCTCGACGTTGAGTCCGGCTTCAAGACAGAGGTGCAGGTGTTCGTCGACCAAGTCGCGTCCCTTGGTATTTCTTGCCCCGACCGAAGTGTAGTAAGGCCCTTGGGGGGCGGGATAACCATCCTTGGGGAATCCAAGCGGGCGGTTGGTCTCGGGATCGATCAAAGTGTACTCTTGCTCGAATCCGAACCAAAAGTCGTCGTCATCGTCGTCGATCATAGCCCTGCCGTTGGACTCGTGAGGGGTGCCGTCCGGGTTGAGAACTTCGCACATGACGAGCCATCCGTTGCCACCGAAACGATCGGGATCGGGGATCACGTAAGCCGGTTGAAGCAGGCAGTCGGAGGAATCGCCGGTGGCCTGCTCCGTGGAGGATCCGTCGAAGGACCACTGCTTGGCGTCTTCAAGCTTGCCGCTGAAATCTTCAACGATCATCGTTTTACTTCTCAAGCTCTGCGTAGGGGTGTATCCGTCGAGCCAGATATATTCTAATTTATGCTTACTCATTCTATGGTTTTATACTAGGAAATTACTTAATCTCAGCTAATGCGGAGGAAAGTAGGGTTATAGGGAATGCTTATTAGCAAACGAAATGCCAAAGCATCTGCAAGCCATTAATTTGGCTAAATATTAACCTCTAGCAGTTAGTTAAGGGAGGGGTTTTCCGGAGCCTCGGCAAGCAATCGAAGTTCTTGGCTCATGCCGCTGACGATTTTCTTCCAAGTATCCTGCTGCCTCTCCATTTCTGAAAAGAGTTGAAGATCCAAAGAGGATACCAGCCAAGCGGTGTCTTTGAGCTCATTCTCCAGTTGCCCCGGGGACCAACCCGAATGACCAAGGAAGCAAGCGACCTTCACCTTGTTGCTCTTTTGGCGAAGCGAATCAACTTTTTCGAGATCGATGCCGAAATACAATTTGAAGGATGAGGTATCCTGCATCCACTCCCATGCGGCGACGATGATCTTGTCCTTGTCGACCGGCCCTCCTTCGAAAACCGGAATCGAACCATGGGGATCTCCCTTGAAATGCTTGTCCAGCTCTTCGAGAGTCCGACCGAGAGGACGATTCAGGATCACCCCAATCGTACCACTTTCCTCGCAGTGGGCGGAGAGAAAAACGACCGATCTGTAAAAATTCGGATCCTTCAGGCTTGGGTGCGAAAGAAGGATGTTACCCGAAAGGCAAGTCTGCTCCTTATATCGATGAATTATGTTCAATAGTACGCTCTCTGGAAACAAACATCACCGACAAAAAAAGCAAAAGCAAGATTTTCTTCAATTCTTTGCCCTCTCAATTGCCTCGCCCATTGCCTTCGCCCGAAGGACGAAAGCCAACGATTATGCCATTTCCGCTACCGCAGAGGATTTTGAGATCTCGACGTCTTCGGAGTCGGAGTCAGCAGAGGATCCATCCTCCTCCACTTCACCGGGCACGCTAGGCGGGGCGGTGGCCTCGGCATCCCCCCACTGCTCGTCGTACAAGGCTTTGAGGTGAGTGAAGACCTCGATGATCGACTCGTCGGACTCGATTTCAAACAACTTGAGAATAAGCTCTTTGTTGTTTCTGAGCTGAAGTCTCTTGCCAAGAGTCTCCATGCCGCGATAGCTGTTGATGACGTCTCTGGCCTCTTCCTGTTTTTCCAAAATCCTTTTGGCTTCCCGATAAGTTATGCTCATGTTTAGTTCTCCCTATTGATTATATTCACATTCGTTACGCCGAGGAAATGATCAATCCACCACGCACCCACTTTAACTTTAGATAGAAAAGCTTAGTGAAATGTTCGATAAAAATCGAATTTTTGTGAATAAGTTTTTCAATGGGCTTCAAGGGACGGCAAGGAACAAAGCCGCTTGGATTCGCTCTACGTCTATTCCTCGAGCCTAAAGACGGGGTTCATGAAAAACAGTCCATGATCCACTTCCACTTGAATGCCATTGAGTTTTTTCAAGTTCACCGAAAGCCGGATACGATTGTTTTCGATTCTGGAACATAGGCTCAAGCCTTGCCTCCGAAAGATTTCGCCTTGGCCGAATAAGACCAAACCCTGCTGATCGGGGATAGCGTTCCTCGTCCAGTCCTTGGATACGCTTTCAAGTAGGCAGACCATGAGAATTCTTGCGTTCCCGGACTGGGCTTTCCTTGCCGAATTGATCGACTCGCAGGATTCCACTCTTATCTTGCGACCGGAAATGCTGGTCCCGTCGTTCTCAATTAAAAAAGCGAGTCTTTCTTTGAACAGGCAAACGTCGTGACCAACGACCAACAAAACGACCTCTTCATCAGCAGGGGGAAGATGCCGCTCCTTCCATGTCAAATGCTTGATCGAGCGGATGATCGCCGTGGTTTCCAAATCCACCGCACGCAATTCTTCCTTACTTGCCCGCATCGCTTTTCCCGCCCCCGATTGCTCAAAGCCGAAAAAGGACATGGTCGTTGCCAAGAACACGATTCGCGTCCCAACCCGCAGGAAGGAGAGTCGGATTCGGGCAACCGAGCAAGCAATCATCAAAACTTCCTGTAAAGGGTTAGAAGAAAGCTTCGTTCCACTCTGGCAGGCTCGACGTCGACGCCGGGATACATGGTTTCCAAATGATGCGGTTCCAACAAATCCCGTCCGAAAACGCCTATTTCCCAATCCTCCGCCGGTTTCCAAATCAAACCAAGGTCCAGGCGCAAATGGGCGGGAATCGATATCGGGTTGTAGTCGGAAGGAATTTGGGTCTCATCGGCATAAAACAGAGATTGCGTGAAGCTGAGATCGTCCGAGTGGTGGAAGATTGAACGCAAGCTCGCGGTTTGCTCCGGAAAATCATACTTACGCTCTCCCTCCACTTCACCTCTTGCAAGCGAGTACCCACCGCGCAACCTCCAAGCATGGGAGACTTCCCAATCAATCGACAACTCGCCGCCAAAGGACTTGGCGTCCTTTGCCTCATAGGCGGAAGTCTGGGAATCGGAGGCAAGAACCGCGTTTTGGGTATCATAATAATAGGAGGACAGTTCGATCAGGAGGTCCTCGTAAGGACGGTTTCGCCATCCGATTTCGTAAGCGTCGATTTCTTCGTGGTCCAAGGATTCGTCTCCGGCAAATGGAAGATTAACCCATTGCCCCAGACTCGGAGACCAAACCCGCCCCGGATTGAGAGTGGTGTATCTTTCGCGCAGCGACGGCTGCCGATAGGCTTTGGAATAGCCAAGCCAAAACACGTTGGACCCATCGGGATTCCAGGAAAAACGGGCGCCGGGATGCACACTGGTCCCCGTTAAGTCATTTTCTTCAAATTTGGAACCAAGGGATAGGACGACTTGTTCGGTAAGGTTGATCGAGTCCTGAAGATAAGCGCTGAACTGATCGAATTTCGTGAATGCCTGATCATAGGAAAGTATGGGAATTGAGTTCGAAACCGTCAGGGACGGAAACTTGCCGAGGTCTTCAATCGAGTTAAAGGCAAAGGGTTCCAGGACCTTGGATCGTACCTCTAATTCGGTTCTTCGATATCCCAAGCCGAAAGACAGGCGGTGAAGGTCGCCGAAGGGTTGGTTTGCGTCCAAGGCCAAATCATATTGGTTTTGTTTCCACTCAAAGCCAAGATGACCCATGTTGATGTCGGTTTGTTCCAAAGCGGAAGTGACCGACCATTCGAGGTCGTAATCCGTAATTCCCTCCAACTTGGACACGAGGTGGCCCGAATCGTTGGTCATTTCACCGTATCTTTCCAAGCGGGCGATGGATCCAAATGGATAAGGCACGGAACCATTGCTGATTGAATCCCAAACCGACTTTTCGTAGGAAGCCACGGGGGGAAATTCCGCACCCGGAATCGGCAGCAAGCCGTTGCTGGCAAAGCTCAGGGGAATGGGGGGCAGCGAAAAACCTACGGGCAACCCAAAGCCCAATCTCACCGCCGGAGCCACGCTAGATGCATTTAAATCGAACAAGAGGCGGTTGGACAAATCAAGAACGTGCTCCAACCTGCGGGTCGCGCCCCCACCGGCGAGGTAAAAGTTCAAGTCCTTTGCAATTTCCTTGTCGTACCTGAACCCCAGCTTACGAAGGTAGCCGTCGTCTCGAGCAGGATTTCCCGAATCAAGCCTGCCCTCCGCATACTCCTGATTCCTGAACCAAACGCGGTAAAAAGCATCGGACGAGACTTGCCCCCCATGCACGTAGTCGCCCATGAAGGTTCCGTTATCCTGAAGCAGGAGTCTTAGCGAATCTCCCTGGGTGTCGCCCGCGTGTTTGGTGACCAGGTTGATGACTCCGTTGACCGCGTTGGTCCCCCAAATCGAAGCGCCGGGACCTCTGATGATCTCAATCCTGTCGATCACCGCAACCGGGTAGTCGTCGACCGAATAGTTGGCGCTACCCAGCATCAACTGGGTGACTTCGCGGCCCCCGATCTTGCCCAAGAACTTCTGGGTCGAAAAACCGCTGAAGTTTCGCATCGAGGCAAAGTTGTCGTAGGCAAGGCCGCGACTGACGTGCATGCCTGGAACTCCGCGCAGGGCCTCGACGGTGTTGGCGTATCCAAAGAAAGTGACGTCCTCGGGACGGATGACGTGGACCGAGGCCGGGTTTCGCCAGTATTCCTGATCATAACCAAGTACCCCCTGTATGGAAACTTTGGACAGTTCGCGGAAGTCGAGATTGATCAATCTCTTGAGTTCGGCCTTCTCAAAAGGGGTCAGCGTACTGGCGTTTCCATCCTCATTAGCCCCAGCTCCATTGCCCATGCCGACAAAGATAAAAAATAAGAAAACAAGCAAAAGGTTCACTCTTCTGGCTGCGCAGAATTCTGGGTGTTTTGGAGTCAAGCGAGTACGGCCTCTAGCTTAGTTCGTGTCTTTTCGAGGGCTCGCAACGATCTCAACCACACTTTTCAGGTTGGCGATCTTGGCGCTCAACTTGGGAGAGGTCCTGCGAAAATACAAATCACTCAGACAGAGCTTAACCCGATTCTTGGAGGATATGAAGGCTACGTCCCCTCCCTGCTTGATCGTAAACTCCCGCCCAAAGCCGAAAATGACCGAACTGGGAGACAACTTGCGGATTTCTTCGACGCTGAGTTTGGAATTTGGCATCACGATCGTGACTTGACAACCCGCCCGCAAGGTCGACTTGGCAAAGTCAAGCTTGGCGTTGTCAAAGCGCAGGAAGCGCGCCTTTTTGCCGGCAATTCTGACATCGCTCTGCTTGATGAGGTATTCGAAGGATGCAATAAAACCACTGCTTTCATCCCCCACCACCAAAATGGTTGGGGCTTGCCCCTGTGGAGGAAGATGATCCTTGCTCCATCGGGTGAAGTTCACCAAATGGGTCAGATAAGTGGCCTGGACTCTAGCCTCTCTTCTTTCCTGCTCGAAAACCGATGCATGGGAAGACGATAGTCCGACCATTGACGAAAGAATCACCAACCCGAGAGCGAAAAGCTTCGGAAGAAGCGGACTGTTGATTCTGTTGATGATAAGAGACACGAGTTAGAAGTCCTTGGTGACGCTGAGCAGGAAGGTTCGCTCGACCTTGCCCGGCTCGACGTCGAGGTCGTTGTACATGTTCTCCGGATGTCCGGGATCGAGCAAATCTCGCCCGAACAAGCCGATCTCCCAATCGTCTTTGGGGCGCCAAACCAGCCCGAGATCCAAGCGAAGATAATCATCGATTGGAATTTCGTTGTAGGCGGAAGGAATGATCCGATCCCCGGTGTAATAAAGATTTTGGGAAAAGATCAGGTTATCCCGCAAACTCAAATGAGAACTCAAATTGGCCATCGACTCGGGAAAATCGGTTTGCTTGACTCCATCTTTCTCTCCTTGAGAATATGAGTACCCACCACTCATGCGCCAGGCGTCTGAAAGCTTGTAGTCAAAAGTAAGTTCTCCTCCAGTTGTCTCCACGTCACTGGGCTCGTAACGGGGAGGACCTGAGAATATCGCGTCCTTGGTATCGTAATAGTAAAAGGACAATTCGATGAGGAACTCTTCAGAGGGACGAGCGCGCCATCCGAGTTCGTAAGCATCCATTCGCTCGTCATTCAAGTCTCTCGCCGACTCAAAAGCGGTATTGACCCAAAGGCCACTGTTCGGGTCCCAGATTCTTGCATAGGACACCTTGGTGTACTTCTCGACCAAGGATGGTTGCCGATGGGCTCGCGAATAGGCGCCCCAAAGAATGTGGCGATCGTCAAAAGCGTATGAAAAACGAGCGCCGGGCTGTATGGTGGAACCACTTAGATCACTTTCTTCAAATTTCGCGCCAATCGACAAAACAAGTCGATCCGTCAAATCAATCGAATCTTGTATGAAACCTGTAAGACGATCGAACTTGGTCGGGTTATCTCCATAATCGAGGATGGGAATATCGGAACGAATGGTACCGGTCGAAGGATCGAAGGTGGGAAACGCCCAAGGACTGGTGACCGCTTCATTGACCTCAAAAGACATATGACGAGCAGCCAACCCGAACGCCAAGTGATGGGATTCTCCGAAAGGCATATCAGCTTTGAAATCAATGTCAAATTCCTCCCGTTGCCAACTGTGGCCTATATGACCGAGACTTGTGTCGTACAACTCGGCGTATCCCGCCAAAGCCCACTCCAAGTCGCCGTCGGTAACGCCGGACACCATGGCCCGCAGATGGGAGCCGTCCTGAGGCATCTTCTCATAGTTGTCAATTCGAGGAATTGAAGTCGGAGAGGTAAAGCCACTGGAGGATGGCCAGGTTGAATAAGATGCAAGAGATGGAACAGGAATTCCTGCTGGCAAGCCAGACGTCAATGAAACTGGAATGAAAGGAAATTCACCTCTTGAGGCGATTGGCAACAAACCGCCAAGTCCATCAGCTGGAAGAAAGGGATTAGGGAATAAAGCGTAATTCGGATCCGTCGGATACAAGAGGCGTGAACTCAAATCCAATACGTGATCGACTCTTCGGGTGGCAAAGCCGCCGGCAAAGGTAAAATCCAAATCTCCACCCAGGTTTTTGTCGAAACGAAAACCTGCTTTGCGGGCGTAGCCATCATCCCGGGCCGGCAACCCCGAAATCAATTCGCCTTCCGCATATTCCTGATCCCTTACCCAGACGCGATAGTAGGAATCCTTCCCGATCTTGCCACCGTGGACGTACTCCCCGAGAAAAGATCCATCGTCTTCCATAACCAAACGCACGCTGTTTCCCTGAGTGGATGCCGCGTGCTTGGTTACGACGTTTATGACCCCGCTCACCGCGTTGGTTCCCCAAATCGATGCCCCCGGACCACGGATGATCTCCACCCGGTCGAGAATGGCCAAAGGTACGTCCTCAGACGTCCAGTTGATCGTTCCACCCATTAACTGGAGAACCTCCCTGCCGTCCACCATGGTAAGAAACTTCTCGGTGGCGGAACCACTGAAGTTACGCATAGTGGCGAAATCATCGTAGCCGACGCCCCGCGTGACGTACATGCCGGCCACGTTGCGGAATGAGTCAACAGTCAGAACGTGGCCGTTAAGGCTTATGTCTTCGTAACGGATGACGTCCACCGAAGCCGGATTTCGCCAATACTCTTGCTCGTATCCCAAGACGCTGCGAATGGGAACGTCTCCCAGTTCCCGAAAATCCAACTCCAGAAGCCGCTTTAATTCAGCTTTTTCAAAGGTCGACAAGCCATTTGCGTCTTTCTTCCCCAGAACGGAAAAAAACGGGGCAAGAAACAAGAAAAGGGAGATGCTAAAAATTGTCTTTCTCAGCTTCAATGGATTTTTTTTGTTGCTTAAAGCCCATGTTGGCAAGGTTTTTCATCACAAAATGCTTACTTGACAACTTTTTAGAATCCTCTGGTCACTTTCCGCAGCGAGAGGATTCAAGCTAAAATGAAAAGGCTTCCCCCGTAAGAGAAGCCTTTTCCAATAAAAAAACAGAAGGATTTCAGGCGGAAACCACGTCCACCATAGCCTTGAGAATGGTATTCCAAGTGGATGGGTTCTCCAAAGTCGCGTTGGAGAACATGCAACCGTCCCAACAAATGTGCTTGATGCCACGGTCCTGAAAATCTCGGAGCCAGTACTGCGAGCACTTAGCGATGTCCAACTTTCCATTGGGATCATCGGCTGGGCAATGCTTGCCGGTCTTGTCGTGGGATCCGGCCCCATGAACCTGGCCGTCATTCTGAGCGACGTGAAAATCAATGGTCCACGGGCGCAGTTTGTCGGTCATCTTCTCGTAAGCGGCGTAGAATTCCTCATCCGAATATCCCTCATGCAACAGGGCGTGCTCGGGAGCGTTGTAGCCCATCAGGTAGAGATAAGTATGGGCGAGGTCCGCTTGAAAACCGAGGGTTTCTGGCAATCCAACGCCTTCGAGAAGGTCGAGTACGTCCTTCCAGCTGTGCATGCCCGCCCAGCAGATCTCACCCTCCACCGCGAGGCGCTCGCCATGATCCGCGGCAATGGCGGCGGATTTTTTGAAGGTGTCGATGATCCGAGCGGTTCCTTCTCCGGGATTGGCTTTCCACTTCTCGACTCCAAACTCAGCGGAATCAATGCGGATCACGCCACCTTTTCGGACGCCGTGTTCGTTGAAGACCTTGGCGATGCGGCAGGCCAATCTGACGGCGTCGAGGAACTTCTGCTGTTGCTCGTCCGTACCCATGGCGGAATCGCCGACGGTGCCCGGCCAAACCGGAGCGACCAATGAGCCGACGTCGAAGCCCTTGCCGGCAATCAGGTCCGCGGTTTTCTTCAATTCGTCGTCGCTTGCCTCGGGGTCTTGATGAGGATGAAAGAGGAAATAATCAATCCCGTCGAACTTACGCCCGTCCACTTCGGCGTTGGCGGTTAGTTCCAACATGCGCTCCAAGCTGATGGGGGGTTCTTCGCCTTCGCCGTCTCCTTTTCCGACAAGACCCGGCCACATGGCATTGTGAAGTTTTAAACTGGAAAGACTCATAGATATCGTAG
>JAYOEB010000086.1:5511-9915 GCA_038116775.1 Opitutia bacterium | reverse complement strand
ACCCGAACAGGCGAAATACGTTGCCCGCAGCCTCAGGCTCTGGAACGCGAAAAATGCAAGCGGCGAAGAAAAGCCGCTGCGGGTGGTTTACTTTCACGCAAACGATAGAGAGCCACTGATGGATTACCACGAGCGCTGGACTGGCATCCTTTCCGACGTTCAGGATTTTTACCGCGCGGAGATGGAACTATTGGGCTATGGCGACGTCACCCTATCTCTCGAGAAAGAGGAGGGAAGACTCAAGATCCACGAAGTCCGAGGAAAGGAGGAGGATTCCTCCTACAACTACAAATCCGGAGGTAAAATCCGGCAGGAAGTTTTTGAGAAATTACGAAGTTCGGGCATGAACCCCGATGAGGAAACCATCCTGATCGTCTGCGGGCTCTCCAGAACCGAGGGTACGAAGGTCACGATATATTCTCCCTACTACGGAATGGGCGCGAATCATCAGCGAGGAATTTGCTTCACTGCCGATATGGAATGGCTATCAGTCGAAGGTTTGAAACCCGATCCTGAAAGGACCATGCTTGAGGTTAAGGAACACAGGGGATTCGAGCCTTTCACCCTTGGTCGCTTCAATACGGTCTATCTTGGAGGCGCCATTCACGAACTTGGGCATGGTCTTTCTCTTCCCCACAACCTAGCCACCAAGCAGGAGGCCAAAAGAGGAACCGCCCTTATGGGAGCGGGCAACTACACATACCGCAAGGAATGGAGAAACGAAGGCAAAGGCTCTTTTCTCACGCACTCAAGCGCCCTTCGGCTTTTGGCGCACCCTCTTTTTAACGGTAAAAGCAAAAAATTGCGGGCAACCCCAAGCCTTAAGTTCACGGAATTGGACCTAGGCCATGAACGGGGCCAGATTCGACTCAGCGGGAAGATAGAACCGACCGTTCCGGTTATCGCCATGATCGCCTACAACGACCCTGAAAACAAGGGACAGCGAGGATATATGTCCAACAACGACTACGACGCCACCAGTTGGACCTCGATCCTTAGTCCGGACAATCAATTCAGGCTCAAGGTAAGCGATTTGCGAGAAGGAAATCATCAAATCCGCCTGGTCGCCGTTCATGCCAATGGAGCCGTTTCCACCAAGCGCATGCATTACGCGTTGCAGGATGGAAATTTCGATTTTACCCGAGCTCAAGAGGAAATTAACAATATCCTCGATCGATGAACGACGAAACCGCGCTTTGCCTCGATCATCCGATACTTATGTCCGAAATGCCAAAAGTTGATTGAATGAATCCACGGCAAATCAAAAATATCTTTTGGGACGTGGACGGCGTTCTCGCCGACCTGAATCATGCCTACTACCATTTCCTGACCGGGCATCCCAATTATCGTGACCGCTACAAGGACCTGAAATGGGATCAATTACCCGAAGTCTTGCCGATACTTCCGGAGTATGGGGCCTTGGAATTAAAGACCCACCCCGAACTCGGGGCCGAGATGGACCGTGACTTTTGCGTCGATCAAGACTTTTTCAGAAATCGGCCCCTCTATCCTGAAGTGGTCGAAGTTCTCAGGGAACTGAATGCAAGGGGTTACCGCCAGTTCACCATGTCGGCCACTTTTGACGTCGAGACCAAGATGGCCTTCCTTATGGACGTTCTCGCCCCGGTGACTGACTTCCTGAGCATTGAATGCGCCCGACACGGTGAATTCATGCACGACGACGCCAAAATGGATCGCTTGCGGGACTGCTATGAAAAGTACGAACTCGATCCCGATGAGACGATTCTGGTCGATGACCGAATCTATAACCTGTACGCGGCCATCCGTTCCGGAGGTCACCCCGTCCGGTTGCGTTCCGAGTTCACCACCGCCTCTCCGCCCGATCTTAGCTGGGTTCCGGAATTCGGGAATTTGAATGAAGTAAGGAACTGGCTGTTGGGAGAAAAGGCCGAGCAGTAAGAATCCTCCTTTTCACGTGTGAAGGAATCCATTCTCCTAAAAAGAAGTCAGATTCCCGGTTCGTCGGTTTTCGAACCTACGACCAATCAAATGATCCTTTTGCGCATTTCCCTAATGATGCCCAGATATTCTTTTTTGACGATTTTCTCCGCCCGGTCGAAAGTGACCAAAATTCTCCTGCGCTCTCTTCGTTCTGGAAAATTACTGAGAAGTTTTTTTACCCTCATGGGAAATACCCTGAGCATTTTGCAGTCTTCGGAAGAAGAAGAACTAAAGTCAAAATGTCTCTGATTAAGCGAACCTTGCAAGCCAGCCTCCTCAAAGGCTTCTCTCTTGGCCTGGACTCGGTCGGACCTCTTCCTGGCTCGATTGCCTTTCGGCAGTATCCAGGAAGTTCCGTTACGGCAGGTTACGAGAACGACTCTGTTGGCATCCGTATAGGCAAAGACAGCCAACTGATAATCGGTCCCTTTTTTAGACGCAACGCGTGGCTTGGACTTGAGTAGCTTGAGCCTCTTCATTGCTTGCCCTTCAAGAATCCCAAGACGAGATCCTCGATGATCCGCTGAATCGTCGTATCATTCATGACTGCATAAATTTTAAGTTTTTTTAAGACGGATTCCTCTAGACGCAAAGACGTGTTCTTACGTTCTGACTTCTTGGATTGGGGCGTAGAAGACATCTCGCTTCCATGACTTCTTGACGTCAATATGTCAAGCAATCATATGCGCGAACTACTTGATCTCTCAACGAGCGTCTCTCGTAGGATCTGCCAAAAAGGAAATCCATCCCTTCCGCAGCAGGCCTCGTAAGGATTCATTCGTTTCCACGGCACGAGGCTTTGTGATATGCCGAATCCGACTTTCAAAAATTCCCAAGAAGCGGATTCCACTTGGATATCGGCTTGGAGAAAAATAAGCCTAACGGCGCAAGCAAGGGAAGATTTTGGGTCAAGCCCGTAGGATTTGATTATCCATTTCAGCGTTGAGCGCTTGGCAATTGCCTAAATTTTCAATAGGATGCCTCCAGGAATGTTGATACGCAGAAAAATTGCCCGTCGTCGATTTCTCCAAGGAATCGGAGGATCTTTTCTTGCTCTCCCCCTTCTCGAAGTTCATTCCGCCAGTGGGGGCTTTCTTCCCCCCAAGAGGATTACGGCAACGGGTATCTTTTATGGTTTCGTTCCTCAAAACTTTCACCCTGAACGAATCGGGCCCGATTTTGAAGCGCCGCTTCTGCTCAAACCCCTCGAACCACATCGTTCCGACTACACCGTGTTTTCCGGACTCGATCACAACCTAAACGGAGGGCACAACGCCACGAAATTCTTTTTATCAGGCATTCCCACAAACCAATCGAAGGGATTTCCCGAAGCCAATATTTCCCTCGATCAAAAAGCCGCCGACTTCGTTGGAGGCAGGACCCGCTACCCTTCACTTACTTTGGATGCAGGCAGAGGAGCCGAGCACACGCTTTCCTGGACGCGTTACGGCAACAACGTCCAACCCATTCGGAGTTTGGAAAAACTTCATCAATTGCTTTTCCGAAAAGAAGACGCTGACTCGCGCCTAAGAAACGCGCGTCAATTGGTCGAAAAACGATCGATTCTCGACTTAGTCAAATCGCAGGCCAAGAGCTTCGGTCGAGGTCTCGGCAAGGCCGACGCTGAAAAACTCGATCAGTACTACACTTCCGTGCGTGAGTTTGAAAAACGAATCGAACAGTCCGTACTTTGGATAGATCGAGATAAGCCTTCCACGGATTATCTCATGCCCAATCAGGCCGATTCCCTGACGCTCAAGGAAAAAACCCCTCTTTTCTACGATCTGATGACCCTTGCCCTACAAACCGACTCGACGAGAGTCATCAGTCTTGCCTTTACGAATCTAGGTAAGGAAAACGGGGGCTTGCCGGGAGTTACCCGTGGATATCACACCCTCTCTCATCACGGACAAGTGCAGGATGCGATTGACGAGCTATCCATCATCGAAAAATTCCATATGGAGCAATTCTCCCGATTCCTCGGCAAACTGAAGGAAGTCCGCGAACCGAACGGACAAACCCTTCTCGACAACACCATGGCTCTCATGGGCAGTGGCATGAGCAACGCCAATTCACACAGCAACCGCGATCTTCCCATCCTGCTAGCAGGTGGCGGATTTAGGCATGGCCAGCACCTGCATTTCGGAAGAAACGGCAAGCAATCAACGCCTCTTTGCAATTTGTATCTTTCCATGTTGCGCAACTTCGGGCTCGAAATCGACAAGTTCAACACGGCAAGCGGGACGCTCACCGGTCTTCGCAAAAGAAGTTAAGCTTCGGATGAGCAGATTGGCGGCGAGTTTTCCAATTCCAATATGCTTGGCTTGGCTGCTCATTGGTCCCGAAAAACTGCCCGGCCAATCCGTCGCGTTTGACGAATCCGTTCATCGGTTCTTGGAAAATTACTGCCTCCGTTGCCATGGAATCGAGGAGGAAAAAGGC
>JAYOEB010000086.1:0-5501 GCA_038116775.1 Opitutia bacterium | reverse complement strand
ATCTAAGCGAGATTGTCGATCGCAAGCGAAAGATTGATTTGGGAGACCCGGGCAAAGCGAACGCTCTTCAGGATATACTTGATCAACTCAATTTGGGAGAAATGCCTCCCAAAGAGAAAAAGGTTCCGCAGCCAACCGATCAGGAAATCGAAAACACAATTGATTGGATTACCCAAACCTTACTCGAACTCGAAAACGTCAATGGTCCCAAGCAAACCGTGCTTCGGAGGTTGAGTCGCAGGGAATACAAGAACTCGATGCGAGACTTACTGGGTCTGGACAATCTTCCCTTTGACTTTACCGAAAAATTTCCAAGCGACGAAAACGATCACGGATTCGTCAATATCGGCGACAGGCTGAATCTCTCCGACCAGCATCTCGATGCTTACCTGGAAGCAACCGATCGATATCTGCGCATGGCTTTTAGATTCGATAAGCCAGTCGACCCGAAAACCGAGGTTATTCGCGCCAAGGACTGGGGATATCCCGAGAAAGAGGCAAACACGCCTTGGATGTATCGCGTCTACAAACCCGAAAAATTTCTGGATTTCGCAGCTGGTAAAAAACAGCTTTCCGATCATTTTGACTTAGGTACCTTCCCCCATGCCTGGTATCGGGAAAATCAAGGCATTCGGATTCCGGGATACTACAAGATCACCCTCACCGCCGAAGCCATTCGCAGACTCAGTCATCCTTATGACCCGAAGATGATTCCCACTGATTTGGACGCTCCCATGCAATTATCACTGCATATCTCCAGGGGAAGTCAGGGCTTGGCCTCCGATTCCATAAACGCGAGAGCCAAAATCGGCCATTGGGACTTGGAAGACCACAAGCCAAAAGAATTCGAAGTCGTGGTATGGATGGATAAGCGCGACGTTCCCTTCCTGAACTGGGACAACGGACCCGGCCCATCCGATTACTGGATGCGAGACATTTGCAAAAAATACCACACCGACATTGAATTCCGCGGAAAGGAGGGATCCCATGCTTGGCACGTCGTGGGAAAGGACTTGGTTCCGGGACGGCTTGTTTCGGACGTCTGGCAAGGCCCCCTCATCAGACTCCACGACTTCAGGATTCACGGTCCCCTATCCCATACTTTTTCGACGAAGGCCCAAAAGCGCTTCCTGGACGGCAAGACGGATCTTGCCCAGGTCGATCTTGCCCTTGCATTCTCTCGCTTTGGACAATGGGCATTCAGAAGACCCGTAGGGAAAAAAGAGATCGAACCCTACCTTCAAATGGAGAGAAACGCCCGTTTGCAAATGGGCCGGAATCGACAGGAAGCCTTTTTCATTGCCCTCAAGGCCATGCTAGTCTCTCCCGATTTTCTTTACTTTCGGGAAGATAAATCAGACGCCGACCAGTTAAGTTCGTTTGCAATCGCAAACCGACTGTCCCAATTCCTTTGGTCATCCTTACCAGACGTCGAACTTTTCAAGGTCGCCGAGGATAAGAGCATCCATGACCGAGCGATTCTCAAGCGACAAGTCGAACGCATGCTGACGGATGAGCGGAGTCAGGCATTCGTCGAGGGCTTTTCCCAAAGTTGGCTGCGTCTCGAAAAACTCGGCTCCATGCCCCCGGCTTCTCTCAAGTTCAGGGAATATTACCGCTATGGTCTGGAGGAAGCCATGCTTCGGGAAACGCATCACTTCGTATCGCACGCCATTGGACGGAACGCTCCCATTTCTGATTTCATCGAATCGGACTATGGTTTTTTAAATGAGGATTTGGCCCGGCATTACGGAATCAAAGGTATCCAAGGCATCCATCTCCGAAAAGTGTCCTTCCCGGACAAAAGCGTGCGTGGAGGATTGCTTGGACAGGCCAGCATCCTCACCCTTACAGCCAACGGCGTCGACACCTCGCCGGTCACCAGGGGCATCTGGGTATTGGAAAGCTTGCTGGGCACCCCACCGGCTCCTCCCCCTCCAGACGTCGAGCCGATTAGCCCTGACGTTCGAGGAGCCAAGACGATGAAGGAACTTCTCGAAAAGCATCGTTCGGCGCAGGCATGCGCCGATTGTCATGCGAAGATCGATCCCTATGGATTCCCGCTTGAATATTTTGACCCGGTCGGGGGCTATCGGCCGACCTACTACCGATCCCGCTTTTGGAAAAATTCCACTCAATCCACGGAGTTCATTCCTGGCAAAAGCATCGATGGCACCGCAACCTTAAACTCTGGAGAACGGCTGTACGGTCCCCGTTCGCTTAAAAAAGCATTGCTGACCCAAATGGATTTGATTGCCCTCAACCTTACTCAAAAACTACTCACCTACGGAACGGGCAGACAACCGACTATCCGCGACCAAAACGAGGCGAAGCGGATTGCCGAGACCATGCTTTCCGGTGACTTTGGGTTTAGGGACCTAATCCTCAAGGTGGCCACCAGCCAGGCATTCAGCCGCAAGTAAGACAACCTCACTTCCTCTCTTATCCTTGTTTCCTCTACCCTTTTCGATCGACTCCAGCAGCCTGCTAGGCTAGAAGATCGTCCGCCCGATTCCTATGCGCCTTCAATGATTAGACTTATCCTTATTGCTATGTTCCCACTGACTTTGTTGGGACTGAACACCTTTGAGGCAATCAGCGACCCAACCAAGTTACCCCAAAGCCCAATCGAACTTTGGGAGGATTTCGACCCACATGCCGAGCCTCTCGAAGTCAAGGTAGTCAAGGAATGGAAAACAGAGAAAGTCACCACCCGCTATCTCACCTACAAGGTGGGAAGATTCAAAGGAGAAAACTCACGCGTGGCCGCTTATTACTCTTTTCCCAACAAGACCGGCAGGCATCCGGCAATCGTCTGGACCCACGGGGGAGGCCAAAGGGCCGAGCGGGGAAGAAGTCAATATTTCGCCCAGCAAGGATTTGCCTGCATCGACGTCAATTGGCTCGGTCGGTCCATGGAAGAGGAAATCGAAGAAAACACCGATTGGGGCAAGGTCGACCCTACCCAAGGCCCTCGATTCTACCCCAAAGCCCTGCGAAAGGGATGGAAGGTAAACCTACAGCCCGACGAATTCTCCATCGATCCCATTGCCAGTCCCAGAAATTCCAATTGGATTCTTCTTTCCATGGCCGGTCGCCGAGCCATCAGCTTTTTGGAAAAGCAAGCCGAAGTAAATCCGGACCAGATCGGCTTTTCCGGATTCTCGATGGGCGGAATGATCACTGCGCTAACCGCCATCGACAAGCGCCTCCAGGCGGTGGCTCCTTTCGTTGGCGGAACCGGATTCAAGCACCTTGATCTTCCAGGCGGAATCATCGGGAGCAGCAAGCGCAATCATTTTCAAAACCTGAAAATGTACGAGCACACCATTGACCCCCAAGCCTATTGGCCCCATGTCCGCTGTCCGGTCGTATTCATTACCTCTTCGAATGACTTTCATTCGACTTTTGAAAGAATTTACCGATCGATGGATTTGCTTCCTCATGGGGAGTGGAGGGTATCCTCCAACGTTCACTACAACCATGGACCCGGACCTGAAGAATGGGCCGTTCTCAACCTTTGGTTCAAGAAGTATTTGGCGGGAGAAGAAATTCTCATTCCCGAAACGCCTCCTTCCTCCTTTTCCATTGATGGGGAAACGGCCCGGTTTTCCGTAATTCCAGAATCCATCGACCTCTTGGCGGAAACCAGAATTTATTACAGTTACGACCCCAACTCGCGCACCCGCTTCTGGATTGAGGCCAAAGCCGAAAAGTCAGGGAACGCGTGGACAACGGAAATCCCAACCTACCCCAAGCTTCCCCTCTACGCGTTCGCTCGATGCCTTTACCGATTGAATCAGGAAATGACCCTGCAAAACGGAAAGACCACGACCTTTTCCCTTAACTCAAGGGAAGCGATCCATGAACCGAAAGAGATCGACGTGAAGGAATTGAACAAGCTGTCCCAGTCTGGACTCATCGAGGACTTCGTCAACGGAACCAGCGACTGGTCGAGTCGCAACGGCGACAGCATCACCACCTACAAGCTGCAGAGCCCCTTGATTGATCGCTCCAACGGCAAGGTCTTGGCTTTCACGATCGACCCCCAAGGCAGAGATCATACGCTGCGCCTTCGCTTGGGAAGCGCGTTTCTTAGCCGGGAAAACAACCTGGGGAACTTCACTTACGACACCAGGATCTCCGGAAGTGGCCCTCAACGGATTTTGATTGATCGAAAGGATTTTAAAAGCGAAGGCGGCAAGGAATTGGAGTGGGCCAAGATTTCCACCTTCAACGTTACCCTCGTCGATCATCAGCAAAAGAAAGCAATCCGTCTGACCGACCCCGCCACTCACAGCGTTCTTCAACGAATCGAGCTCATCGAAGCGCCCTGACCATCAATTGATGGGAAGTACTTTCGAACCTTGCGCCCAGGTCGCCGGTCTTCGAAACAAGTCGGTCGGCAAACTTTCAGGAGAACCTAAAGCCATGATGGGCTTGATGATCGGCGCTCAGTTCGCGATGGCTTGCTCGATGGTTCGTTGCCCCTTTACCCTCCCTGCCATGGGCGGAGTTTCGAAAAACTTACCTTCTTCAATCAAACGGGGATCTTTGGTTTTCCGCAAGTAATTCATCAATCGCTCTCGTAGTTTTGTACTCAGCGGGGCATATTTTGGATTTGCGGCAAGGTTGTTCATTTGATCCGGGTCCGTCTTAAGATCGTAAAGCTCCTCCCTTGGTCTTTTCCCGTAAACGGACTCGAAGATTTTCCTTATCTTCGGATCTTTGCGGTTGGTCACGATCCATGCCTTGGTCGGCCCCGCATCCTCATCCGCCAGGGTCACGTAAGTCTTCTCTTGCAACAATTCAAAGCCAGGCTCGTTCTTGCCATCCAATCGGTAGGGGTTTCCAAGCGGCCATCGATCCGGTTTGAAGTTGATGATGAACTGATAGTCCTTCGTGCGGATTGCCCGCTGTGGGTAGGGCAAGTATCCGGGGCGGGCGGTATGGACGTGACGCTCCCTCCCCACAATCACCGCATCCCTCGATTCGTCGACCAAGCCTTCTTCGCTCGATTGCAGCACCGGCCACAGACTTTTGGCAGACATCCCGCCCGGCGCTTTGACCTTTCCGGTTTCCAGGAATGTCGGGGCGAGGTCCGGCAGACAAGTAAAATCATCCACGACCCGACCACCCACTACCCCGGGACCGGCGATCGCCAGACTCACCCGGGTTCCGAAATCATACAAGTTGCACTTCCCGTGGGGAAAGCCGGGGGGGCCATGATCTCCGCTTACCACGATCAGGGTGTCCTCATATTCACCTCGCCTCTTTAGTTCATCGATCAAAATTCCCAATCCCGCATCAAAGGCGGCGATTTCTCCGAAGTAATCGGCCAAGTCCTGACGCACCTCATGGACGTCCGGCAAAAAGGCGGGCATCTTTCCCTTGAGCGCATCAGGATCGATTCCCCATAAATTCTTACCGGATCCCTTGATCCACGTCCGGTGCGCGTTGGTGGGACCAAACCAGTAAGCAAAGGGCTGCTCTTTTTTTCC
>JAYOEB010000085.1:0-10021 GCA_038116775.1 Opitutia bacterium | reverse complement strand
AGAAAGGCTCCTTGGTCGGAAGGCTTTGCAGAATATTCATATCATAGCTGACAAGCGCGTTTTCATTTTTCGATTTTGGAAGATAAGCATTCCAACTGGCACGGGCAGATCGTCTCCTCGGCAGAACAGAATCATCGGAATGCAGGACGACCTTGTTTTGTTCATAGGGAAATGCCTCCAGGAGTCCCTTTTCTTCCGCATCCGAATCTTTGAGTAACCGAAGGGATTGATCTGCATGACAGGCAAGGATTGCCTCATCGAATGTCTGGACGGTACCATCCGGAAAATCTAATTCCACGCCATTTTCGATTCGTCTGACCTGCCGGATGGGTGAACTTAGTTTGAGCCGTTCGCCCAGTTGTTTGACGATAACATCGACGTAAGTCCGGGATCCCCCTCGAATAACTCTCCAAATCGGACGATTATTGGCCTGAAGCATCTGATGATTGGATAGGAAATCGGTCACGAATTCCATCGGAAATTTACCAAAGCGATCAACCGAACAAGACCAAAGGGCAGACCCCAATGGTAGGAGGAAGTCATCACGAAACCTTATTCCTAATTGACTCCGTTGTACGAAATCATCGACGGTTTCATCCGGGTCTGGAAGATTTTCTGCGAGTTTGTGAAATTTGAGAATATCCATCACCATACCCCAATGTTTCGGGCTGGTAAGGTTTCGCCAATGACCAAACAAACCGGTGAGAGACTCTCCACTGTATTCAAGTCCGGAATTTTCCGAACGCACGGAGAATCCCATGCGGGTTTGCTGTGAGGAAACCTCAAGTTTATCGATTAGGCGTACGAAATTGGGATAATTTTCCCGATTGAAAACGATGAAGCCGGTATCTACCCGAAAGGTACCCGTCCGTCCCTTTGCCTTGACCGTATTGACGTGGCCTCCGGGGCGGGACTCGGATTCAAACAGAGTGACGTCGTACTCTTTTCCCAGAAGATGGGCGCAGATCAATCCAGATATGCCAGAGCCTACGATCGCAATTCTCATTTGAGAATTGCTGGATTACAGGTCCTTGGACTTCTTCTTGACCCAAGCGGGAACTGGACGCAAATCGCGGACCAGACCGAAGAATGACATCAACTTAAGACCATAGTAGGTAAGGTCGTATTCGCCCTTGAAGAAACCTTGGCGAGCGGATCCGGGGAAAAAGTGATGGTTGTTGTGCCAGCCTTCTCCAAAAGTAAAAAGCGCGACCAGAGAATTGTTGCGACTTTCGTCACCGGTTTCAAAACGTTGTTTCCCCCAAACGTGAGTAAGGGAGTTAACGGCAAAAGTGGCGTGGTAAAGTAAGATCGTGGGTATTATAAAACCCCAAGTTAGTGTCATTGGGCCGTTCATCCCAGTCAAGGTACTGAACGAAGACCATTCGCCAAGAGCGTAACAAGCGCCACCGAGCATGACAAAGGGAATCCAGTCGTATCGGTTGATGAATCGCAATTCTGGAAATTTGAGCCAATCGGGGATTTCCTTGAGAAAAGTGGGGAGAGCGAAATCAGTCATGAACCACAGCGTGTGACTCCACAATAAGCTGTTGGTCTTTGGGGAATGTACGTCTTTTTCCGTATCGGAGTGTCGGTGATGAAGACGATGGTGGGCGGCCCACCACAGCGGACCTCGTTGTCCTGCGCTACATGCAACGAATCCTCCGAAGAACTGAACCAAACGGTTTGTTTTGAAGGCCCGGTGTGAGAAATACCGATGATAGAAAGCTGTGATTGAAAACATCCTTGCGGAATAAGACAGGAAACAAATCAACAGACAGGGCCATACGAAAGGTTGGAAAAAGGCTAGAGCAGCAAGTAAATGAACCGCTATGTATGGAACGCAACGAAACCATTCGACTTTTGCTCCGTCATATAGAGGAGGGTCAAAGGTTTCGGGTGGTGGGGCAACCCACTTAGATATAGAAAATGACATGTTTACGCAGCATTGTCCAAGATGAGAGAAAGTTCTAGAGGACTCATCTTGTTTTTGCCACGAATTTCTGAACCTACAAGCTTATCAAGCTTTCTGAAGTCGATTTTTCCATTCTGCATCAGTACCGCTCGGAGCTTTCGGAGGCCTAGGGATTCAAGTTGTCTGACCCTTTCACCGGAAACCTTGAGCTTGTCGGCGATGTCGTCCAGTTTCATCGAATCGCCTGCATCTATGCCGAATCTCATGCTCAATACCCTTCTCTCACGCTGATCAAGGAAACTGAGGGCCACCTTGATGTCGTCGGACAAGGACCCGTTTTCGCGATAGGATTCGGATAACTCCTCTTCTTCGGAAAGAACGTCGCCGAGGGTCTGATCGGTGTCTTCGCCGAAGGGTTCGTCCAGAGACAGCGTGCTGGCGGGGGCGAATCTGACGCGGTTGGAAAGGTTGCGGTCGGGACCGACGGCTTTTCTGACTTCGTCTTCCGTGGGGTTGCGTCCAAGCTCGACCTGAAGCTGCGACCTTACGAGACTTTCCTTCCTTTTGCCTTGGGAAACGTCGTGCGGCACGGCTACGGCTCCGGACATTCTGCCGATCAGTCTTTGGATTCGTTGGCGTATCCACCATGCGGCATAGGTACTGAGCTTGATGCCTCGGGTATGATCAAACTTGTCCAGAGCCAAAACCAGACCTTGGATTCCCTCGGCCATGACGTCGTCGAGGGAGACGTTGGTCTGCCTGAACTTCAGGGCAATGGAAGCCACCAACCTGACGTGCCTTTCAATGAGTTCGTCGCGAGCGTCGTCCGAACCTTGGTGCATCTCCGCGAACAAGCGGTCGCACTCTTCCTTGGTGGGGGGGGCCATACGGGATCTTTCGGTGATGAATTTGCCAATCGGGTCGTTCCGATCACTGAGAGGATAATTTGCGTTTTTGGAAACCATGACATTCATATAACGATGCATGGGTGACGAAAGATCATGAGAATTTTTTTAAAAACTTGGACTTATCCGCATTAATGATTTTGATAATGATTGATGATTTTGATCGGAAGGCTTGGGGATTGCGGTGAGTTCGCCCCTTAAGGAGAAATCCTCCGCTTGCGTAGTGAGATGAAGGATCCGGTGCTAGTCCCAAGACCGGAGGGTCTTTATTGTCCCGCAGGAAATTTTTACGTGGACCCATGTGGAAAAGTGAAGCGGGCGATCGTCACCCATGCCCACAGCGATCACGGTAGACCCGGTCATCAATCCTACCTATGTTCGGAGACTTGCGAGAGTCTCTTGCGGACAAGAATAGGAAAGGAATCCCACGTCGAAACCGCTGATTTTGGAAAGAAAGTGAGGATCGGCGATGCCATCGTTTCCTTTCATCCGGCGGGTCATATCCTTGGTTCGGCTCAAATCCGCATAGAGGTCAAGGGGAGGGTTTGGGTAGTCAGCGGAGACTACAAGCCGCAGACCGATCCAACCTGCGAATCCTTTGAATTGGTCAAGTGTCACGTCTTCATTTCCGAATGCACCTTTGGCCTCCCCGTTTACCGATGGTCTGCCGAGCAGAAAATACACCATGAGATCAATCAATGGTGGGCTGGGAACTCGGCGAGTGGCCATGCCTCGATACTCCTTGCCTATTCCCTGGGGAAAGCCCAGCGGGTGTTGGCGGGGTTGGACGACTCGATAGGCCCGATTTACGCTCATTCGGCGGTGCTTTCCTTCGTCGACCACTACCGAAAGGCGGGGGTTCGGTTGCCGGAAGTCAAAAAAATCGAGCCCTCGACTGATTTCCCAAATGCGATCGTCGTCGCTCCTCCGGCGGTGGAGGATTCCACTTGGATCCGAAGATTCGGTCATGCCCGCAAAGGGTTCGCCTCTGGCTGGATGGCGATACGGGGAGCTCGAAGAAGGCGCAACCTGGATCGGGGTTTCGTTCTATCCGATCATGCGGATTGGGATGGGTTGAACCAGGTTATCCAAGGAACGGAGGCGGAGGAGGTTCTTCTTACCCACGGCGACGGGGAAGCCCTGAGCCGATATTTGAGGGAGCGGGGCATGAATTGTTCGCTTCTGGCAGGGGCCGTCATTCGAGGAGAGGAGGAAGAGTGAAAGCCTTTGCCCGTCTTTTTCACGATCTTGACTCCATGACCAAAACCAATGAGCGCATCGATCGCTTGGTCGAGTACCTGGAGAGCGCTCCCCCCGAGGATGCGATCTGGGTTTGTTGGTTGTTGGCGGGAAACAAAATCAAGGGAGCGATGAAAACCGGTGAGTTGCGGATCCTCGCTGCCGAGAGAGTGAAACTGCCCCTTTGGATGGTCGAGGAATGCCACGATCGCGTGGGAGACCTCGCGGAAACCATTTCCTTGCTTTTGGGAAGCGATTCCAGTTCGGAATCGCTGGGCTTGGATCAAACCATTCGAAAATTCATCTTGCCCTTGAAGGGGCGGGAGGGCGGAGAGCGCAGAGAAGGAATCAACCGAGCCTGGGATCATTTGAGCATGGAGGAGATGCTGCCTTTTCACAAATTGCTTACCGGCGGCTTTCGCATGGGGGTATCAAAGGGCAACCTTTGCAAGGCGCTTGCTCGGGTTGCAAAGGTAGAACCGGCGGTGATCGCGCAGAGAATAGCCGGCAACTGGACCTGCGAGAATCTGACCATGCGGGAAATTCTCAATCCTTCGGAGGAGAGCGCGAAGGAGATGGGTCGTCCCTTTCCCTTTTGTCTGGCGACCCCACTGCAGACCGAAGTGGAGGAGTTGGGACGCGTGGAGGATTGGCTGGTTGAATGGAAGTGGGACGGCATCCGGGCCCAATTGGTAGCATACGGAGGCGGTAGGGGTATTTTGTGGTCCAGGGGGGACGAAGCCATGGACGAGTCTTTTCCCGAGATTTTGGCATGTCTCCCCTATTTGCCTGCAGGTTTGTGCCTCGATGGAGAAATCTTGCCATGGGGGAGGGAAGGTCTTCGTTCCTTTTCTCATTTGCAAAAGCGATTGGGTCGGAAAAACCCGACTTCCTCTATCCTGAAAAGGCAGCCCGTTCGCTTTCAAGCCTACGATCTTTTGAGAATCCAAGGAGAGGATCTGCGGAGCAAACCCTTGGCTGAGAGAAGGAACAAGCTCGAATGCCTGCTTGGGTCGCTGCCGAAGCATTTGCCGATTGGCTTGTCTCCGGTGGTTGGCGAAAAAAGCTGGAGCAAACTAAAAAGCCGGCGAGAGGAATCCCGAAAACGGGGAGTCGAGGGATTCATGCTCAAAAAAAGGGATTCGGAGTACCGGAGTGGCCGCGTCAAGGGCAGTTGGTACAAGTGGAAAGCAGACCCTTTTCATGCCGACATGGTGGTCGTAAGCGCTCAGCTTGGTCACGGCAAGAGGGCCAACTTGTACACCGACTACACCCTGGCGGTCTTGGATGAGGCAGGCGAATTGGTCACGGTGGCCAAAGCGTATTCCGGATTGACCAAGGAGGAAATGATCGAGGTGGACCAATTCATCCGCAAAAACATAACCGGCAAATTCGGACCCGTTCGAGGGGTGCGTCCGAAGTTGGTCTTTGAAATCGCCTTTGAAGGGACCCAAGCCTCGGGCCGGCACAAATCGGGAATCGCCCTGCGCTTCCCGCGCATTCGGCGATGGAGGAAGGACAAGGAACCGGAGGAGGCGGACACCCTGGAGACGATCCGCGGATACGCCGGCATGGAGGCCGGGGAGGAAAAGGGGGCTAAGACTGATGAAGATGGCAATCTGCTGCTTTTCTGATTTCAGCGAGCTTGTCTTCCTTGAGCCTGCCGAGGTTGCGCAGTTGCATGGACATTCGCCGGTTGGAGGAAAGGGTCTCGCGATGACGGTCGAGAAAAGACCAGTAGAGGGTGGTAAGGGGGCAGGCGTTCGGACCAGTCGATTCCTTGGGGTTGTAACGGCACCCCTTGCAGTAGTTGCTCATCCGGTCGACGTAGGCGCCGGTGGCGCAGTAGGGCTTGGAGGCCATCAGTCCCCCATCCGCGAATTGGGACATGCCGATGACGTTGGGAGTGGTTACCCAGTCCACCGCATCGACGTAACTGGCCAGAAACCAGTCGTTGATTTCATGGGGATGGATTCCGCGGAGAAGGGAATACAAGCCAATCACCATCAACCTCTGGATGTGATGTCCGTAGCCCGTCTCGAGGACTTGAGTGAGGCAAGACCGCATGCAGGCCATGTCGGACTCGCCGGTCCAGAAAAATTCGGGCAGGGATTGATCGGCCCCTAGAAAATTGTCCGATCGGTAGTCCGGCATCTTCCAGTTGTAGATGCCCCGAACGTATTCCCGCCAACCAATGACTTGGCGGACGAATCCTTCCGCGGCCGATAAGGGAGCGTGACCGGCAAGGTGGGCATCTTCCACTTTTCTTACCGCATCTCTCGGATCGAGCAATCGCAAGTTGAGAGGGGCTGAAATCAAGGAATGGAAAAGGGTGGGTTCGCGGGTCCACATCGCATCCTGAAAGCGACCATAAAGGGGAAGGGCATCGGAAATGAAACGATCGAGTTCCGCATCCGCGTCTTCGGGAGTCACCGGCCACCTGAAGCTGCTCAGGTCACCGGGATGGTCGGGAAAGAGACGGTCGACCAAGGCAATCACTTCAAGAGTCGTGGAGTCGGGAGGGCTCCCCCGGTCGGACGGACTTGGCGGAGGACCCTGCTTACCGAAGCTTTCACGGTTGTCCTTGTCGTAGTTCCAGTCGCCGCCGAGCGGCTTGTCTCCATCCATGAGGATTTGATGCTTGCGGCGCATTTCACGATAGAAGAACTCGAGCCTCAGGGACTTGCGTCCCTGGGCATGCTGGATGAATTCCTCCGAGGAGCACAAAAAGTGTTCGTCTTCCACCATTTGCAAGCGAACGCCTTGCCTGGAGATGATTTCCGCCAAGGCGGATTCGACCCGGAAGTCTCCGGGCTTGGTCATCCGTACGGTTTCGGGTTTCCATTTTCGAAGATCCGCTTCCAGGTAATCGGAGAGTGTGGAGGAGGATCCGCCTTCATTCAGTTGATGGTAGGCAAGCGGAAGTCGTAGGCTTTCCAAGTGATCCCGGAAGTGCCGCATCGAGGAGAGAAAGCAAACGATTCTGTGCTTGTTCGACTTTACGTGGGTCGATTCTTCCGATGCCTCCGCCATCCAGAAAAGATCATCGGACGGATCAAAGTCCGCCGGCAAAAAGCGTTGGTAGTCCAAATGATCACCGAGAATGACGATGAGTCGCTTGGGATTTTTGGTGGAAATCACGAAATCAGGGCCCTGCGGATGGGGATTTCAGGGAGGCTAGGGCTTCCAAAGCTCGGGCTCGTCCATAAGAATGGTCCACGCAGGGAGCGGGGTAATCCTTTCCCAGCGTCAATGCGTTTTCCTCAAGGATGCTCGGAGGAGCTTCCCAAGGGCGAAAGATCCACTTGGAAGGCAGGTCGGCCAGTGCGGGAATCCATCTTTTGGCGTAGATTCCCCGGGTATCGAACTTTTCGCCTTGGGTGATGGGATTGAAGATTCGGAAGTAGGGAGCGGCATCGGCGCCGCAACCGGCCGCCCATTGCCAGCCTTGGGTGTTGCTGGCGAGGTCCGCGTCGACCAGCGTGTCCCAAAACCATCGGGCTCCTTCCGTCCAGGAGATGAGCAGGTGCTTGACGAGAAAAGAGGCGACGATCATGCGGACGCGGTTATGCATCCACCCCGTTTCGTAAAGTTGGCGCATGCCCGCGTCCACCATGGGGTAACCGGTCCTGCCGAATTGCCAGCGCTTGAGGTTTGCCGGATCGCTGACCCAAGGGAAAGCCGCATATTTTGGCCGGAGAGGGTTGTCGGGGATGGTGGGGTAGTGATAAAGCAGGTGGTAGGAGAATTCCCGCCACCCGATTTCTACCAAAAATTTGTTTTCTCCCCGATGGCTTCCCTCGTTATCGGATTGAAGCACGGCCCGACAAATTTGACGAGGACTGATCAGTCCCCAAGCCAAATAGGGAGACAAGCCCGAGGTGCCGTCGACGGAAGGGTGATTCCGGCGAGTGGCGTAGGAGTGGGTGACTTCGTTGACCGTTCTTTCCAGTTGTTGGTGAGCCGAGGATTCCGATACGCTCCAGTGATCGGAGAGTTTGCCGGTCCAGGGATGATCGGGGAGCAGACCGAGTTCATCGAGCGAGGCAATCGAATGAATCGGTCTAAGAAAGGAAAGCTTGGCGAGCGAATAATCAGCGGGCTCGCGATAGATGATCGAACGGGACTTGCGCCAATAGGGGGTGAATACCTGAAAGGGCTTGCCGGTCCCGTTTTTGGTTTCCCAGGGCTCCTGAAGGAGAGATGCGTTGAAGGATTCGGTGTCGACTCCGGCCAGATCCAAGGCTTCCTCCACCTCTTCCTGCGTCGCCAAACCGGCAGGATCGTAGGATCGGCCGTAGTAGACCTTTTCAACTTGATGTTGGCGAGCGAGTTTAGGAATGAGTTCGGCTGCTTTGCCCTGGGCGAGAACCAACCGCCCACCGAGGCTTTTGATTTCCTCCCCAAGGCTTTCCAGAGCCTGATGGAGCCACCAACGGGAGGCCGCCCCCGGGCTCCAGGAACCCCCTTCCTCGGGGTCCCAGACGAATATCGGAAGAATGCTTTGCTTGGCCAGTAAGGCGGCATGCAGGGATGGGTTGTCCCGAAGGCGCAGGTCCTTGCGGAACCATACGATGGCCGTCGGGACTGATGAAACCTCCGGACTCATGAATGAAGGCGGAGTTTCGATAGTCCGGCGTCCACGTTGAGAATTTGTCCGGTAATGGAGGCGGCGGCCTCGGAATGAAGAAAGAGGAGCGTGGATGCGATTTCCCTGACTGCGGGAATTTTTTTCAGCGGATGGCGCTCCTCGATCATGGGGAGCATTTTTTCTCCTCCGACCATGGCGGTGCCCATTTGCGTCGGGGTGAGGGTGGGAGCCACTACGTTCACTCTCACCCTGGGGGCAAGATCGGCGGCCAGGGCGACGGCAAAGCCTTCCAGGGCGGATTTGGCCGCGGAAATGGCGCAATGACTGGGCAACCCGGTCCGGGCCGCGACTGATGAAAGCAGCGCAATCGACCCCTCCAGACGGGGCAGGAGGGCTTGGATGACGGAAAAGGCGTCCAATACGCTGGTTTGGTAGGCTTCGAGCATTTGCTCCGCTTTGAGGCGTCTGATGGGTCCGAGAATGACTTTTCCCGGGCAAAAGGTGAGGGCATGAATCTTTTCGGGCAGGGAAGCCAGATAACTTTCCGGTTTGCCGGCATCGGCAGTGATCCAAGAGCATGGCTCCGGCTTGCTTTCGGGAAGACTGCGCGAAAGGGCATACGCTTGATGACCCGCTTCAATCGATAGGTCGAGGAGGGAACGCCCGATTCCCCTCGACGCTCCGATGATCAGATGATTGATTGGATTTGATTGGTTTGTAGAGTCCACTATTATAAATCGTAGGATTTTAAGAAATAGATCAACTTTCTTCTGATCCAAATCTTGCCTTTTTTGAATTACGTTACAATATTCAAATGCATTAATGAATCATGGAGGCAAAAGAAGCGGAGCCGGACGGCCCAAGGGTTCCAATCACTACGGAGAGCCCACCAAGCCGGTACGCCTTCCGGTCAGCAAAATCGACCGGGTGCTTCGTTTCGTTCGCGAGCGGGAGGACTCGGTTCCGTTCTACGAACATACGGTACCGGCGGGTTTCCCTTCGCCCGCCGACGATTATGCCGAGGGTGTTCTTGATCTGAACGCCCATCTCGTTCGCGAGCCCAGCGCCACTTTTTTCGTTCGTGCTCGGGGCGACTCCATGATTGGAGCGGGAATTCACGACGGTGACCTGCTGGTGGTGGATCGTAGCTTGGAGGCCGCCAACGGCAGGGTGGTCATCGTTTCGATCAACGGCGAGCTCACGGTCAAGCGTTTCCGCCAAGCCAAGGGCCGAGCTTGGCTCGTACCCGAAAACCCCGACTATCCCCCGATTGATTTTCACGAACAGGATGATGCCCATTTATGGGGAGTGGTCACGAACGTGGTCCACTCCCTGTGATTGCCCTGGCGGACTGCAATAATTTTTACGTTT